>NZ_CAKAKL010000008.1 GCF_916619195.1 Inquilinus sp. Marseille-Q2685
GAGCAGATGATTGGGATCGATCGATCCAAAGCGGGAGACACTCCGTGCCATCCAGTGGCGCCTCGACGTCTCGCCCCTGTCTGGGTCTCCCGCCGTGGATATCATCTTGGCCAGCGGTCCTCGCGACGCACTCAACAGGCCGGACATATGGATGCAAGCGATCCGCTCCCAGCCCTCGCCCGAATGCCTTGCAGGCAGGGGGCCGTCCACATATGGATGGCCACGCCCCTTCGGGGCTCGCCATGACGGTGATGGATGGGCGGGCCTGCCGGGTGTCAGGCAGGAGTCAGGACGTGAATGGCCCGGTCGGCGATCAGGTCCTTGGTGCGCTCGCCATAGGCCTTCATGTGCGGGGCGGCGGAATGCGCCTTCAGCGCCTCCGGGCTCTCCCACTTCTCGACCACGACGAAGGTGTCGTCGCCAAAGCGGTCGGGGCTGCCCTCGGCATCCACCGCGGGCCCGTATTCGATGCAGCCCTGCTCGGCATGGACCTCCGGGATGATCTTCCGGAACTCCTCCAGCAAGGCGGCGCGCTTCCCCGGTTTGGCGGTGAGCAGGGCGATGACATGGATCACGTCGAGACTCCGTCGTTTTGTCCGATCTTATCGCCCCGACCCGCCGGACCGCCAGCCCTCGCTATGGCCGCACGGCGGTGACCTCGATCTCGACCAGGTAGCCGGGATTGACCAGGGCGGCGACCTGCATGGCCGAGCGCGCCGGGAGGTTCGGCTGCTCCGCCGTGCCGTAGAACTGGCGGTAGCCTTCCATGAAGCCGGCGAAGTCCATCTTCCCGTCCTTGGCCGGGTCGCCGACCAGGAAGACCTGCATCTTCACCACGTCGCCGAGGCCGAGGCCGAGGTCCTTCAGGGTCTTCTCGATCGATGTCAGCACCGCGACGGTCTGCGTCTTGGTGTCGCCATAGGCGGCGACCGAGTTCTTGGCCGCATTCGGATCGGCCACCGGCGGCACCGCGCCGCTGACATAGACCGTGGTCTTGCCGGCCGGGATCTCCACTGCCCGGGCGATCGGGAAGTCGGAGTTCGGGATCCTGTGGCGGACCACGTCCTGCGCGGCCGCCCCGCCGGCCGCCAGCATCGCCGCGAGGCCGATCGCTGCCGTCATCGTCTTCATTTCTGGTTCCCCCTTGTGCGTTTCATACGGACTGAAATCAAACCCAACCCGTCATGGCGAGCCCCGAAGGGGCGTGGCCATCCATGGGCCGGTGCCGCTGGATGGCCACGTCGGCTTCACCTCCTCGCCGTGACGGGTTGGAATGGCGCGTCAATTTCGGGCGTCGGCGACGTCCTTCGCCGTCACCGGGTCGGCATAGGCATTGCCGAAATGGGTGCGCAGGTAGTTCACCACCGCAGCGACCTGGTCGTCGGTCATCATCTTCCCGACCGGCGGCATGCCCTTCAGGCCGTGGACGACGACATAGACGGGGTAGGCCCCGGTCTCGAGATTGGCGTTCTTCGCCAGGGCCGGATAGTGGCCCGCGCCGGCCGCCCCCTGCCCCGCCGGCATGTGGCAGGCCTGGCAGACATTGGCGAACAGCGCGGCGCCGTCGGCCTCGGCGAAGGCCGAAGCCGGGCTGAGCATCGGCGACGGGGCGTCCTGGGCGCCGGCCGCAGCCGGCAGCAGGGCGAACAGGATCGCGGCCGCGGGACGGACGATCATGGCGAGGCTCCTCATCGACAGGGCGGTCATGCGGCGATCACCCGGCGGTGCAGCCGCCCGATCGCATCCAGCGCCGAGAGGATCGCCCCCTCCTGCCAGGCCGGGATGTAGGAGGCGTGCTCGCCGGCCAGCACGATGCGGCCGTCGATCTGGCACAGGTTGTCGTAGTGCTGCGCCCGCGCCTCGTCGGTCCAGTCGCCGGCGCAGCCCAGGGTGAAGGGCACCCGGTGCCAGGCCACGGAGATGCCGGTCTCGAACTCCGTCTCGTATTGCGGGTGGATCTGCTTGCCGTATTCGACCGCGCGGCGCACCCGCTCGGCCGGGTCCATGGCCGTGAACTCGTAGGAGTTCGGCCCGTTCCAGCTGTAGGCGCCGAGCAGCACGCCCTTGCCGCCGAGATTGTAGCCGGTGCTGGGATAGGAGATCTGGCGGATCGGCAGGTCGGTGTAGCTGATGCCGCCGAAGATCGCCTCGTCCTCCTCCCAGAAGCGGCGCTTGAACTGCAGCCCGACCTTGACCGAGGAGGCATAGGGCACGGCCTCGATCGCCGCCTGCATCTTCGGCCCGACATCGGTCGGGATCTGGCTGAGCACGGTGAGCGGGATGGTGCAGACGCACCAGTCGGCCTTGGCCTGCAGCGCGCTGCCGGGGCTCTTGGTGTCCTCATAGGTCACGGTGACCCCGGCCTCGCCCTGCTGGATCCGGGTCACCTTCGAGTTGTACCGGATCAGCCCGCCGAGCTGCGCGGCGAAGGCCTTGCCGATCATGTCCATGCCGCCGACCGGCTGGAACATCGTGGTCTGGAACTCGTAGAGGGCGAAGCTCTGCAGGCTGCGCCACAGCCGCGAGGACAGGATCTCGGACAGGCCGATCGGCTCGCCCGGCACCGGCTCAGCCCCTAGCCCGCCGCCGGCGTCCTTCCGGTAGCCGCGGAACTCGGCCGAGGCCTCGCCCGCCTTGTAGGCATAGTCCTTGTCGAGGGCGCCCCAGGCCTTCAGCGCCTGCAGCAGGATCTCGCGATCCTCCTTCGACACCGCCTCGTCCAGCTTGCCCTGCTGCGTCGCCTTGGCCAGCAGCTCGGAGACATGGCCCTGGAAGTCGGTCTTGATCTCGCGGATGCGCTGCGGCTTGCCGCCGAACCCCTTGCTGTTGTGCAGCAGGGCGTTGTGGTTGAGCTGCTGGAACGGCTCCAGCGCCACGCCGAGGCGGCGGCAATAGGCCAGCACGCCGTGATGGTGGTACGGGATGCGCCAGGGACCGGGGTTGAGGTACAGGCCCTGGTCGAAGCCGCAGGCCTGGGTGGCGCCGCCGAGCTCGGTGTAGCGGTCGCCGCCGCGCAGGGTCCAGTTCCGCCCGCCCGGCCGGTCGTTGAACTCCAGCACCTGGACCTTGTAGCCGGCCTGGCGCAGCTCCAACGCCGCGGTCAGCCCGGCCAGGCCGGCGCCGAGCACCAGCACCGAGGCGCCCCTGGGATCGCCGCTGAGATCGACCGGCCCCTTGTAGCCGGACTCCGCCGCCAGGCCGAGGCTGGTCATCGCCTGGTACATCGCGGCGCTGCCCGCCGCCATCCCGATCAGCGACAGCAGGCCGCGGCGGCTGACGCCGTCTCCCTGTTCCTCTTCCATCGGTACTTGCCCCTTCGACAGTCGCGGCGGAGCGATCCGGCCGCGGATGACGACAGCAGCAAGAACGATGCCAGAACGGGAAAGCCGCGTCTCCGGCGCCGTAGCGGCCGATCAGCCTCCCATCCGGTGCCTTTCGCTTCGGCACCGGACAAGGCAAATATTAGGCAAAGCTCAATTCAAGGATTCGTGTCGAATTTTTGGCAAATCAGCCAAGAATTCAAGCATTCACCAGATCGACCGTGAACTCGGCCGGCTGGCGCAGCGTCTGGTAGACGACGCAGTAGCGCTCGGTCAGCTTCAGCAGGGTGGCGCGCTGCTCCTCGGTCAGGTCGCCTTCGACGGCAAAGCGCAGGCGGATGGCGCGGAAGCCGACCGGCGCATCCTTGGCCACGCCGAGCGTGCCGCGGAAGTCGAGGTCGCCTTCGGCCGAGACGGTGCCGCCGGTGATCGGCAGGTTCAGCGCGGTAGCCACCGCCTTCAGCGTGACGCCGGCGCAGGCCACCAGCGCCTCCAGCAGCATGTCGCCGGAGCACAGCGACAGGCCGTCGCCGCCGGTCGCCGGATGCAGACCGGCCTCGGCCAGGGCGCGGCCGGTCTCGACCTTGCAGGTCACCCCCTCCTCGCCCAGCCGGCCCTTGGCGCGCAGGGTGATCAGGGCGGCGTCCGGCGCCTCGCGATACTTGTCCTTCAGCGGCGCCTGCAGGGCGCGCAGCGTCTCGGCATCCATCGTCGTCTCTCAGATCGTGACGGGCACGGCCGAAGCCCGGGCCCCTGCGGCGCCCGCATCGCGGCCGGCCGCAGCATCCCGCGGCGGCACCAGCGAGGATAGCACGGCCTCGCGCAGCCGCAGCAGCCCCGGCGTCCCGTCCCGCTCCGCCCGCGGCACCGGCACGGCGATGTCGGCCGAGATCCGGCCCGGGCGGCCGGCCAGCACCACCACGCGGTCGGCCAGGGCCAGCGCCTCGTCGATGTCGTGCGTCACCAGCACCAGGGTCGGCTGGAGCCAGTCCCGGATCTCCAGCAGGTGCCGGTGCAGGTCGCGCCGGGTGAAGGTGTCGAGCGCGCTGAACGGCTCGTCCAGCAGCAGCACCTTGGGCCGGGCCACCAGGGCCCGGGCGATGGCGACGCGCTGGGCCATGCCGCCGGAGAGCTGGCGCGGCCAGGCATCGGCGAAACCGGCCAGCCCGACCCGGGCGATCGCGTCGGCCGCCAGCCGCGCCGCCTCGGCCCGGGGCAGCCGGCCAAGGCCGAAGCGGACATTGGCCTCGACGGTGAGCCAGGGCATCAGCCGCGGTTCCTGGAACACCACGCCGACATCCTCGCCCGGCCCGTCCACCGGATGGCCGGCGACCGAGAGCGTGCCGGCCGAAACCCGCTCCAGCCCCGCGATCAGGCGCAACAACGTGCTCTTGCCGCAGCCGCTGGCGCCGACCACGGCGACGACGGCGCCGGCCTCCACCTCCAGATCGATACCGGCGAGGGCGTCCAGCCCGTTCGGATAGCGCTTGGCGACACCCTGCAGCGACAGCATGGTCACGCCCCTTCCGGACGGAAGCCGTCCTGCCAGCGCACCAGCCGGGCGCCGAGCGCGGCCAGGGCCAGGTCGCTAAGCTTGCCGAGCACGGCGAACAGCAGGATCGAGGCCAGGATGGTGGCCGGGCGGCCGGTCATCTGGCCGTCGACCAGCAGGTAGCCCAGGCCCTTGCTGGCGCCCATGAACTCCGCCGCCACCACGAACATCCAGCCGAGGCCGAGCCCGCCGCGCAGCCCGGTGATGTAGGTCGGCAGCGCCGCCGGCAGCAGGATCCGGCGCACCAGGTCCCAGGTGCCGAAGCGGTAGATCCGCCCGACCTCGACCAGCTTGCGGTCGACCGAGGCGATGGCGCCGGCCAGGGTCAGGTAGACCGGGAAGAACACGCCGACCGCGATCAGCAGCACCTTCGGCGTCTCGAAGATGCCGAACCACAGGATGAACAGCGGCGTCCAGGCGATCGACGGGATGCTGCGCAGCGCCTGGATGCTGGGGTCCAGCAGGCGGCGCGCCAGCGGCCACACGCCGGTGGCGGCGCCCAGTGCCGTGCCGGCGGCCGCGCCCAGCAGGAAGCCCCACCACACCCGCCACAGCGTCGCCAGCACATGGTCGAGCAGCACGCCGCGCGCCGCCAGGTCGCCCAGCGTGCGCAGGATCTGCGAGGGCGGCGGCAGCAGTCGGGTCGAGACCAGCCCCAGCGCCGCCAGCACCTCCCAGCCCAGGGCAAGCCCGACCGGCAGGATCAGCCCGACCGCGACGGTGCCGAACGCGCCGGCCGAGCGGGGCTCGCGGCGAGCGGCTCCGACGGCGGGATCGAGGCTGGTCATGGCCGGGCGGCCAGCGCGGTCTTGAAACGGGCGTCGAGCAGCGCATCGACCGTGGCCGCGACATCGACCCCGGCATCGATCACCCCCGCCTTCTGCAGCGCCAGGCCGGCGTTCAGGATGGTGTCGCGCTTCGGCGCATCGATCGCCGGGCCGGAGAGGTCGGTGCGCTCCAGCTGCTTCGCCGCCACCGCGTCGGTCAGGCCCGCGGCCTGGACCAGGGCGGCGCGCAGCTCGTCCGGATGGGCCAGGGCGTAGGTGCGCGCCTGCTCATAGGCGCGGATCACCGCCTCGACGATCTCCGGGTGGTCGGCCGCGAACTGCTCGTTCACGTTCAGCACGCCATAGGTGTTCAGGTCGGGCTTGCGGTAGAACAGCCGCGCCCCCTGCTCCAGCTCCGCCTGCGCCATCATCGGGTCGAGCCCGGCCCAGGCGTCGACCTGATGCCCGATCAGGGCGTTGCGGCCGTCGGCGTGCTGCAGCAGCACCACCTCGATGTCCTGCTCGGTCAGGCCGTGATCGGCCAGGGCGCGCAGCAGGAAGATGTAGGGATCGGTGCCGCGGGTGACGGCCACGCGCCTGCCCTTGAGATCCTCGACCGACCGGACCGGGCTGTCGCCATTGGTCACCAGCGCCGTCCATTCCGGCCGGGAGTAGGAGTAGACCGCCTTGATCGGGCTGCCGTTGATCCGCGCCAGCAGGGCCGCGGCGCCGGCGGTGGAGCCGAACTGGACGCTGCCGGAGTTCAGGAACTCGATCGCCTTGTTGCTGCCGGCGCTCTGCACCCAGGTGACCGACACGCCTTGCGGCTTCAGCGCCTCCTCCAGCCAGCCCTTCTCCTTCAGCACCAGGCTGACCGGATTGTAGTAGGCCCAGTCGAGGGTGACGGCGGAGACCGGATCGGCGGCCCGGCCGAGCGCCGGAGCGAGAGCGGCGGCAACGAACGTACCGGCCAGCAGCAGGCGGCGCGACAGGATGGTCATGGTCGGGTCCTCTCGGCCAGCAGGATCTACGATCCTGGCCAGTTGATTGTTGGATCAAATACAATATTTTGGAAACCAGCTATGTCAAATGCATTAATTTACGAGAGGAATTAGTCCATCCAGCCCCCTCGACAGCACCGTCTCGCTTGGGCATAATGAACAAATTGGGAACAGTTTTACCGAAATGCCATGGACGACCACGCTGTCGCCGCCCTGTGGCGTGCCTTCGATGCGCGCGACTGGGCCCGCGCCCTGGGTTTGCTGTCCGATGACTTCGTGGCGGATTGGCCGCAGACCTGCGAGCGGATCCGTGGCGCCGACGCGTTCATCGCCCTCAACGCCAACTATCCCGGCCGCTGGCGCTGCCACCTGCAGGAGCTGATCGAGGCGGGAGAACGGGCGGTCTCCCGCGTGCTGATCACCAACGGCAACGACATCGTGCACGCGGTCTCGCTGTACCGCCTGCGCGACGGCCAGATCACGGAGGCGGTGGAAGTGTTCGCCGATGCCGGCGAGCCGCCCTACGACCGCAGCCGCTGGACCGAGCGCTACGAGCTGAAGCTACCGACCGGGTGATCCCGCAGGCGGGTTCGCCCCGGCGAACCCGACATCGCGCAGCAGCGCCGGTGGCGGGATGTCGGGTTCGCGATTGCGAACTCAACCTGCTCGTGGGCCCCGCCTTCAACACGCCACCGTCAGCTCGACATACTCCGCCCGCATCGGATTGTCGCCCGGCGTGACCTTGGTCACCTTGCAGGCCGACACCTGCTCGATCGCCTTGCGCTCGGCGGCCCGGACCTTGGCCTGGGACGGGCCGATCAGGCTCGGTCCCACCAGCCAGGCGCCCCAGGTCGACTGCGTCAGCCGGGTCACGCCGATGTCGAGGCCGTTCACCGTCACCGTCCGCGACAGCACGACGGGCGTCTCGGCCGGCGGTTTCTGCGTGCAGCCGAGAAGCGCCAGCGCGATCAGCGCCGGAAGACCGTATCTCACCTGAACCCCCGAAGGTGTTTTTTCCTTTGCGGGAGACGATATCAGGTTGTCGCCGAAGGATTCCAGCCGGCTCGCGCAAGAATTCGCTCGGCCAACAAATGATACAACCCGTGCCGCAGCACCAGCCGCGACCCGGCCCAGGCCAGGCCGACGGCCGGGATCAGGATGGCGAGGCCGCGGGATTCGCCCGTCATCTCCGCCAACAGCACCAGGGCCGTGACCGGGGAATGGGTGACGCCGGTCAGATAGGCGGCCATGCCCACCAGCATCAGCGACGGCACCAGGTCCGGGCCCACCAGGGGGACGAAGATCGCGCCGAAGCCGGCGCCGACCGAGAGCGAGGGCGCGAACAGGCCGCCCGGGATGCCGGCCGAGGAGGCCAGGGCGGTGGCGGCGAACTTGGCCGGGAAGAACCACCAGGCCAGGCCGTGCCCGCCCTCCAGCGCCAGCCGCGTCGGTTCGTAGCCGGTGCCGAAGGTGGCGCCGCCGGCGGCCAGGCCGATCAGCCCAGCCAGGAGGCCGCAGCTGGCGGCGGCGGCCAGCACCGACCAGCGGCCGAACCGGGCGAACAGCCGCGGCAGCAGCCTAGTCAGCACCAGGACGCAGCGGCCGAACAGGCCGCCGAGGATGCCGGCGAGCAGCGCCACGATCAGGAAGACCGGAATCGCCCCCGCGGTGAAGTCGAGCGGATGCCGGCCGAAATAGGTGTAGTCGCCGAGCAATGCGATGGCGACGGCCGAAGACAGGAAGATCGCGGCCAGCACCGCCATGCGGTTGCGGATGTCGAAGCCGGCGGCCAGTTCCTCCAGCGCGAAGACGATGCCGGCGAGCGGCGTGTTGAAGGCGCCGGCCAGCCCGGCCGCGCCGCCCGCGGTGATCACCCGCCGCAGCCGCGCCGGGTTGGCGCGCGGCGTCAGGCTGGCCAGGATCACGGCGCCGACCTGCACGGTCGGGCCCTCGCGCCCGATCGAGGCGCCGCAGGCGAGGCCGAACAGGCACAGCAGGATCTTGCCGATGCCGGTGCGGGCGTTCAGCTGGCTCGGCACCAGCTCCAGCGGCCGGCGCATCGCCGCGATGCATTGCGGGATGCCGCTGCCGGGCGCCGCCGGGAACAGCCGCTGCGCCGCCAGGGCCGAGACGCCGAAGCCGATGGCGCCCAGGATCGGCGCCAGCCACAGCCGGCCGTCGGTCAGCCGAAAGAACAGGCTCTGCGCCTCGTCCGCGGCCTCGGCGAAGGCGACGGCCATGCAGCCGACCAGGATGCCGCCGACGGCGAAACGAAGAAGCCGCCGCAAACGCGGCGGCGACAGCAGGCGGCGGAGGGTTCTGGGTCTCAGGTCCGGCGCGTCGCCGGCTGAATGAGCCATGGCGGCGGCCGGACGGCGCTACGCGCCGGCCGGGGCCGGTTCCTTGCCCTCGGGCTGGGCGACCCGGAAGCTCTCGCCGCAGCCGCAGCGGTCGACCTCGTTCGGGTTGTTGAACACGAAGCGGGCGCCGAACTCTTCCTGGACGTAGTCCATCTCGGTGCCGAGCAGGAACATGATCGCCGAGGGGTCGATCAGGACGGTGACGCCCTTGCTCTCGACCACGTCCTCGAACTTCTTCCGCTCCTCGGCGTATTCCATGAAGTAGCTGAGGCCGGAGCAGCCGCGCGCCTTGACCCCGACCCGCAGGCCGATGATCGGCTTCGGCGACTTCGCGATCAGCTCGCGCACGCGGTCGGCGGCGCGGTCGGTCAGGGAAATCGGCGGCGGTAGAGCGCGCATCCTGTTCACCTCTTGTCCTCGACCCACAAGATGGGCCGATCCGGAAAAGACTTCAACGGCCTGCGGTTGCAACGCAGACGTTCCCCGGCGCCCTCCCTTCCCATTTTTCTGTCATTGCCGGGCTTGACCCGGCAATCCAGGGGGCCACCGAGAGCCGCTCCGGCTGCCCCTGGATCCTCGGGTCAAGCCCGAGGATGACAATGGAGGAGGCTGGAAGACCGGCTGAAGACGGCTCCTACATCCCGAGCGCCAGCCGGGCGTCCTCGCTGGCGCGCTCGATCGACCAGGGCGGATCCCAGGTCAGGTTGACCTTGGCCTCGGTCACGCCCGGCACGGCCAGCACGCCCTTCTCCACGATCGCGGGCATCGAGCCCGCCACCGGGCAGTTCGGCGCGGTCAGGGTCATGTCGATCTCGGCCTTGCCCTCCGGCGACACCTCGACCCGGTAGATCAGCCCGAGTTCGACGATGTTGACCGGCAGCTCCGGGTCGAACACCAGGGTCAGGTTGTCGAGGATGGCGGAGCGGGTCGCCTCGACGTCGAGCGGAACCTCGACCTTCGACAGCGGCGTGCGGACGTGGATCCAGTCCGGCTCCGGCACGTCCAGCGTGCCGGCGCGCATGAAGTCGTTCAGGCCGAGGCCGTCATCGGGGAAATAGGCGGGCCGGGTCATGATGATGTCGCCTCCCGCGCAGCGATGTGGCGCCGCGCGATCTCCTTGATCCGTTCGACCATCGACGCCAGGCCGTTGCGGCGACCGCTGGTCAGATGAGTGTCGAGGCCGAGCCGGTTGAACAGGCCGCGCAGATCCATGTCCGCCACCTCCTCCGGCCGGCGGCCGGAGAACACGCCGGTGACGATGGCGATCAGCCCCTTGACGATGCGGGCGTCGCTGTCGCCCTGGAACACGATGTGGTCCGGCGCCTGGTCCTCGGGCCGGGCGATCAGCCAGACCTGGCTCTGGCAGCCATGCACCTTGTTGGCCTCGACGCGCTCGGCCTCCGGGAACGGCGGCAGCGCGTCGCCCAGGCTGATGATGTAGGCGTAGCGCTCCTCCCAATCGTCGAGGAGGGAGAAGTTCTCCTCCAGCTCTTCCTGGGACAGCCTGGCCTGCATGGTCATTTCCCGAACAGCTTGACCACCTTGCCCAGCGCCTCGGCCATCACGTCGATCTCGGCCTTGGTGTTGTAGAGGGCGAAGGAGGCGCGGGCCGTCGCCGGCAGCCGCAGCCGCTCCATCAGCGGCTGGGCGCAGTGGTGGCCGGCCCGCACGGCGACGCCGGCTTGGTCGATGATGGTGCCGATGTCGTGCGGATGGGCGCAGTCCATGGCGAAGGAGATGATCGAGGCGCGCTCCCGCGCCCGGCCGACGATGGTCAGGCCCGGCACGCGCGACAGCCGCTCGACCCCGTAGTCCATCAGCTCGCGCTCATGCGCCGCGATGGTGTCGAGGCCGAGCGCGGTGACGTAGTCGATCGCCGCCTTCAGCGCGATGGTCTGGGCGATGGCCGGGGTGCCGGCCTCGAACTTGGCCGGCAGGTCGGCGAAGGTGGTGCCGGAGAAGCTGACGGTGCGGATCATCTCGCCGCCGCCCTGCCAGGGCGGCATCGCCTCCAGGAGATCCTCACGGCCGTAGAGGATGCCGATGCCGGTCGGGCCGTACAGCTTGTGGCCGGAGAAGGCCAGGAAGTCGCAGCCGAGGTCCTGCACGTCGACCGGCATGTGGGTGATCGCCTGGGCCGCGTCGAGCAGCACCTTGGCGCCGACCGCATGCGCCCGCTCGATCACCGCCTTGACCGGGACGATGGTGCCGAGCGCGTTCGACATGTAGGTGACCGAGACCAGCCTGGTCCGCGGCGACAGCAGGCGCTCGAACTCGTCGAGCAGGAAGTTGCCGTCGTCGTCGATCGGGGCGACCTTGAGGACCAGCCCCTTCTCCTGCGCCAGCAGTTGCCACGGCACGATGTTGGAGTGGTGCTCCAGCACCGAGACGATGATCTCGTCGCCCTCCTTGAGGAAGGCGCGGCCGTAGCTCTGGGCCACCAGGTTGATCGCCTCGGTGGTGCCGCGGGTGTAGACGATCTCCTTGATCGAGGCGGCGTTGATGAAGCGCTTCACCGCCTCGCGCGTCGCCTCGAAGGCATCGGTCGCGGCACCGCTGAGATAGTGCAGCCCGCGATGGACGTTGGCGTATTCCTCTTCGTAGACGCGGCTCTCGGCGTCGATCACCGAGCGCGGCTTCTGCGCCGAGGCGGCGTTGTCGAGATAGACCAGCGGCTTGCCGTAGACGGTGCGGGACAGGATCGGGAAATCCGCCCGGACGGCGTTCACGTCATAGGCGTTGATGCCGCTCGTGTGCAGCCGCGTGTCCATGGGACCTAACCCTCCTGATGCCGCGCGGCGAGCCACAGCCCGACCGCGGCCTCGAACTCCTCGCGCACAGCCTCGTCGGCGACCTCCTCCAGCGCCTCGCGCAGGAAGGCTTCGACCAGCATGGCCCGGGCCGTGCGCTCGTCGATGCCGCGGGCGCGCAGGTAGAACAGCGCCTCGGCATCGATCTCGCCGACCGTGGCGCCGTGGCTGCACTTGACGTCGTCGGCGTAGATCTCGAGCTCGGGCTTGCTGTCGATCTCGGCCGTCTTCGACAGCATCAGCGCCCGGTTCAGCTGGTAGCCGTCGGTGCGCTGGGCGTCGCGGCGGACGATGATCTTGCCCTGGAAGACGCCCCTGCCCTTGCCGTCCAGCACGCCCTTGAATACCTCGCGCGACCGGCAGTCCGGCACGGCGTGGTCGATCAGGGTGGTGGTGTCGATGTGGCGGGTGCCGTCTGACAGATAGGCGCCGGTGACATGGCCGTTGCCGCCGCGGCCGGTGAAGGTCGCGACCACCTCGGTCCGCGCCAGGTCGGCGCCGAGGCTGAGGGTGAAGCTGTCATAGGTGGCGTCGCGGCCGATCGTGGCGCTGCCGTTCAGCAGATGCACCGCATTCAGCCCCTCGCTCTGCCGGCGGTAGTGGCGCAGCCGGGCGCCGTCGCCGATCTCGGCCTCGACCACCGCATTGGTGAAATAGCCGGTGCCGTCGGTGCCGTGATAGGCCTCGATCAGCGTCGCCTGGCTGTCGGGACCGGCCAGGACCAGGATGCGGGGGTGGCTGGCCACCGCCACGGCGCCGGGCGCGGTCAGGAACACCAGACGGACCGGCGCCTCGATCACGGCACCGGGGGCGATGCGCAGCACCGCGCCGTCCTCGACCAGGGCGGTGTTCAGCTCGACCAGCGATGCCGCGTCGGCGGCCGCGGCGAAGCGGGATTCGACCTCGGCGTCGCCGGCCTCCAGCGCCGCGGCGTAGCCGTCGAGGCGCAGGCCCTTGGGCAGGCCGTCGAGATGCGACAGCTCCCGGCGCAGCCGGCCGTTGACGAAGACCATGGACGGGCCCTGGACCGGCACGAAGGCGCGCAGCGCCTCCGGCAGCGCCGCCTCGGCCGGCGCGGTGGCGCCGTTCAGGCCCAGCTTCTCCAGCCGCCGCAGGTCGGTGTACTTCCAGGCCTCCTGCTTGCGCGTAGGCAGGCCCAGGCTCTCGAACCGGGCCATCCCCGCCTCGCGGCGGCGGGCGATGGCGCTGCGGCCGACGCCGGGCAGCGCCGACCGGCTGGCGGAGAAACGCTCGCGCTGGGCGGCGACGACGGGCGAGATCGCTTCGCTCATCTCTGCCTCACGCGGCTGCCGGCCCAATGGCGGAAGGAACCACGCCGGCGTAGCCCTTCTCCTCCAGCTCCAGCGCCAGCTCCTTGCCGCCGGACCGGACGATCCGGCCGTCGGCCAGGATATGGACGTGGTCGGGGACGATGTAGCCGAGCAGGCGCTGATAGTGGGTGATCACCAGGAAGGCCCGGTCGGGCGAGCGCAGCTTGTTCACGCTCTCCGCCACCACCTTCAGCGCGTCGATGTCGAGGCCGCTGTCGGTCTCGTCCAGCACCGCGAGGCCGGGCTCCAGCAGCGCCATCTGCAGCGCCTCGTTGCGCTTCTTCTCGCCGCCGGAGAAGCCGACATTGACCGAACGCTTCAGCATCTCGGCATCGATACCGAGGCCCTTGGCCTTCTCGCGCAGCAGCTTGGTGAACTGCATCGGGTCCAGCTCGGCCTCGCCGCGATGCTTGCGGTGGGCGTTGTAGGCGGTGCGCAGGAAGGTGACGGTGCCGACGCCGGCGACCTCGAGCGGGTACTGGAAGGCCAGGAACAGGCCGGCGCGCGACCGCTCCTCCGGCTCCATCGCCAGCAGGTCCTCGCCGTTGAAGGTGATCGATCCGCCGGTGACCTCGTAGCCGTCGCGGCCGGCGATAACGTAGCTGAGCGTCGACTTGCCGGAGCCGTTCGGCCCCATGATGGCGTGGATCTCGCCCTTGTTCAGGGAAAGCGACACACCCTTCAGAATCTCCTTGCCGTCGACGGCGACGTGAAGGTCCTTGATCTCCAGCATTCCGCGTTCCCTCGCCGCTTCACGCGGCCTTCCTCAAATTCGCGAAGCCGCACCGAGGCGGCATGTCCTTAACCGACCGAGCCTTCCAGGCTGATGCCGACCAGCTTCTGGGCCTCGACCGCGAACTCCATCGGCAGCGCCTGCAGCACCTCGCGGCAGAAGCCGTTGACGATCAGGCCCAGCGCCTCCTCCTCGCCGATGCCGCGCTGGCGGCAGTAGAAGAGGACGTCCTCGCTGACCTTGCTGGTGGTCGCCTCGTGCTCCACCTGCGCCGTCGGGTTGCGGCTTTCGATGTACGGCACAGTGTGGGCGCCGCACTTGTCGCCGATCAGCAGGCTGTCGCACTGGGTGAAGTTGCGCGCGCCCTCGGCGCCCGGCAGGATCCGCACCAGGCCGCGATAGGTGTTGTCCGACTTCCCGGCGGAGATGCCCTTGGAGATGATCCGGGAGCTGGTGTTCTTCCCGATATGGATCATCTTGGTGCCGGTGTCGGCCTGCTGGCGGTTGTTGGTGATCGCCACCGAGTAGAACTCGCCGACCGAGTTGTCGCCCTGCAGGATGCAGCTCGGGTACTTCCAGGTGATGGCCGAGCCGGTCTCGACCTGGGTCCAGCTGACCTTGGAGTTGCGGCCGCGGCAGGCGGCGCGCTTGGTGACGAAGTTGTAGATGCCGCCCCTGCCCTCCTCGTCGCCCGGATACCAGTTCTGGACGGTGGAGTACTTGATCTCGGCGTCATCCAGCGCCACCAGCTCGACCACCGCGGCGTGCAGCTGGTTTTCGTCGCGCTGCGGCGCGGTGCAGCCTTCCAGGTACGAGACGTAGCTAGCGTCGTCGGCGATGATCAGGGTGCGTTCGAACTGGCCCGTATTCTCCGCATTGATGCGGAAATAGGTCGACAGCTCCATCGGGCAGCGCACGCCCTTGGGGATATAGACGAACGACCCGTCGGTGAAGACGGCGGAGTTCAGCGTGGCGAAGTAGTTGTCGGAATAAGGCACCACCGAACCGAGATACTGGCGCACCAGCTCCGGGTAGCGCTGCACCGCCTCGGAGATCGAGCAGAAGATCACGCCGACCTTCTCCAGCTGCTCCTTGAAGGTGGTGACCACGGAGACGCTGTCGAACACGGCGTCGACGGCGACGCCCGCCAGGCGCTCCTGCTCGCGCAGCGGGATGCCGAGCTTCTCGTAGACCGCCAGGACGTCGGGGTCGACCTCGTCCAGGCTGCCGAGCTTCGGCTTCTTCTTCGGCGCGGCGTAGTAGTAGGCGTCCTGGTAGTCGATCGGCGGGTGGCTGATCCGCGCCCAGTGCGGCTCCTCCATCGTCTGCCACAGCCGGAAGGCGCGCAGCCGCCATTCCAGGAGCCATTCGGGCTCGTTCTTCTTGGCGGAGATGAAGCGGACGGTCTCCTCGGTCAGCCCCTTCGGTGCCGTCTCCATCTCGATGGCCGAGACAAAGCCGTGCTTGTAGCGGCTGTTCGTGATCTCTTCGACCTGCCGGACCGTCTCCTGGACTGCCGCCATGCCTCGCTCCTCAACCCCTGTGCCAGAACCGATTAACCGAGTTGGCTAGTCGGGTACTCCGATGCGGAAGACCCCAAAGGTCGCCCCTTGGGAGGCCTGTGCCGCCGCCCTTCTCACGCCAATAGATAGGCGTTTCGACGGCGAATGCCAGCGAAAACCCGACTGCGAGAGTCGTTCTCAGCCGCGCTCCGCTGGACCCCGGCATGCGGCTCGCTCATGCCGGGTCCCCTTGCATCACATCATGTTGTTGGTGCCGGACGGCAGCCGCACCGTCAGCCCGTCGAGCTCGTCGCTCATGATGATCTGGCAGCCGAGGCGCGAGGTCTTGGTCAGGCCCCAGGCGAGGTCGAGCATGTCCTCCTCGTCCTCCCGCGCCGGCAGCAGCCGGTCGTACCATTCCGGCTCGACGATCACATGGCAGGTCGAGCAGGCCAGCGAGCCCTCGCAGGCGCCCTCCAGATCGACGTCGTATTTATGCGCGATCTCCATGATCGAAAGCCCCGCCGGGGCGTCGATCTCGCGCCGGTTCCCGTCCGGCTCGATGAAGATGATCCTGGGCATTCCGGCCCTGCTCCTGCTCGAAAACGTGGTGTTCTACGAAAGCCGCGGGCGGGCGGCAACCGGCGAAACCTCATGCCTCCATTCAGGCCACCGCACGGCTGCGCCTCCGCCGGGCCAGATCGACCCAGGCGGCGGCGCAGCGGTCGATCGCCGCGGCATCGGTCCCGGGCCCCAGGCTGATGCGGATGGCGCTCTCGGCCAGCTCGGCCGGCAGGCCCATCGCCTCCAGCACATGGCTGCGCCGGACCTTGCCGGAACTGCAGGCCGAGCCGGCGCTGACCGCGATCCCGGCGAGATCGAGCGCCGCGACCTGGGTCTCGGCGGTGACGCCGGGCATGGCGACGCAGCTGGTGTTGGCGACGCGCGGCGCGCCCGCGCCCAGCACCACGGCGCCTTCGGCCGCGAGTTTCCGTTCGAGGTCGTCGCGCAGCGCCGCGATCCGCGGCTGGTCGGCCCGGCCGGCCACGGCCGCGGCAGCGGCACCGAAGCCGGCGATGCCGGCGACGTTCTCGGTGCCGGCGCGACGCCGGCCCTCCTGCGCCCCGCCGCGCAGCAGCGGCGCCAGCGGCAGCCCGTCGCGCAGCACCAGGGCGCCGATGCCCTGCGGCCCGCCCAGCTTGTGGGCGGAGAGGCTGAGGGCGTCGACCTCGCCCCCGACCGCGGGCAGCGCGATCCGGCCGGCGGCCTGGACTGCGTCGCAATGCACCAGCGCGCCGTGGCGGCGGGCGATGGCGGCGGCCTCGGCCACCGGCTGGATCACGCCGGTCTCGTTGTTCACGGCCATCACCGAAACGATCGCGGGCTCTGCCCCGTTCGCCATCATCCGGTCCAGCGCGTCGAGATCGACCCGGCCGTCGCCGCCGACCGGGATCCGCTCCGTGGCCCAGGCCAGGGCGCTGTCATGCTCGATGGCGGAGACCAGGACCCGGCGCCGGCCGAGGCCACCGAGCGCCAGGGCGTTGGCCTCGGTGGCGCCGCCGGTGAAGACGATCTGGGCCGGGGCGACGCCGACCAGGGCGGCGACCTGGGCGCGCCCAGCCTCGACCAGGCGCCGGGCCTCGCGGCCGAAACGGTGCACCGAGGACGGATTGCCGACGGCATCAAGCGCCGCGGCCATGGCCTCACGCGCCTCCGGCCGCAGCGGCGCGGTGGCGTTGTGGTCGAGATACACGGCGGAGCTCACGGCGCCCGCCTCATTCGGCGGCGACGGTCACGCCCTGCCCGGCGGGGAACAGATGGCTGGAGCCGAGCACCCGGCGGTTGACCACGTCCTCGACCGTGACCGAGGACAGGTAGAGATGGATCTGGTTGCCCAGTTCCTCCCACAGATCGTGGGTCAGGCAGCGGCTCTTGTCGCTGTGGCAGCCGAGCGGGCTGTGCTTCTCGCAGCGTGTCGCCTGGATCGGCTCGTCCACCGCGAAGATGATGTCGGAGATCCGGACCGTGCCGCAGGGCCGGGCCATGAGATAGCCACCGCCGGGGCCGCGCACGCTGCGGACCAGACCGCCGCGGCGGAGCTTGGCGAAGAGCTGCTCCAGATACGGCAGGGAGATTTCCTGGCGCAGCGCGATGTCGGCGAGCGCCACAGGACCATCAGCCCCGTGCCGCGCCAGGTCGACCATCGCCATGACGGCGTAGCGTCCCTTGGTGCTCAAACGCATCTTCTGCGCCCCCAACGGCCCGACCTGCCCGCCGGACCGGAATGACAACATCTGCCCGCGCCGTGGACCGGATCTTCGTCGCCTGCGACGGCCCGGCCCGCAGCGCAATCCGCGCTTCTCGGCCCTGGCCGGTTCGGCATGCCTCGATCAAGACCCTTGAACACGAAGGCCGTCCCGATGCTATACGAACATTTCGCGTGGATCGTGTTGACGGCGGGTGGCCGGCACGGTCCGCGTCGTGGCAGGGGGAGTGACCGCTTAGATATAGATATCCGAGTGCAATGGTCAAGAAAGCCGCCCCACCGCGCCGCCAGGCGGCACCGCAAGACGCCGCACCGGTGATCCGGTCCGCCCCGTCGCCATCTCGAGGAGCTTAACGGCCGATGCCGGACGTCATCTTCAACGGGTCCGAGGGACGCCTCGAAGGCCGCTATACCCCGAGCAAGCGCACCAATGCGCCGATCGCCCTCTTGCTGCATCCCGATCCGCTGGGCGGCGGGACGATGTTCAACAAGATCGTCCACACGCTGTATCAGGCGTTCAAGAAGCACGAATTCACCGTGCTGCGCTTCAACTTCCGCGGCGTCGGCCGCAGCCAGGGCGTGCACGACCGCGGCGAGGGCGAGCTGTCCGACGCCGCCTCGGCGCTGGACTGGCTGCAGGCGCTGAACCCGAACGCCGAGGCCTGCTGGGTCGGCGGCTTCTCCTTCGGCGCCTGGATCGGCATGCAGCTCCTGATGCGCCGGCCGGAGATCGACGGCTTCATCTCGATCGCGCCGCCGGCGAACAAATACGACTTCACCTTCCTGGCGCCCTGCCCTTCCTCCGGCCTGATCGTCCAGGGCGACAAGGACGACCTGGTGCCGCATGACGCGGTGCAGAAGCTGGTCAACAAGCTGTCGCAGCAGAAGGACATCAAGATCGACTACCGGCTGATCCCGGGGGCGAACCACTTCTTCACGCTGCACAACGACCAGCTGCTGGCGCATATCGACGACTACCTGACCAAGTCGGTGAAGCTGGCGCCGCCGCAGGCCGCGGACTGAACCGCCGGCCTCGGGCCGGACCGGGGGGATCGAGCATGGCCACGAACGAAGCCGGGACTCCGAACGCCGACCAGATCGCCTATTGGAACGAGGCCGGAGGATCGGTCTGGGTCGAGATGCAGGCGCAGCTCGACCGCATGACCGCGCCGTTCAGCCGGCAGACGGTCGAGGCGTTGGCACCCGCGGCGGGCGAAAGGCTGCTCGACATCGGCTGCGGCAGCGGCGGCAGCACTCTGGAGCTGGCGCGGCGGGTCGCCCCCGGCGGAGAGGTGCTCGGCCTGGACATCTCCGCCCCCATGCTCGGCCTGGCCCGGCGCCGCGCCGCCGAGGCCGGGCTGGACAATGTCCGCTTCGTCGAGGCCGACGCCCAGACCGCCCGCATCGAGCCGGCCGGCTATGACGGGCTGTTCTCGCGCTTCGGCGTAATGTTCTTCGACGATCCGGTCGCCGCCTTCGGCAACCTGCACGGCGCGCTGCGGCCGGGCGGGCGCCTCGCCTTCGTCTGCTGGCGCAGCATGGCCGAGAACGGCTGGGCGACGGTGTCGCTGACCGCGGCGCTGCGCCACCTGCCGGCGCCGCCACCCCCGGTCCCGGGCGCGCCGGGCGCCTTCGCCTTCGCCGATCCCGGCCGGATCCGCGACATCCTCGGCCGCGCCGGGTTCTCGGGGATCGCGGTCACGCCCTTCGACACCAAGGCCGGGGTCGGGGACCTGGAGCAGACCCTCGCCCTGGTGCTGCGCAGCGGCCCGGTCGGCGCGCTGCTGCGTGAGCACGAGGACAAGCGGGAGGTCGTCGCCGCCGCGGTGCGCGAGGCGCTGGCGCCGCACCAGACCGCCGACGGCGTGCTGCTGGATACGGCAGCCTGGATCGTCACCGCCACGGCGTGAGGCGCCGAGCCGGGGAAGTTCGGTTTGAGGCACGGGCGGCGCTCGTGCTACAGCCCCTTTGTCGGTTCTGTCAGTCAGGGCCGACAGACAAAACAGACACTTCCGACAAGCAGTCGACGATCATGACCGGATTCCGCTCCGACTTCCTGCGCACCCTCGAGGCGCGCGGCTTCATCCATCAGGTGACGGATGCCGAGGGCCTGGACGCCCTGGCGGCCAAGGGAGCGGTCACCGCCTATATCGGCTACGACGCCACCGCCGACAGCCTGCATGTCGGGCACCTGGTGCAGATCATGATGCTGCGCTGGCTGCAGAAGACCGGCGGCCGGCCCATCGCGCTGATGGGCGGCGGCACCACCAAGATCGGCGACCCGTCCTTCCGCGACGATGCGCGGCCGTTGCTCGACGACGCCACCATCGACGCCAACATCGCCTCGATCCGCCGGGTGTTCTCGCGCTTCCTCGACTTCGAGCGCGGCGCGATCATGGCCAACAATGCCGACTGGCTGGACGGCCTGGCCTACATCCCGTTCCTGCGCGAGGTCGGACGGCACTTCACCATCAACCGCATGCTGACCTTCGATTCGGTGAAGCTGCGGCTGGACCGCGAGCAGCCGCTGACCTTCCTCGAATTCAACTACATGATCCTGCAGGGCTACGATTTCCTGGAGCTGGCGCGCCGGCACGACTGCGTGCTGCAGATGGGCGGGTCGGACCAGTGGGGCAACATCGTCAACGGCATCGACCTGGCCCGCCGCATCGCCGGGCGGGAGCTGTACGGCCTGACCTCGCCGCTGCTGACGACCTCCTCCGGCGCCAAGATGGGCAAGACCGCAGCCGGCGCCGTCTGGCTGAACGAGGAGCGGCTGCCGGTCTACGACTACTGGCAGTACTGGCGGAACACTGAGGACGCCGATGTCGGCCGGTTCCTGAAGCTGTTCACCGAGCTGCCGCTGGACGAGATCGAGCGGCTGGCGGCGCTGGGCGGGGCCGAGATCAACGAGGCCAAGAAGATCCTGGCGACCGAGGCGACCGCCCTGGTGCACGGCCGCGACAAGGCCGAGGGTGCGGCCGAGACCGCCCGCCAGGCCTTCGAGCAGGGAGTATCGGCCGAGGGCCTGCCCTCGATCGACGTGCCGCAGGCCGAGCTTGCGGCCGGCATCCAGGCGTTCCGTCTGTTCGCCCGGGCCGGCCTCGCTGCCTCGAACGGCGAGGCGCGGCGGCTGATCCAGGGCGGCGGCGGCCGCGTCAACGACGTCGCCATCGCCGATCCGGAGCAGCCGATCAGCGACCGCGACATCGGCGCCGACGGGGTGATCAAGCTGTCCGCCGGGCGCAAGAAGCACGCTCTGGTGCGGCCAGCCTGAGGACGGATCTCGCAATGGTAGCAAAGTGCCACCATTGCGGCGGATCACAGCTCCGGGCAGCATGACCTCCTCTCGCCCGCGCCGCGAAGACCGCGCGGCCAGTCAGACAGGAGGGGCATGATGATCCGGCATGCATGGGCATGGTTGGCGGTGGCGGCCTGCGCGCTGGGCGCGACCGGGGCACAGGCCGCGTCACCGCCCGCGGTCGAGGCGCCGGACGGCATGGTGGTGTCGTCGCAGCACCTCGCCTCCGAGGCCGGGGCCGAGATCCTGCGGGCCGGCGGCAACGCCGTCGACGCCGCGGTCGCGACCGGCTACGCCCAGGCGGTCACCAACCCCTGCTGCGCCAATATCGGCGGCGGCGGCTTCATGGTGATCCACCTGGCCCGCGAGAAGCGCGACACCTTCCTGAACTTCCGCGAGACCGCGCCGGCGGCCGCGACCGAGACCATGTATCTCGACGCCCAGGGCAATCCGATCAAGGGCGCCAGCCTGTACGGCTATCTCGCCGTCGGCGTGCCGGGCAGCGTGTTGGGCCTCGACACCGCCCTGCAGCGCTACGGGACCCTGCCGCGGGAGACGGTGATGGCGCCCGCCATCAGGCTGGCGCGGGAGGGCTTCATCCTGACCCGCGGCGACACCGACATCCTCGACGCCGGCGCCGCCCTGCTGAAGAAGGATCCGGTGGCGTCGAAGATCTTCTTCCGCCCCGACGGCTCGCCGTTCAAGCCGGGCGACCGGCTGGTGCAGGCGGACCTCGCCGACACGCTGGAGGCGATCGCCAAGGGCGGGCCCGACGCCTTCTACAAGGGCGCGATCGCGCAGAAGGTCGAGGCGGCGATGAAGGCCGGCGGCGGCATCATGACCGCGCAGGACTTCGCCGCCTACACCGTGACCGAGACGGATCCCGTCACCTGCAGCTATCGCGGCTACGTCTTCGTCTCCTCGCCGCCGCCCTCCTCCGGCGGCACGACGATGTGCGAGATCCTGAACATCCTGGAAGGCTACGACCTGAAGGCGCTGGGCTGGCATTCCGCCGCCGGTGTGCATCTGATGGTCGAGGCGATGCGCCACGCCTATATGGACCGCAACACCTATCTCGGCGATCCGGCCTTCGTGAAGAACCCGCTCGACCGGCTGCTGAGCAAGGACTACGCGGCCCGGATCCGGACGAAGATCCTGCCGGACAAGGCGACGCCGTCGAAGGAGGTGCAGCCCGGGGTTCCGCCGCATGAGAAGCCGGAAACGACGCACTACTCGGTGGTCGACAAGGACGGCAACGCGGTCTCGGTCACCTACACCATCAACGGGCTGTTCGGCGCCGGGGTGATCGCGCCCGGCACCGGCTTCCTGCTCAACGACGAGATGGACGACTTCACGGTTAAGCCCGGCGTGCCGAACCTGTTCGGCCTGGTCCAGGGCAAGGCCAACGCGATCGCGCCGGGCAAGCGCCCCCTGTCCTCGATGGCGCCGACGCTGGTGACCAAAGACGGCGAGATCGCGCTGGTGCTGGGCAGCCCGGGCGGGGCGCGCATCATCACCATCACGCTGCAGGCGGCGCTCAACATGATCGATTTCGGCATGGCGCCGCAGGAGGCGGTGGATGCGCCGCGCATCCACCACCAGTGGCTGCCGGACGAGGTCTTTGCCGAGCCCCGCGCCCTGTCGCCCGACACCGTGAAGCTCTTGGAGCAGATGGGCCACAAGGTGACGGTGCAGTCGCCCTGGGGCGCGGCCGAGCTGATCGCGCTGCAGCCCGCGGCCGCCACGGCCGCATCCGGCGCCGCCTCCTCCGGCAACGACCGGGCCTTCGGCGGCAAGATGCTGCCCGGCTTCGTCTACGGCGCCAATGACAACCGCCGCCCGGCCGGGCTAGCTGTGGGCGAATAGCTACCGGTCGCTGCCGCGGTCGCGCGGCGGCCGCTGCGGCTGCGGTGCCGCCGGCCGCGGCGTGCCGTCCCCGGTGGACGGCGTCTCCTCGAAGAACAGGCGCCGCAGGAAGCCCGGCGCCAGCACCGACAGCGGGTTGACCGAGACCGACGGGTCGGCGAAGGAGCCGCGGATCGTGTAGGTGAAGGCGAACAGCCCGCCGCCCTCGCCGCCGGTCAGGATGTCGCCGATCAGCGGGATCGCGCTGATCACGCTGTTGATGTGGTAGATCGGCACGATGGTGCCGGCGAGGTCGATGGTCTCGGCCCGGAGGTCGATCACGCCGTCGAAGGCCAGGCCGAGGTCGCCGCCGGCCCCCCGCCCCTGCTTCAGCGTGATCCGCCGCTGCGCCGCGGCATAGGTGAAGTCGGCATCGAGCCGGTTGAAGGTCAGCCCGCTGGTGCCGAACAGGTCCTGCAGCCCGGAGGGCGAGGTGGCGGCCAGGAGCCGCGCCATGCCCGGCGCATCGTGCAGCACGAAGCTGCGGGCGTCGAACTGGCCCTCGATCGCGCCGGTGACGCCGTTGCGGGTGCCGGTGGCCAGCAGGCTGCCGCCGGTGATGTTGTCGGCGATGTCGAGGACGCGCAGCGCTTCCCCCGCATCCTCGCTGCGCAGGGTCAGGATCTGCCGGTCCGGCTGGCCCTGCTGCGGCGTCAGGCGCAGATCGATCGGCCGCCCGCCCGGCAGCTGCGCCGCCAGGGTGACGTCCTGCAGGTTGGTGGTGCGGCCGATCGCCCGCCCGTGCACCGCCTTGAGCGAGCGCTTGTCGCCCAGGGACAGCTCCCCGACATCGAAGGTGACGTCGATCCGGGGGCCGGGGGCCGGATCGGCGGCAGGACCGCCCTCGGCATCCGCCTTGCCCTGCCCCGCGGCGCGCCGCTGCTCCAGGATGCCGGAGACGTCGAGATGCGATCCCGTGAGCGCCAGGCGGTAGCTGTCCGGCCCCAGCACCTCGACCTGGCCCTTGACGTCGTTCGGGCCCTGCCGGAACGAGGCGATGCTGAGCTGCGCCAGCGAGCCGTCGCGGGCGAAGTCGGCGCTGCCGGAAGCGGTGACGTCGCCCCCCGAGACGCTGAACTGCGGGATCCTGGCGATGCGGTCGCCGGCCAGGGCCAGGCTGACCGTCGCATCGGCCCTGCCGCCCGCGGGCTTGACCCAGCCGATCGGGTCGATCGCGATCCGGGCGTCGGTGAGATCGAGCCTGGCGTCGAGCGTCGTCGCCCCGCCGGACCGCTTGGCGAGATCGAGATCGGCGCCGATAGTGCCTTCGACCGGCCCGACCGCCGGGATCTTCAGCGCCTCCCGCGCCGCCGGCGTCAGGATCGCCTGGGCCGAGAGCCTGGTCTCTACCGCCGAATCGTCGAACGCCTCGCGCCAGGAGAAGGCGACCGGAACGGTGTTGAGCTGGGCCTTGCCCTCCAGGGTCATCCCCGACTTGTCGAGCGTCAGCCTGGCATCGGCGCCGGCCAGGTCGTAGCCCGGCTTGGCCTGGGCGATGCCGACGTTGTCGAGCGTGCCCTCGACCCCCATGCGGACCGCCTCGAACGGCAGGTCGGCGAGCAGCGAGAAGCCGAAGCGCAGCCGCGCCGCCGCCCGCCCGGACATTCGGTCGGGCACCAGCCCGACCTTCCTGGCGTAGCCGAGCCGCGGCAGGTCGAGCACGGACATGATCGTCTTCACCGGGCCTTCGACGCGGGCGTCGATGTCGATCACCTGGTCCTTCAGGTCGAGGCCGGTGATGGTGATGTCGGAGGGCTGCAGCGCGATGTCCTGCAGGTGCCCGCCGCCCGTGGCGATGCGCATGGTCGACTGGTTGAAGCTGGCGGCGGCGTTCAGGCCGGTGATCGGCGGCAGCCCGTCGAAATAGTGCACCGTCATGTCGCGCGCCTGGATCGTGCCGTCGGCCGCGACCAGGGTCACCGCTTCCGGATCGGCGACCGGGGCCCGGGCGTGCAGGCTGAATTCGGTACGATCGATGACGCCGTCATGCAGGTTGGTGGTGATCCAGTCGCGGGCGCCGCTGGGCACGCCTGGCGGCCACAGGCTGTCCAGCAGGTCGACCGGCAGGTCGGTGACGGCGCCGGCCATGATCGCCTCGATCGTGTCGCCGACCGCGTCGACCTGGCCGGACAGGGAGATCTTCGGCCCGCCGAGGTCGATGCTGAAATCGTCGAGCGTCAGGCGCCGCTTCGGCAGGTCGACCGAACCCGACAGGCTGGTGCGGGCGGCGCCGAACGACCCGGTCCACAGGGGCGGCAGCTTGAGCCGGGTCTCGATGCTGGTCAGCGAGAACCGGCCGGTCGTCGCCCGGAAGTTGGAATCGAAATCGGCCTCGAGCCGGCCGGACACCGGGCTCTCGATCGCCTCCAGCGGCGCCAGCACCGGCGAGATCCGGGTCAGCGCCGCCGGGATGACGTTGGCGAAGGTGACCGTCGCCCGGGTGCTGCGGCTGGCCCGCTGATAGCGGATCTCGCCGCCGAACTGCGCCATCCGGTCGCCGGAGACGACCGACAGCGACGCCTGGCCGTCGACGCCGGTCGCGCTGCGGCGCAGGTCGGCCGACGCCCTGGGCGCGATCCAGCTTCGCCCCAGCACCCGGTCGTCGATGCGGACGCTGCCGTCGACCACGGTCAGACGGGTCAGCGAGGCGATCGGGTTGTCCTCGCTGCCGATCCGGGCATCGAGCGCCGCCAGCAGATCCTTGACCACGTCGCGGGTCGGCGCCCCTTCGGCCGGTGTCGACACCGCGCCCTCCCCGGCCTCGCTTTCGCCGAGCCCGAAGCTGAACTCCCCGGCCTCCGTCCGTATCACCCGCAGATGCGGACGGATCAGGTCGATCCGCAGCGGCGCCACCACGCCGCGCAGCAGCTTCGGCATGCTGACATCGGCCGTCCCTTCCGGCGTCACCGCGATCAGCGTGCCGTCCTTCTGCCGCACCCGCACGTCGCGGGCGGCCAGAACCGCCGGCCGGTCGAAGCCCTCCCAGCGCAGGGCCAGCGCGCCGATCTCCACCGAGACGTCGCGCTCGGACAGGGCCTGCTCGACATAGGGGGTGAGGAAATCGATCTCCAGCGGCCCGGAGGACAGGCGCCACGCCAGCACGACGGCCGCGAGGGCGATGCCGGCGACCGCCAGCCCGACGATCTCGGCCAGGATCTTCAGCGCCCTCATCCCGAACGTTTCACCCTCGCTTGACCCATCCCCGCGGGACCCCGATGCTGCGCCCGCACCTTAGGCACATGGACAGCGCGATGCCACGTTACGACGCCGTATTGGCTGATGCCGTCTGGCCCCGCGCGGGCGATCCCGACCGTGCCCGGCGCGGAGTCGAACGGTGGCTTGAACGCGCGACCGATCAATCCGATCCCGAGCTTCGCGATTTCTCCCTCGCCTTGCCTGACGCCCCGCAGGGACGGGCCCTGCTGGAGGCCGTGTTCGGCGGCAGCCCCTATCTGACCGAACTGGCGCTGAAGACCCCGGCGACGGTCCGGCGCTTCCTCTCCGACGGCCCCGACGCCGCCGTCGCCGCCGAGCTGGCGGCCCTGCGCGCCGACACCGCCGCCGAGGCCGACACCACCCGGCTGATGCAGGCGTTCCGCCTGGCCAAGCGGCGCATCGCCCTGCTGATCGCGCTGGCCGATATCGGCGGGCTGTGGCCGCTGGAACAGGTCACGGGCACCCTCTCCGAGCTCGCCGAGACCACCCTGGACCTGGCCACGGCCCATCTCCTGTCCCGGGCCGCGGCGCGCGGCCTGCTGCGCCCCGAGGCCGTGGCGGCGCCGGACGCGTCGGGGCTGATCGTGCTGGGCATGGGCAAGCTGGGCGCGCGCGAGCTGAACTATTCCAGCGATGTCGACCTGATCATCCTCTACGACGCCGACAAGGTGCCGACCGACCGGCCGGACGACCTGGGCCAGACCTTCAGCCGGATGACCCGCGACCTGGTGCGGATCATGGAGGAGCGGACGGTCGACGGCTATGTGTTCCGCACCGATCTGCGGCTGCGGCCCGATCCCGGCGCGACGCCGCCGGCGGTGTCGCTGGCGGCAGCCGAGAGCTACTACACCAGCCTGGCGCAGAGCTGGGAGCGCGCGGCGATGATCAAGGCCCGGCCGGTGGCGGGCGACCGCGCCGCCGGCGACGCCTTCCTCGACTTCCTGACGCCCTTCATCTGGCGCCGCAACCTCGATTTCGCGGCGATCCAGGACATCCACGCGATCAAGCGGCAGATCCACCACCATCACGGCCATGGCGCGGTCGCCATCGAAGGCCACGACCTGAAGCTGGGCCGCGGCGGCATCCGCGAGATCGAATTCTTCGTGCAGATGCAGCAGCTGATCTTCGGCGGCCGCGAGCCGCGGCTGCGCCTGCGCGGCACCATCGCCGGGCTGGCGGCGCTGGCCGAGGCCGGACGGGTCGACCGCGACACCGCCGCCGCCCTGGCCGAATGCTACCGCTTCCTGCGCCGCGTCGAGCACCGGATCCAGATGCTGGAGGACCACCAGACCCACGCGCTGCCCGAGACCGCGGGCGAGGTCGACGCGCTGGGCCGGTTCCTCGGCTTCCCGGACCCGGCCTCGTTCCGCACCGCGCTGACCGACACGCTGCGGCTGGTCGAAGGCCGCTATGCCGAGCTGTTCCAGGAGGACCGGCCGCCGGAGGGCAGCGTCACCCTGGTCTTCGCCGGCGTCGACGACCATCCCGGCACGGTCGAGACGCTGCAGCGGCTGGGCTTCGCCCGGCCGTCCGAGGCGATCGCCGTGGTGCGCGGCTGGCTGCACGGCCGCTACCGGGCCCTGCGCAGCGAGCGGGCGCGCGGCCTGATCACCGGGCTGGTGCCGCGGCTGCTGTCGATCGTCGGCGGCACAGCCGATCCCGACGCTACGCTGCAGCGGCTGGACGGGTTCCTGGCCCGGCTGCCGGCCGGCGTACAGCTCTTCTCCTTGTTTAACGTCAACCCCGATCTCCTTGATCTCCTTATCGATATACTCGGTTTCGGCGGCCGGATCGCGGATTATCTGACGGCCCATGCCGGCCAGCTGGAGGCGGTGCTGGCGCCGGGCTTCTTCAGCACCCTGCCGGGCCGGGAGCGGCTGCAGGAACGGCTGGCGGCGGAGCTGGCGACGGCGCGCGACTTCGAGGACATGCTCGACGTGCTGCGGCGCTGGACCAACGATCAGCGCTTCCGCGCCGCCGTGCACATCCTGCGGCGGCTGTCCGAGACGCCGGCTTGCGCCGCGTTCCTGTCCGACGTCACCGAGGTGGCGCTGCAGGCGCTGGTGCCGCGGGTGGAGGCGGAGTTCGCAAGACGGCACGGCCGCTTCCCGGAAGGCGGGCTCGCCCTCCTCGCCATGGGCAAGCTGGGCGGCCGCGAGATGACGATCCGCTCCGACCTCGACCTGATCATGATTCACGACGCCGGCGCCGATCAGATGTCGGACGGCGAGAAGCCGATCGGGCCGATGGTCTATTACACCCGCCTGATCCAACGCCTGGTCTCGGCGATCACCGCGCCGACCGCGCAGGGCGCGCTGTTCGAGGTCGACATGCGGCTCCGCCCCTCCGGCAATGCCGGGCCGCTGGCCACCAGCCTCGAAGCCTTCAGCGCCTACCAGCGCGGCGACGCCTGGACCTGGGAGCATATGGCCCTGACCAGGGCCCGGGTGATCCATGCCGACGGGCCGTTGCGCGAGCGGATCGAGACCGAGATCCGCGCGGTGCTGGGCCTGCGCCGCGATCCGGACAAGCTGCGCCGCGACATCGCCGAGATGCGTGGCCGGATGGCGCGCCAGCGCGATATCGGCGATGTCTGGAACATCAAGCATTTCCGCGGCGGGCTGGTCGATGTCGAGTTCATCGCCCAGTACCTGCAGCTGCGGCACGCGGCCGACCATCCCGGGATCCTGCACCAGGCCACGGCCGAGGTGCTGCGCCGCGCCGCGGCCGCCGGGCTGCTGCCCGATGCGGAGGCGCAGACGCTGCTGCGGGCGCTGGCGACCTGGCAACGGGTTCAGGCCTTCCTGCGCTTCGCCGTCGAGGACAAGTTCGATCCGGCCGAGGCCTCCGACGCCATGATCCGCGGCCTGCTGCGCGCCGTCGCCGAGGAGGCCGCCGCCGACCCGCCGGAGGATCTCGACGCCGCCGCGGCCGGGATGCGGCGCCAGGCGGCCGAGGTGATGGCCGTGTTCGACCGGCTGATCGGACCACCGCCGACGGACGAGCTTGCCTCGAAGCCCGCGGCATCCTAGTCCAAGGCAGAGAACCGCCTGTGGAGACATCCGAATGACCGTCGAGATCGGCAAGCCCGCCCCGGACTTCACCCTGCCCAAGGCGGGCGGCGGGACGGTGTCGCTTTCAGCCCTGCGCGGCCGGAAGGTGATCGTCTACTTCTATCCGAAGGCCGACACGTCCGGGTGCACCAAGGAGGCCTGCGGCTTCAACGACGCGCTGCCGGAGTTCGAGGGCGTCGACGCCACGGTCATCGGCATCTCCAAGGACCCGGTGCCGGCGCTGAACAAGTTCGCGGCGAAATACGGCCTGACCTTCACCCTGGCCTCGGCCAAGGACGACGACACGGTCGAGCGCTACGGCGCCTGGGTCGAGAAGTCGATGTACGGCCGGAAGTACATGGGCATCGACCGCTCGACGGTGCTGGTCGACGAACAGGGCATCGTCCGTGGACTGTGGCGCGGCGTGCGGGTGCCCGGCCATGTCGAGGCAGTGCTGGCCGCGGCGCAGAAGGGATGACGGCGGCTATTGAGGCGGATGCTCCACCAGGTCGAGCCGTCGCTCGATGCGGTCGAGACGGGCTTTGATCTTGTCGACGATATGCCGATCTTCGACCGTCTCGGCATAGTTCGATGCCTGATCGCGGGCGGGGCGGGCCAAGCCGATCTCGATCTGCGCGAGCCGCGACAGGATTTCCTGATCACGCTCCCGCGATGCGGTCAGCTCGGCCTGCATTCGCTTCAGGTGCTCCAGCACCAGGTTGGTGGTCTCGTCAGTCATATCTAGGCCGGAACCTGTCGGTTGCTGTCGGTCAGCCTACACCAGAAATGTGGCCGTTCCGCAATTTGTGGAAGAGGTAGCCGCGACGCCTCCCCTCCACGAGGCAACTAAGCAACATCCTTCGCCAGGAAGTCGATGACGGCGCGCACGGCGGGCAGCTGCCCGCGCCGGTGCGGTGTCAGCAGCGTCGTCCACACCGTCCCGGCCTCCCACTCCGGCAGGACCGGCGCCAGCGTTCCCGCGGCCAGGGCCTCGGCGGCCATGGTCTCGGGCAGGCAGGCGATGCCCAGCCCGGCGGCTGCCGCCTTCAGCAGCACCACGGATTCATCGGCCACGAAGCTCGAGGCCGGCGCCATCTGCGCCTCGCGGCCGTCGCGGTGGCGCAGCCGCCAGAGCGTCGCCGAGGGGCCGGTCAGCAGCCCGTCATGGTCCGCGAGATCCGCCGGCTCCCGCGGCACCCCGCGGCGCGCCAGATAGTCCGGCGCCGCCACCAGGGCAATCCGCTCGACCGCCATCCGCCGCTGCACCAGCTCGGAATCCGGCAGCGGCGCGAAATGGCTGCGCACCGCGATGTCGAAGCCCTCCTGCACCAGGTCGACGAAGCGGTCGGTGACATGGAGCTGCAGCCGGATCTTCGGATAAGCCCGGGCCAGCGCCGGCAGCAGGCCGGACAGCCGGAACTGGGCGGTCGGCACGGAGGCCGTGATCCGGACGGTACCGCTCGGCTCGGCCAGGCGGCGGCGCACCACGTCCTCCGCTGCTTCCGCCTCGATCAGCGCGGCCTGGGCATGGTCGTAGAAGTCGCGCCCGAGCTCGGTCAGCACGAAGCTGCGCGAGGTGCGGTGGATCAGCCGGGCACCGAGCTGCGCCTCCAGCTCCGCCACGCGCTTGCTGATGGTCGATTTCGGCAGTCCCAGCCGCCGTCCCGCCGCGGCGAAGCCGCCGCTGTCGACGGCCCGGACGAACAGGGTCAGGTCGTTGAGGTTGAGCACGCAGATCGTCCATGCCTGTGGACCTTGGATCCACGACAACACGGCTACAGCCCCAAAGTCCACATCGGCATATTCCCGTCGTGACCAGAACACGAGGGAACCCATCATGGAACCGATCCTCTTCTACGGCGTGCCGTCGGGCTGCTCCTTCGGCTCGATCGTGGCGCTGGAATGGCTCGGCGAGCCGTATCGGCTGAGCCGCATAGAGATGCCGGAGGTCGTGCAGGGCGAGGCCTATCGCCGCCTCAACCCGGTCGGCGAGACGCCGACGCTGATGACCGCCGACGGAAGGCTGATCAGCGAGAGCATGGCGATCCTGAACCATCTCGGCGCCCGCGGGATCGACAAGGGCCTGTCCTTCGCCCAGGGCACGCCCGGCTTCGACCGGCTGAACCAGGCGCTGGCCTTCCTCAACACCACCTTCTTCAACGCCTTCAGCCCGCTGTGGTACGCGCTGGAGCACGGCACCGAGGGCGTGGAGCGCGACGCGCTGCGGGCCTATGGCGCGGCCAAGGTGGCAAAGGCGCATGCCGATCTGGAAGCGATGCTGGGCACCCAGGACTGGCTGCTGGGCGACCGGTCGCTGGCCGACGCCTACTTCATCGGCATCGCCCGCTGGACCAAGTACCACGAGGTGGTCGACCGGCGGGACTATCCCGGGCTTCAGCGCCTGTTCGAGCGGCTGGAGGCCGACCCGGCGGTGCAGTTCGCCCATGCGATCGAGCGTGGCGAGCCCGCCCGCAGCACCGGCGGCTTCCGGGGCGAGATCAGCCTGGAGGAGGCTTTGGGCCTGATGAAGCAGGCGGCGTGACGGCCGCCTGCCACCTGCCTCAGAAAGAGTAGGCGTCCATCGCCAGCGCGCCCATGGTGACGCTGGCGTGGAGCCGGCGGCCGGGCAGGTCGCCGGCCCCGAGGGCGACGAAGAACGGCAGGAAATGCTCGTCCGCCGGATGGTTCTTCACCGCCTCGGGCGCCAGGCGGCGGTAGTTCAGCAGGTCCTCGGTGCGGCCCTGCTCCACCGCCGCCGCCACCCAGTCGATGAACGCCCGGGCCCAGCCGGAGACCGGGGCGTCCGGTCCGCCGCGCCAGTCCAGCGCCCGCAAATTGTGGGTCAGCGACCCCGAGGCCAGGATCATCACCCCATCGTCCCGCAGCCCGCGCAGCGCCTGCCCCACCGCATGGTGATGCGCCGGATCCAGATGCGGCTGGATCGACAGGGTCGCGACCGGGATGTCGGCCGCCGGATACATCCGGCGCAGCGGCACCCAGGCGCCGTGGTCCAGGCCGCGCTTGTCGTCGATCGCCACCGGCAGGCCGGCCGCGGCGATCCGCTCGGCGGCGAGGCGCGCCAGGCCGGGCGCGCCGGCGGCCGGGTAGCGGAGCTGGTACAGCGGCTCGGGGAAGCCGTAGAAGTCGTGGATCGTCTCCGGCCGCTGCGCCGCGCCGAGCGTCGGCACCTCGGTCTCGAAATGGGCGGAGGCCAGCAGGATCGCATCCGGGCGCGGCAGCGACGGCCCGAGCGCGTCGAAGAACCGCCCTGCCGGCTCGTCCGACAGCGCCAGCATCGGCGAGCCATGGGAGACGAAGAGCGCGGGCATCGTGGGCATGATCGATCTCCAGAGCGTTCGGCGCGGATGGCCTCGGCCGCTGCCGATATTGGACCTCTCGTCGATTTTGATAATCCGGCGTGACATCAAAAGATTGTTGATCCACCTTTGACAATCATGGATCGCCTGACCACGCTGGACCTGTTCGTGCGGATCGTCGATGCCGGCAGCTTCGCCGCGGGGGCCGAGCAGCTGGGCCTGTCGCGGGCGCTGGCCAGCCGGGCGATCCTGGATCTCGAGACCCGCCTCGGCACCCGCCTCCTCAACCGCACCACCCGCCGGCTGAGCCTGACCGAGGCCGGCGCCGCCTTCTACCGCCGGGCCCAGCGCATCACCGCCGACGTGGTCGAGGCCGAGGAAGAGGCGGCGGCGCTGCACGCCCGTCCGCGCGGCCTGCTGCGGGTCAACGCGCCGATGAGCTTCGGCGTGCTGCATGTGGCCCCGGCTATGGCCGCCTATCTCGAGCGCTACCCCGAGGTCTCGGTCGACCTGACCCTGAACGACCGGGTCGTCGACCTGCTGGAGGACGGCACCGACTTGGCGGTCCGCATCGGCAGGCTTGCCGATTCCTCGCTGATCGCCCGCCGCCTGGCTCCCTGCCGCATCCTGCTCTGCGCCGCCCCGTCCTATCTCGCGGCCCACGGCACCCCGGCGCATCCCTCGGATCTGGCCCGGCACCGCTGCATCGCCTACGCCTATGGCGGCGACCGCGGCGAATGGGTGCTGACCGGGCCGGAGGGCGAGGTGCGCGTCCGCGTCAACGCCCGGCTGCAGATCAACAACGGCGACGCCATCCAGGCGGCGATCCGCGAGGGCTACGGCATCGCCCGGCAGCCGGACTTCATCGCCGCCCCCGACCTCGCGGCCGGCCGGATGGTCCAGGTGCTGCCGGAATGGCGGCTGCCGGAGCTCGGCATCCATGCCGTCTACCCGCCGGCCCGCACCCTGTCGGCCAAGGTCCGCAGCTTCGTCGACTTCCTGGCCGAGCGCTTCGCCCGCCCGGCCTGGAGCCTCGACAGCCGCGGCTGAAGCCGGCAGTCTCGCCCATCCCGCCAGCGAGGATCGCATGAGCAAGACCGCCGCCGACATCGTCGACTTCGCCACTGCCCCGTCCGAGGACGCGACCTGGCGGCCCGATCCGGCCAAGATCCTGAGCGGCGATCCGCTGCAGACGGTGCGCAACCTCTACAGCGACCCGACGGGCCAGTTCTCGGCCGGGATCTGGGAGGGCGCGGTCGGCGCCTGGCGCGTGTCCTACACCGAGGAGGAGTTCTGTCACCTGCTGTCCGGCACGATCGAGCTGACCGACGGCAACGGCGCCGCCCGCCGCTTCGAGGCCGGCGCCAGCTTCGTCGTCCCCGCCGGCTTCGAGGGCATCTGGCGGAACCTGACGCCGGCCCGGAAGCTGTACGTGATCTACGAACGGAAGAGCTGAGCCCTACTCCGCTAGCGGCTCGTAGAAGGCGGCGGCGAAGCCGGCCAAGTCGCGGGCGGGCACGTTGAACGGCCGCTTCAGCTTGGCCCGGAAATACCGCCGCACCAGCTCGTGATATGTGGCGATCGGCGGCAGGCCCTGACGGCCGCATTCCCATTCGAACCAGCGCCGGCCGGCGGCGACATGGCCGATCTCGTCGGTGTAGATCCGGTGCAGGATGCGGGCGCTGTCGGGATCGCCGGCGCGCTCCAGCCGCTCCACCGTCTCCGGCGTCACGTCCAGGCCGCGCGCCTCCAGCACCAGCGGCACCACCGAGAGCCGGCCGAGCAGGTCCTCCGCCGTCTCCTCCGCCGCCTGCCACAGCCCGTCATGCGCCGGCAGGGCGCCGTAGGCGGAACCGAGCTCCTCCAGCCGCCGCGACAGCAGGCCGTGATGCGTCGCCTCCTCGTCGGCGACCTTGACCCAGTCGTCGAAGAACCCTTCCGGCGTCTCCGCCGTGGCGAAGCGGGCGATCAGGTCCCAGGTCAGGTCGATCGCGTTCAGCTCGATATGGGCCAGGGCGTGCAGTAGGGCGATCCGCCCCGCCTCTCCGCCCAGGCGCCGCTTCGGCATGTCGCCCGGGCGCCGCAGCTCCGGCTGCGCCGGCCGGGCCGGGCGCGGCGGCGGGCGGCGCGATCCCAGCACCGGGACCGCACGCTGCCGCCAGGCCGCGGCGGCCTGGTGGCTCAGCTCGATCTTGCGCAGCGGGTCCGCCGTCTCCAGCACGGCGACGGCGAGGTCGGTCAGGCTGTCCATGCCCCCTCTTACACCAGGACAGCGCCGGCCTGGAATGCGGGCCGCCCAGCCGATCGTCTCAGGATCGGCACGGTCTCGGGATGCCCCCGCATGATGATGATGCTATGCTTGCCGTTGTCCGCCAGCCCGATGAGGGCATGACGGACGAAGCATCATTGCCGAAGCCCGAGATTGTCCCGAGATTCTGTTGTTTCGATACGGCGCCGATCGCGCATGTCCCTCTCCAGCGTTCCAGCAGATGACCGGCCGGCCGTTCCCGATCGTCGCCGGACTGCTGTGCGGACTTGATCGGAGCGTCCGCGCCGGGATCTCCGGATGGTGCCGATGGCTGGCGCCCCTCGGCCGCGCGGCGGCGATAGGCGCGGTGCTGCTGGGCCTGCCTGGCCCCGCCCAGGCGCGTGACCAGGACAGCGCGGCAGCGGTCCGGCAGGTGGTGATGGGCATCATCAGCTACACCCGCTGGCCGGCCGAGCCGCCGCAACTCCGCCTTTGCGTCATCGGCCCGGCCGACTTCGCGGACGGCTTGCTGGCCGGCGCCACACAGGCCTCCGGCCGGCCGGTCCGGGCGGTCCGGCTGGGTCCCGACGGATCGCCGGGCGACGATTGCGACGTTGTCTATCTCGGCCGGCTCGGCGATGCCGAGCGCCGGCAGCTGTTCGCGCGCCTGGCGGGGCACGCCGTGCTCAGCATCAGCGAGCAGGACAAGAGCTGCACGGTCGGCAGCATGTTCTGCCTGCAGGTCCAGGGGTCGCAGGTCTCGTTCCAGATCAACCTCGATTCTGTGGCCCGCAGCGGCGTGCGGGTGAGCCCGAAGGTGCTGCAGCTCGGCCGGCGCAAGGAGACGCCGCCGTGAGCCGGCGGCACGACGACCAGCGCCCCCCGCTGCGGCGGGTGCTGCGCCGGGCGCATCTCGGCGTCGCCCTGCTGGCGGTGACGCTGGCGGGGCTGACCCTGACCATCGCCGGCTTCGCCGCCCTGCGCGCCTATGCCGGCAGCAACCTGCAGCTGATCGCGGCCTCGATGAGCTATACCGTGGAGGCCGCGGTGGTGTTCAAGGACCGCGCCGCCGCCGAGGAAGCGCTGGGCCTGATCGCCGCCGCCGAGGGCGGCGTCGCCGAGGCCAATGTCTTCGATGCCGGCGGCGCGCTGTTCGCGCATTGGCAGCGCCCGGCCCAGCCCCCGCTGCTCGACCTCGAACGCCGCCTGGCCGCCATGGTCTTCGCGTCGCCGGTGCTGCAGCCGATCACCCATGACGGCGCGGAGATCGGGCGGATCGAGCTGCACGGCAGCGCCGGCGGGCTGCTGCGGTTCCTGGCGATCGGCGTGGCGGTGGTCCTGGCGTGCCTGGCCCTGAGCGCCCTGGGCGCGCTGCTGCTGTCGCGCTATCTGGTCGCCGGCATCGTCGGCCCGCTGCACAGGCTGGCCACGGTGGCGCACCGGGTCCGCAACGAACGGACCTTCGACCAGCGGGTGCCGCCCGCCGGCATCGCCGAGCTGAACGAGCTGGCCGACGACTTCAACGCCCTGCTCGGCGAGCTCGAAGCCTGGCAGGCCGGGTTGCAGCGCGAGAACGAATCCCTGGCCCACCAGGCGAGCCACGACAGCCTGACCGGCCTGCCGAACCGCGCGGTGTTCGAGGCCCGGCTGCGCGCCGCGCTGCAGGAGGCCGAAGCGGCCCGCGGCCGGGTCGCGGTGCTGTTCCTCGACAGCGACAACTTCAAGCAGACCAATGACGATCTCGGGCATGCCGCCGGCGATGCGGTTCTGGCCGCCGTCGCCGCCCGGGTGCGGGACCGGCTGCGCAAGACCGATCTGGTGGCGCGGCTGGGCGGCGACGAGTTCGCGGTGCTGTTGGCCCCGGTCGTGGAGATCGCCGACGCGCTGCGGGTCGCCGACGACATCCTGGCCAGCCTGCGGCAGCCCGTCCGGCTGCCTTCGGGCGGCACTGTCACCGCCTCGGTGAGCATCGGGATCGCCATCTTCCCCGACCATGCCGGGGACGGGGTGGCCCTGCTGCGCCAGGCCGACGCCGCCATGTATCTCGCCAAACGCCTGCGGCCCGGCGGCCGGGAGCTCGCCGCCGGGCCGGACCCATTCGAGGAACGGGAGACCCATCTTGCATCTCGTCACTAGGCGCACCGCCATCGGGCTGGCCCTGGCCGGTCTTCTCGCCGTGACCCTGGCCGGCTGCCAGTCCGGGCTGACGCCGGCGCAGATCGCGCTGCTGAAGCAGCAGGGCTTCGAGCTGACCGACGCCGGCTGGGAATTCGGCATGTCGAGCAAGCTGCTGTTCGGCACCAACGAGGCGACGCTCGCCTCGGGCCAGCGCGAATCCATCGGCCAGCTGGCCCGCGCTTTGCTGTCGGTCGACATCCACCGGCTGCGAGTCGAGGGCCACACCGACGACTACGGCACGGCGGAGTACAACCAGCGGCTGTCCGAGCGCCGGGCCAAGGCCGTGGCCGAGGCCCTGGTCGCGGCCGGCATTCCCGCCCAGGATCTGCAGGTGGTCGGCATGGGCATGAGCGCGCCGGTCGAGGACAACCGATCCTCCGCCGGGCGGCGGGAGAACCGCCGCGTCGCGATCATCGTCTCGAACCAGCAGTAGCCGGTGCCAGGCCGCAGGCGACATTGTTACAGAAAGATTGCATTCGCCGAAAATTCCAGTAGTCGCGGGACGAATACTCGAGGACTTCCAGCTCCTGGAAGCCAGGCGTCGCATCCATCTGCTTCAATGTCGCCGCAGTGTTGGTCGAACCCACCGAATCGATCTGTAATTCCGGAACGGGAGATTGGATTCTTCTGTCCTGATCGGCCAAGCTGATCGGACATCATTGGAAGGGCGTCCGGATGGTCACTCCGCTCGACAACCGCAGATGGCCGCAGATCAAGCCGGTCCACGCCACCACCAGGACGGACGATTTCCGGCGGAGCGTCGATCGGGCCGACCGGCGCCTCGACGGCGGCGTCATCATCCACAGCATCCAGAACGGGGAATCGGCGCTCAAGGTCGGGGGCGAGCACGGGTTCTCCCTGGCCGAGCTGACGCTGATGAACCCGAAGCTGGCGAAGAATCCCGGCTGGATCCAGCGCGGCGACACCCTGGTCCTGGTCGACAAGGCCCTGTTCAAGGAGGTCACCGACGCGATCAAGACCGTCGAGCTGGCATCGCAGAACAAGGGCTCGCAGGTCGCCGCGGAGACGGCCGGCGAGCTGCGCCAGAAGGCGGAGCTGCAGCTGGCGCCCGGCTTCATCGAGGCCGGGCTGCCGGTCGCCTGGGACAAGGCCAAGCTGGCGGCGGCCTTGAACACCCATGAGCAGCCGGTCGCCGGGCTGGGCAAGCGCCAGCCGGGCTTCGCCGAGATCGCCTCGCGCGCCAAGCTCTCGGCCCAGTCCGATCTCGACACGGTGTTCGAGCCGCTGCGCGGCTCGATCGCGGCAGCGCGGCACAGCGGCGACTGGAGCGAGGTCCAGGCCGATGCCGAGACGCAACTGGCCGCGCTGACCAAGGGCAGCCCGGACCCGAAGGCGGCGATCGACGGGCTGACCGACCTGCTGATCCAGGGCGGCCCGAAGCAGGGATCGAAGACCGATCCGGGCTACGAGACGGCGATCCGGAACGCCCAGACCCGGCTGCTGTCCGAAGAGCCGGCCAAGCCGATCCTCGACCTGGCGGCGAAGCACCAGAAGACGGTGGTCGACAGCGACATCGCCAAGCCGGAATACAGCAGCGCCATCGCGCCGGAGCTGACCAAGGCGGAGGAGGTCACGCGCGACCGGCCCGGCCGCACCGTGTCGCCGGAATGGGCGACGCAGATCCTGGGCAACCCGAAGGTCCAGTCGGCGCTGGACACAGTGATCCGGGACTATCCGGACGGCCCGGCGCAGCGCGGGGCGAAGACCATCGACACGCTGTCGGCGCTGTCCGACCGGGCCGGCCGGACCAAGGACGGCGAGAAGATCGTCGACCGCTACGCCAGCCAGCTGGTGGCGATGGCCGAGAAGGCCGGGCGCAACGGCGCCGGCATCTCGCCGGACATCGTCGAGGAGTTCGGCAGCGCCTTCAAGGACAGCATCGCCGCCGGCCGCTCGCCGACGCTCGCCATCCGGGTCGCCCATCACCTCGAGAAGAACGGCCATCTCGACGAGGCCAGCCTGCTGCTGGACCAGACGGGCCAGGGGGTGAAGGACCAGGTCAAGCACGCCGGGGACACCGGCAAGACCTTCAAGTCCGACGTGCTGTACCCGAACCAGGTCGCCTCGCCCGGCGCCGACGATCAGCAGAAGCTGGCCGGGCTGCAGGGCCTGCTGGAGCAGCAGAAGCCGCTGGTCGACAAGCTGGACCAGGCCGGCGCCTCGCTGGTGCTGACCCGCAACGCCCTCGAGACCGCGCCCCGCGACCTGCTGGACGGGCTGCCCGGGGGCGGCAGCCTGGACGAGGCCTACAGCGCGCTGGTGAAGGAGGCCGACAAGGACGGCAGCGACGTCAACCTGGCCCTGCGCCTCAGCCCCAAAGCCGCGGTCGAATGGGGCCGCATGGTGCAGCAGGACCAGCGCGAGCAGGTCGGGACGCTGCCGGACAAGGAGCTCGACCAGATCCTGGCCAAGCTGGACAAGCTTCCGGCCGGCGATCCGGCGGCCGAGATCCGGGAGAAGCTGGGCAAGGGCGACGCGGCGCGCCGGGCGCTGCGGGCCGATCCGGACCTGACCCTGACGCTGATCCAGCACCTCGGCGGCCAGGATGCCGAGAGCGGCGCCGAGGTGCCGAAGCAGCCGACCGGCATGTTCATCGTCCGCAACAGCGACGACTTCATCCGGGCCATGCAGGGCGCGCCGGCGACGCCGCTGACGTCGCTGTTCTCCGCCATCGGCGGAGTCGAGTTCATCCGGCCGCAGCAGACCCTGGACGTGATCGCGGGCGCGCCGACGCTGGACCCGAAGACCATCAACAACGCCTGGGGCTACTGGTTCGCCGGCAATGCCTGGAAGACCTGGAAGGTGTCGCTGGGCAAGCCGACCCCGATCATGGGGCCGATCCTCGACAAGAGCCTGATGCCGCTGACCCTGGCGACGACCGCCGAGGCCCTGGTGCATGGCCGCCCGCTGGACGCCGTGTCCTGGCTGCCGGCGATCATCGGCAGCCTGAAGTCGGTCGGCCCCAAGACCGGCGGCGCCCTGTGGCTGCTGACCGCGATCGCCGTGGTCGGCAAGTCGCAATACACCCGGGTCAAGGCGTCGAACCACTACGAGCCGATGCTGGGCGCCTGGCTGAAATCGGCCTATCCCGGCGTCGACAAGCCCGAGAGCCTGGCCAATTGCGACGAGGAGGGCCGGCCCTTCCTGGCGATGCTGCCGACGCTGGGCAAGCGGCTGGGCTTCAAGGAGGACGAGCTGCCGCAACTGGTCGACTGGCTGTACGAGCTGCCGGTGCGCAAGCGCGACTTCTTCATCGACAACGCCCTGCAGGTCGAGCCGAACGACAAGGGCGAGTACCCGATGGGCGAGTACGACGCCAATGCCCGCCGCGGCCCGAACATCCAGCGTTACCAGATCCACACCATCGAGGATGTGGTGCTGTTCGCCGAGCAGTACGATTTCAAGCTGCCGAAGCCGCCGGGCGCCGCCGAGCCGGAACCGAAGAAGACGGAGAAGACCCCCTCCCCGTCTCCCTCGGAGACCCGGCAGCCCTGGCAGCAGTACGACTGGATCCTGCCGAAGCCTACAGCGTCATCGACGCCGCGCGACTGAGGGCCAGTCAGGCCGTCCCGGTCATCACCGCAGCAAACTGCTCCATCGCCCAGTCGACCTGGTCGCGGGTGATCACCAGGGGCGGCGCGATCCGGATCGTGTCGCCATGGGTGTCCTTGGCCAGCACGCCGCGCTTCTGCAGCGCCTCGCAGTAGCGGCGGGCGCCGCCGGCCTCGGGATGCAGCTCGACCGCCAGCATCAGGCCGCGGCCGCGCACCTCGCGGATCAGGTTGCTGCGCAGCCCGGCCAGCTGGGCCTGGAAATAGTTGCCCTGGCGCTCGGCGTTCTCGATCATGCCTTCCTCGACCAGCACCTTCAGCGCGGTGCGGGCCACGGCGCAGGCCAGCGGGTTGCCGCCGAAGGTGCTGCCGTGCTGGCCGGGCTTGAGCACGCCGAGAACCTCGGAGTTCGAGAGCACGGCCGAGACCGGGTAGAAGCCGCCGGACAGCGCCTTGCCGACCAGGGTGACGTCGGCCTCGATGCCCTCATGCGCCTCGGCCAGCAGCCTGCCGGTGCGGCCGAGCCCGGTCTGGATCTCGTCCAGGATCAGGGTGACGTTGTGCCGGGTGCACAGCTCGCGCACGGTCTTGAAGTAGCCCGGCGGCGGGATCATAACGCCGGCCTCGCCCTGGATTGGCTCGACCAGGAAAGCCACGGTGTTCGGCGTGATCGCGGCCTCGAAGGCGGCGGCGTCGCCGAAGGGCACGATCTTGAAGCCGGGCGCGAAGGGCCCGAAGCCGCCGCGCGCGTCGGGATCGGTCGAGAAGCCGACGATGCCCAGCGTGCGGCCATGGAAGTTGTTCTCGCAGACAATGATCTCGGCCTGGCCGTCGGGCACGCCCTTGACCTCGTAGCCCCACTTCCGGACCGCCTTGACCGCCGACTCCACCGCCTCGGCGCCGCTGTTCATCGGCAGCACCTTGTGCGAGCCGGTGAGGGCCGCGATCTCGTCGTAGAACAGCGCCAGCTGGTCGTTGCGGAAGGCGCGCGAGGTCAGGGTCAGCTTCTGCGCCTGCTCCACCATCGCCGCCAGGATCTTCGGGTGGCAATGGCCCTGGTTGACGGCGGAATAGGCCGAGAGACAGTCGAGATAGCGGTTGCCGTCGACGTCCCAGACCCAGACGCCCTCGCCGCGCGACAGCACGACGTCGAGCGGCTTGTAGTTGTGCGCGCCGAGGCGGGCTTCGGTCTCGATGAGAGTGGTCGCCGATGTGGCCATGGTCCTGCTCCTGTTCCCGTCCTGCCGGTTCGCGTTATTGGGCACCCGAGGCCGCGCGCTCCAGCGCTCCGGCCGGCTCGATGATCTGCCGGCCGAACAGGCTGGAGACCAGGTCGACCAGCAGCAGGGCGCTCTTGCCGCGGTCGTCGAGGAAGGGGTTCAGCTCGACCACGTCGAGCGACCCGACCAGGCCGCTGTCGTACAGCATCTCCATGATCAGATGCGCCTCGCGGTAGGTCGCCCCGCCCGGCACGGTGGTGCCGACGCCCGGCGCGATCGACGGGTCGAGGAAGTCGACGTCGAGGCTGACATGCAGCACACCGTTGCGCGCCGCCACCTTGTCGAGGATCCGGCGCATCAGCACCGACACGCCGTATTCGTCGACCAGGCGCATGTCGAACACCTCGACGCCGCGGCGGCGCAGCAGCGCCCGCTCCTCGCGGTCGATCGAGCGGGCGCCGAGGATGGTCAGGTTCTGCGGGTCCAGCCGCTCGCGCGGCTCCGGCCCGAACACGTCGTCGAGGCCGGGCTCGCCGCACAAGAGGGCGGCCGACATGCCGTGCATGTTGCCGGACGGCGTGGTCGCCGGGGTGTTGAAGTCGGTGTGCGCGTCAAGCCAGAGCACGAACAGCTCGCGCCCGGCCTCGCGGCAATGGCGCAGCACGCCGTTGACCGTGCCCATCGACAGGCTGTGGTCGCCGCCGAGGAAGATCGGCAGAGTGCCCTGGCTCATGAGGGCGTAGGCGCGGTCGCTGAGCACCCGGGCCCAGCCCGCGATCTCCGGCAGGAAGCGCATCTGCGGCGTCTCGGCGACGGCCGGCAGCGGTCGCGCCGGCGCCAGGTCGCCCTGGTCCTCGACCTCGAAGCCGAGGCCCTGCAGGCTCGGCAGCAGGCCGGCGGTGCGCAGCCCGGCCGGGCCCATCACGGCGCCGCGATGCCCGGCCCCGACTTCGACCGGCGCGCCCACCAGGGCGATGCGCGAGGGCCGCTGCTGCGTGCGATCGGTTCCGTCCATGTCCTGCCATCCCTGTCGGCGGGGTTTGAGACCTGATTATCCGCGCGCCAGGGGGTGACATAAAGATGGCATCTTGGCTATTTTGCTCAGCGGATCGAGCAAACTGGCAAGGCGCACCAATCAGAATGGACGATCTCGACCGCAAGCTGCTGTCGCTGCTGCGGGCCGATGCCCGCACCCCGGTCTCGACCCTGGCGCCGGCGCTCGGCGTCTCCCGCGCCACGGTGCGGGCCCGGATCGACCGGCTGGTCGACACCGGCGTGATCCAGGGCTTCACCATCGTGGTCAAGGCCGGCAGCCAGCCGAACCCGATCCGCGCCGTCACCATGATCGAGGTCGAGGGCCAAGCCGCCGACCGGGTGATGCAGCGGCTGCGGGGCTTTCCGGAAGTGCGGGCGCTGCATTCGACCAACGGCCGCTGGGACATCGTGGCGGAGATCGAGACCGCGACGCTGGAGGAATTCGACCAGACGCTACGCCGGATCCGGCAGGTCCAGGGCATCTCGCAGACAGAGACCAGCCTGATGCTGTCCTCGATCCGGACGCGCACCGAGGCGGCCTGAGGCGGCCGAATTCGTCGTACATTTATCACGAAACATTTGTGCGCCGGCGGCGTTGAACAAGCCGACCCGCTCGGCTAGGGATTGCAGCCGACCGACCCACCGCATCGAGGAAGACGGACGATGAGAATCAGCCCGCGCGTGCAGAAGATCCTGTCGAACTACGACAGCGAAAACCCGGCCGTGAAGGCCCAGCTCGCGCAGCTCCTGATGAACGGCCGTCTCGGCGGCACCGGCAAGATGATCATCCTGCCGGTCGACCAGGGGATCGAGCACGGGCCCGCCCGCAGCTTCGCCGTCAATCCAGGCGGCTACGACCCGTTCTACCACCACCAGTTGGCGATCGACGCCGGGCTGAACGCCTACGCCGCGCCGCTGGGCCAGCTCGAGGTCTCGACCGGCAAGCTGTACGGCCAGATCCCGACCATCCTGAAGCTGAACCACTCGAACAGCCTGTCGCGCTTCAAGGAAGACGCCGACCAGGCGATCTTCGCCTCGGTCGAAGACGCTCTGCGCCTGGGCTGCACCGCCATCGGCTTCACCATCTATCCGGGCTCGGACCGCGGCCTGGACCAGATGGAGGAGATCGGCGAGCTGATCCGCGAGGCCAAGTCGGTCGGCCTGCCCACCGTGCTGTGGTCCTACCCGCGCGGCGGCAACATCACCAAGGAGGGTGAGACCGCGATCGACGTGGTGGCCTATGCCGCGCATCTGGCCAGCCAGCTCGGCGCCCATGTCATCAAGGTGAAGCTGCCGAGCGACTTCATCGAGCAGAAGGAGGCGAAGAAGGAGTTCGACGGCGCCAGGATCGCGATCGGCACCCAGGCTGAGCGCGTGGCGGAGGTCATGCGCTCCTGCTTCAACGGCCGCCGCATTGTCGTGTTCTCCGGCGGCGCCGCCAAGGATACCGCCTCGGTGCTGGACGATGCCCGCGCCATCCGCGACGGCGGCGGCAACGGCTCGATCATCGGCCGCAACTGCTTCCGCCGGCCGCGGGAAGAGGCGCTGCAGCTGCTGGACACCCTGGTCCGCATCTTCCAGGGCAAGGAGTAGGTCCTGAGCGACTCCCGCATCTACATCGCGATCCCGCCGGAGCTCGATCCGGCGGTGTTCGCGGCCGCCCTCGGCGCCGGCGACGTCGCCTGCGTCGAGATGGCGGTGCCGGCCGATCCGGCCGCGGCCAAGGCCGCGGTCGAGCGGCTGCGCGGCATCGCGCAGGAGCAGGGCGTGGCCTTCCTGCTGCGCGACGACGCCGTCCTGGCCGCCAAGACAGGCTGCGACGGCGTCGTGGTCGGCCCCGGCGGCTATGCCGCGGCGCGTAAGGCGGTCGGCAATCAGGCGATCGTCGGCGTGCTGGCCGGCACCAGTCGGCACGAGGCGATGGAGGCCGGCGAGGCCGGCGCCGACTTCATCGGCTTCGACGCCGATGCCGAGATCGTGTCCTGGTGGACCGAGATGATGGAGGTGCCCTGCGTCGCCGCGGTGCCCGAGGCGGACTTCCGGCGCGTGGCGGCAGAGGGCTGGGCCAACGCGCAGGAGGCTGAGGCGGCGATCCGCAGCCTGGGCTGAACTGACGGCCGGTGTTCGTTTTGCGGCGGGTAATGAGGTCGTATATACTTCCTTAGTATCTGTGGTACGGGACGACGCCTATGCCGAAAGAAGCCGTTTTCACGATGAAGCTCGAAGCGGAGCTCCGTGACGCCTTCATGGCTGAAGCCGAGGCAACCCACCGGCCGGCCTCGCAGGTGATGCGTGAGTTGATGCGCGAATTCATCCAGCGCCGCCGCGAGGAACGCGAATACGACGAGTTCCTGCGCCGCAAGGTCGAGATCGCGCGGGCGTCGATGCGGGCCGGCCGAGGCCGATCGAATGAAGACGTCGAAGTCGAATTCGCTGCCCTGCGTGCGGAACTGGAGCGCGAGGCGGACGAGACCGGTTCGTGAAGGTCATCTGGACGCCGGAAGCCGAGCAGGATCGTACCGACATTCGGGATCGTATAGCCGGCGACAACCGATCGGCGGCGAGCCGGATGGATCGGCGTTTCAGCGATGCAGCGGCAAAGCTGGCCGACTTCCCGATGCTCGGCCGTGCCGGTAAGGTTCCCGGCACACGAGAGCTGATCCCGCACGAGAACTATCGCCTCGTCTACGAAGTCCAAGGCGACACGGTGTGGGTCCTGGCGCTGATCCACACCGCGCGCCAATGGCCGCCGACTACGGATTGAAAGCCTGAGGGCTCTCAATCTGCCCTTCTACTTCACCACCTTCAGCGGCCGGCCGGTGCGGCCGCGGCGGACGGGCTTGGCGGGGGTCGGCGCCGCGGCGAAGGCCTCGCGCATGCGGTCCAGACGCAGCTTGACCTCGCCCGTGACCGGGCCCGCGGCGGAGGCTGCCGCCTCGATCACGGCGAAGGCGTCGTCGCGGGTCGCCGCGTCGTCCGGCAGCAGGCCCGGCAGGGCGGCCATCGCCTCCTCCGGCAGCCAGCGCAGGATCAGGTACTGCTGGCGCATCGCCGCCTTGAACTCGGCCAGCGAGGCCCAGTGCCCCGGCAGCCGGTCGGCATAGAGCTGGCGCAGCGTGGCGAAGCCGCGCTCGTCGACCGCCCGCATCGGCCAGATCACGTAGAGGATGGCGCGCAGCACCGCCGCATGGACGTCGCCCTCGGCGACCTTGCCGCGCAGCGCCTCGCGCTCCTCCTCCGGCTCGCTGCGCCGCGGCGGGCGCCGGTCGGCCAGGGTCTCGTCGCCGATGCCCAGCATCGCCTGCAGCACCGGGTTGCCGTAGATGGCGTAGAAGCTGCTCTCGATCCAGCGGTCGCGCAGGTCGCGCCAGCCGTCCAGCGCGGTGACGATCCGGCTCGACATCAGGTCCTGGAAGGCCAGGAACGGGTTGTCCGGCGCCGCCGGGCGGCGGTTGGCGCGCACCTGCTCGGCGGCCATCGCCACCGGCAGCATCGCCGGGTTGCGGTTCGAGAACAGCGAGTACTGCAGCCGCGCCGGGCTCAGCCGCCGCCCCAGCTCCGCCGCCGGCTCGCTGGCCAGGGCCTGGACCAGCGGCCGGGCGGTCGAGGTGTAGAGCGCGCGGTTGATCTCCGACACCCGCGCCGCGGTGGCGAAGGCCTTGTCCTCCTCGGCGGTGTTGATGCCCAGCGCGCGCAGGTCGTTGATGCTGCGCGCCTCGAACCGCACGACATGATCGCCGCGGATCAGCCCGGCATTCGGGTCGTCGGCCTGCTTCTCGATGATCACCGCCTCGTAGAGGCCGGGCGCCAGCGTGTCGATCAGGTCGATGTTCTGGATGAACTCGTTGTGCTCCTTCGCCGCGACGCGGCCGGAGACGAAGATGCCGAGATGGCCGATGTCGTCGTGGATGGCGTAGATGATGGTCTGGCCGTTGGCGACGATGTCGTCGGTCGAGTCGTACAGGTCGAGGATCCAGCCCAGCGCCTGCTGCGGCGGGGTGATGTTGTCGCCCTGCGAGCAGAACACCACGATCGGCGAGGTGATGTTGCGCAGGTCGATCTTGCGGCCGTCGGAGACCTCGAGCTGACCGGCCGTCAGCTTGTCGCCAACGAACAGGTCCTCGGTGATGGTCTCGATCTCGTTGGCGTTGAGCTGGACGTAGCCGCCCCACCACTTCTCGAAGCTGAGATAGCGCGCCACCTCGGTGTCGATCTTGCTGTACAGGTTGTACTGCTTCGACCACAGCGTGTTGGCGGGGTTCAGGCTCTCGAAGTTCTGCACCAGATGGGCGCCATCATAGCGGCCGTTGCCCATGTCGCTGGCCAGCGCCGCCGGCCAGCCGCCGCCGGCGAGGCCGCCGAGATAGCGCATCGGGTTCTTGCCGCGCGGCCCGTCCCAGTAGGACAGGGGCGCGCCGGCCAGGATCATCGGCCCGACGATGCCGGGCTTGACCGCGGCCAGCATCGCCAGCGCCCAGCCGGCTTGGCAGTTGCCCATGACGCAGGGCTTGCCCTCGGCCTTCGGATGGCGCTCGGCGACGATGCGCAGGAACTCCGCCTGCGCCCGGCCGATATCCTCCAGCGTCTGGCCCGCCACCGGCACCGGCAGGAAGCCGATGAAGTAGCAGGGATGGCCGGCGCGCAGGGCGCGGCCGATCTGGCTTTCCGGCTTCATGCCGCCGATGCCCGGGCCGTGGCCGGCGCGCGGGTCGACGACGACGAAGGGCCGCTTGTCGGGGTCGACCGTCACGCCCTCGGGCGGCACGATCCGGACCAGCATGTAGTTGCAGGGCCGCTCCAGGGTGCGGCCGTCGAGGATCAGCTCGAACTGATAGGACAGCACATGCGGCGTCGGATCGGCCGCATGTGCCAGGTACTGGTTGCCGCGCTGGCGCATCACGTCCCAGAACAGCACGCTGCGCTGGGCCGCATCGACCCAGTATTCGACGGCAGACGTCCAAGGCTCGGCCCAGGCGGCGCTGAGCACGGCGCTCTGGTCGGCAGTACCGGTCATGGTCACCCGTCCTCTTCCTTCGACCCGCGGACGACGGTCCGCGGCGGGGCTTTCTGCCCTCAAGGTAAAACGAACAGGCATACCCCGTCGTTCCGCCTTTGGTCGGACGATACACCAGATCCGTTCGTTTACATACGGTCCGGAATTTCGATTCCGAGCAGGTCGAGCACCCGCTCCAGTTGCCGCAGCGTCAGCGCCGCGAGGCCGAGCCAGGAGGCACGGCGCGCCGGGTCCGGCTCGCTCAGCACATGGCAGGCGTCGTAGAAGCGGCTGAACTCCCGCGCCAGGGCGTAGGCGAAATCGCACAGCTCGTTCGGCGCCCGCTTCTCATAGGCGTTGCGCACGGCGTCGGGCAATTGCCCCAGTTGCAGCATCAGCGCGCGGTCGGCCTCGTTCGCCGCCGGCAGGATCGTGCCGGGCGCGTCGCCCTGCCCTTCCGCCCGGCGCAGCAGCGACTTGGCGCGCACCGCCGCGTATTGCAGATACGGGCCGGTCTTGCCCTCGAAGCGCAGCATGCGGTCGAGGTCGAAGACATAGTCCGAGGACGGGTTGTTCGAGAGGTCGGCGAACTTCACAGCGGCGATGCCGACCCGGCGGGCGATCTCGCGCCGCTCCTCCTCCGGATAGCCCTCGGCCAGATGCGCCTCCTCCAGCCGCTTCAGCCCGATCTCGGTGGCGGTGTCGAGCAGGTCGTACAGCTTCATCACGCCGCCGGCGCGAGTCTTGAACGGCTTGCCGTCCGGCCCGTTCATGGTGCCGTAGCCGAGATGCTCCAGATCCGACTTGCCGTTCAGCCCGGCCTTTCGGGCGGCGCGGAACACCTGCTCGAAATGCAGCGACTGGCGCCGGTCGACGACGTAAAGACCGAGGTCGGGGTCGAGCGACTGCCGCCGGTCGACGATGGTGGCGAGGTCGGTGGTGCCGTAGGTGAAGGCGCCGTCCGACTTGACCAGGATCAGCGGCGGCACCTCCTTCCTGTCGCCCTCCTCGGCGACGCGGACGATGACCGCGCCCTCATCGGTCTCGGCCAGGCCCCGGGCCTTCAGGTCCTCGACCATCGGCTCGATCAGGTCGTGGACCGCGGCTTCGCCCTTCCACAGATCGAAATGCACGCCCAACGAGTCGAACTCGCGCTGCATCCCGGCGATCGAGACGTCGATGAAATGCTGCCACAGCGCCCGGTAGCCCGGTCGGCCGGCCTGCAGCTCCGCGGTCGCCTTGCGGCTCTCCTCCATCCGCGCCGGATCGGCCTTCGAGGCCTGGGACGCGGCCGGATACAGGACCTCGAGATCCTCCATCGTCACCGGGCTCTCGGCCGGATAGGGGCCGGTGAAGTCCGGGTCGAAATAGGGCAGGTCCGGCTGCCGGCGGGCGATCTCGCTGATCACCATGCCCATCGGCGTGCCCCAGTCGCCCATGTGCACGTCGCCGATCGTCTCGTCGCCGGCGAACCGGAACAGGCGGCGCAGGCTGTCGCCGATGATCGAAGCCCGCAGATGGCCGACATGCATCGGCTTGGCGATGTTCGGCCCGCCATAGTCCAGCACCACCCGGCGCGGCGGGTTGGTCTTCGGCACGCCCAGCCGCTCGTCCCGCGCCTGCGCGTCGACATGGTCGGCCAGCACGGCGTCGGTCAGCGACAGGTTGATGAAGCCGGGGCCGGCCAGGGACACGCTCGCGAATTGCGGGTCCGCCGCCAGCCTGTCGGCGACGCGCTGGGCGATCTCGCGTGGATTGGCGAGGGCCTGCTTCGCCGCGGCCAGCGCGCCGTTGCACTGGAACTGGCCGAGATCCGGCCGGTTCGAGACGGTGACATGGCCGAGCTCCGGCGGCAGCCCTTCGGCGGCGAAGGCGGCGGCGACGGTTTCGGTCAGCTTCGAGGCGAGCGAGGACATGCGGGCAGATCTTCCGGTTGCCCGCGGTTTTTAGGAGGCAGCGGCATCCGAGGCAAGGCCGTCCGCGGTCAGGCGTCCCATGCTCTGGTTGATCCGCTGCATCAGCGCCGCCTTTACGGCGCCGACATCGGCCGTGGCCACGGGGGCCGAGACCGTCAGCTCCACGATTCCGGCGCCGGGCTTGGAGAGGTCGACCAGCTTCGACACGGCGACCGCGGGCTCCGCCCCCGGCGCCAGGCGCGGATCGGCCTTCAGCGCGGCGACGATCTCGCCGGCCAGCGCCTCCCCTGCCGGGCCGGCCGGCGCCGGGAAGGTCAGCTCCATCTTCGCCAGGCCCGGATAGGTCGAGTTGTTGACGATGGCGGCGCCCCAGACCGAGCCGTTCGGCAGCAGGATCTGGACATTGGCCGGTGTCACCAGCTCGGTCATGAACAGCGACAGCGACCTGACCGTGCCGGCCTTGCCCGCGACCTCGACCGCGTCGCCGATCTTGAACGGCCGGAAGATCAGCAGCATGACGCCGGCCGCGAGGTTCGACAGCGTGCCCTGCAGCGCCAAGCCGATGGCCAGCGATGCGGCGCCCAGCACCGCCACCAGGCTGGTGGTCTGGATGCCGAAGATCTGCAGCACGGCGATGACGACGACCGCCAGCACCAGGTAGCGCGCCAGCGACGCCAGGAAGTCGGCGATGGTCGGGTCGACATGCCGGGTTCGGGCGGCCAGGCGCAGCAGCCAACGCTCGACGGACCGCGCCAGCCACCAGCCGAGGCCGAGCAGCACGATCGCGTAGAGCGCGTTGAGGCCGTAGAAGACGAACAGCGCCCACAGGTTGTCGAAGTTGATCATCGGCGGTCCGGAGGTCCTGCGGTATCGGCGAAGGCCACCCGCGGAGCGCAGGCGTTATGTCGCTAACACACCGCGGCGGGGATCGATCCCCGCCGGGTCCTACAGGCTTTTGCGAAAGAAGACGACGCGTCTCGTCTCCTCGAAACCCAGCGCCGCGTGAAACTTGTGGCTCACGACGTTGTCCAGCAGGGCATCGGATGCGAACTCGGTACAGCCGGCAGACCTGCCCCATCCGGCAATGGCATCGCAGAGCAGCCGCGCCGCGCCCGTCTGCCTGTGGCCGGGCAGAACATAGATTCCTTCAAGGAAGAGAACGGGAGAGGTCTTGCATCCATTGACGTAGTCACGGCGCAGCGTGGCTTCGGCAAACCCGATCACCTCGCCTTCATTGGTTTCACAGATGAAGGCGACAGCCCGGCCGTCTCCGGCCAGGAAAGTGCGAACCACGTCGTCCCGATGGTGCTGGACAGAATGGTCCGGCCAAAGCGCAGCACGTAACCGCGCCCACGGCTCGACATGGTCCATGGTGCTCCGCTGGATCTTCATCGCCTCACCTCACGCCGCAGTTCGCGTTCTTCAATAGGTCGGGTCCGGCTATGTCCGCTCTCTGGTGTCGAGCGCGAGGCAAGCATGACGACGGCTTGGCTCCCGCGCCAGGCGCTAGTGTTTCTTGACTGGCTGGATTGGATCGAATCGAGCCATGTCCGCTGTCGAGAGCCCGGCGCGTTGACCGTTGTTCACGCTCGGCGGCAAGGCGGAGGGGCGACGCCGCGCGTTCCTCATACCCGCTTTCCGCCCGCAGGCGACGCTCGGGCGCGCGGAGATTCACGATTGCGCCCGGACGCTTGCGGTCACCCCGCTCGCAGCACGACCTTGCCGAACGGTCCGCGGTCCAGATGGCCCAGCGCGGCCAGAAGTGCCGAGCCCCGGTCGCCGGCTGCCAGATTTTCGGGACCTTCCGAACGACCGGGCCAAGCGCGCCGCTCCGCTAGTCAAGCACGGCCACGGCCTCCACCTCGAACAGCATGCCGTCGACCGCCAGCCGGGGCACGGGGATCAATGTCTGCGCCGGCAGCGCCCCGCCGAACATCTCCTTCACGGTCTTGGTCAGCACCCCGAGCTTGGACATGTCGTGATCGACCACGAAGACCGTGAGCTTGGCGACCCGCTCCGGCCGCGCGCCGAGCGCCTCGAGGGCGGTGCGCAGGTTTGCGTAGGCCTGCCGGACCTGGACGGCGAAATCGGGCGACAAGGCCCCCGTGCCGTCCTGGCCACCCTGTCCGGAGATATAGGCCAAGCGGCCGTTGCGGGGCGTTATCACCGCCGTGCTGTAGCCATTCGGCGACGGGTCGTAGAGGTTCGGCGGATTGACGATGGTCAGCTCCAGATCGGTCTCGTTCGCCGTCGCCGCAGCGGAAAATCCCACGGTCATGATGATCAACCCTCCGATGAGCAGATGCTTGGCGCGTGACATGATGTTCTCTCGGCTCTGCGGACTGCGAGCGACGTCCCCCGCGGCCGGCATGATTGAACCTCAGCCCGTATCGGCCATACGATGAATCGTACGCTATACGAGTCGACTGCATCGTACGTCGTACGAGACGATCGTTCAAGATCGGCATCCTGACCAGCGAGGAAGACGGATGGCAGCCAAACGCGCCAGCCCCCGGAGCAGACGGCCACAACCGACAGGTGAGCGGCCCCGGCCCGTGCAGGAACCGCACGGCGAGCCGCCTCTGTCGCGGGACCGCATCGTGGCGGCCGCGGTGGAGCTGCTGGACGCCCGGGGAGTCGACGGATTCACGATGCGCCGGCTGGCGGATCGCCTCGGCGCGGGCGTGATGAGCCTGTATTGGCACGTCGCCAACAAAGAGGATGTCTTCGATCTGGCGCTCGATTCGGTGCTCGAATACCGCGGGCCGCAGCCGACGGTCGAGTCACGAGGCTGGCGCGGAGACGTCGTTCATCTGCTCGAGGACTGGCGCGCCAGCATGCTGCGCCATCCCTGGTCGGCATCGCTGCTGCCGCGCCGGGCGCTGGGCCCGAGCATCCTCGGCCGCCTCGAGCTGCTGAGCCGGGCCCTGTCCGGAGCCGGTGTCGCGGACGCGGATCTGAACGTCGCGATATGGTCGCTCTGGAACTATGTGATGGGCGCCACCGTCACCCGGGCGAGCTTCGACCTCTCGGACGACGACAGGGCCGCCGCGCAGCAGCGCCTGACGCGCCTCGGCGATCGCTACCCGACGATCGAACGCTCTCACCTGCTGCTGGATGACGATTGGGACGGCACCTTCCGGACAGGCCTCGGCCTCCTGCTCGACGGTCTCCCGTCAAGATGAGGCCGGATGGCGGCTTCGGGCTCGGAGCCACCACCGTCACTAGGCCAGGGTCACGCCTCCGTCGGCTCCGGCGCCGCCTCCCCCGCGCTCTCCGCGTGATGATCCGCGGCCAGCAGCATGTAGACCGCAGGCACCACGAACAGGGTGAAGATCGTGCCGATGGTCAGGCCGCTGGCGATCACCAGCCCCATGTTGAAGCGCGACACCGCGCCGGCGCCGGTCGCCAGGATCAGCGGCACCACGCCCAGCACCATCGCCCCGGTGGTCATCAGGATCGGGCGCAGGCGGATCGAGGCGGCGCCCTCGATCGCCTCGCGCTTGGTCTTCCCCGCCTTCTGCAGGCCGTTGGCGACCTCGACGATCAGGATGCCGTGCTTGCTGATCAGCCCCATCAGCGTTACCAGCCCGACCTGGGTGTAGATGTTCATGGTGGCGCCGCCGACGCCGACGCTGATGAAGGCCAGCGCGCCGGCGATCGACATCGGCACCGAGACCAGGATGATCAGCGGGTCGCGGAAGCTGTTGAACTGGGCCGCCAGCGCCAGGAAGATGATGATCAGCGCCAGTGCGAACATCTGCACCAAGCCGCTCGATTCCTGCACCGTCTGGCGCGACTGGCCGCCATAGTCGACTGTGTAGCCCGGCGGCAGCGTGCGGTCGGCCAGCGCCTTCAGCTCCGCCAGCGCCTGGCCGGTCGAGATGCCGGGCGCGGAGACGCCGGAGATGGTGGCCGAGTTGAGCTGCTGGAAATGCGAGATCGAGCGCGGCGCCGCCTCGGTCTTGATCGTAGCGATCGAGGACAGCGGGATCTGGGTGCCGTTCAGCGCGGTGACCGGGTAGTTCAGCACCTGGTCGGTGGTCAGGCGCGAACGCTGCTGCACCTGCGGGATCACCTGGTAGGACCGGCCGTCGATGCTGAAATAGTTGACGTAGCCGCCGCCGAGGATGGTGGCCATGGCGTTGCCGACATCGCTCATGGTCAGGCCCAGCGCGGCCGCCTTGTCGCGGTCGATCACGATCTCGGCCTGCGGCTTGTCGACCTGCAGGTCGCGGGTCAGGAACACGAACAGGCCGGTCTTCTGCGCCTCCTTCTGAAAGGCGGCGGCGACGTCGTTCAGCTCCTGGAAGCTGCCGGTGGTGCCGATCGCGAACTGGATCGGCAGGCCGTTGCTGCCCGGCAGCGGCGCCGGCTGGAAGGCCACGCTCTGGGCCGCGGCGATCCTGGCGATGTCCTGCTGCAGCAGCGCCTGCACCGTGCCGGCCGTCCGCTCCCGCTGGTCCCAGGGCTTCAGCACCTGCACCGCGATCGAGGTCGCGCTGCTGTCGATGCCGAGGGTGTGGTCGGTCTCCGGATAGGCCCGCATCGCCTGGGCGACCTGGTCGGAGTTCGAGGCCTTCAGGGCCAGCGTCGCCTGCGGCGGGTTGGTGGTGGAGACCAGGACCGCGCCCTGGTCCTCGTTCGGCGCCAGCTCGGTCTGCGCGTCGGCGTAGAGGAAATAGATGCTGCCGAGCACGATGGCGGCGAAGACCAGCGTCACCGGCACGGTGTTCAGGCTGCCGTGCAGCATGCGCTGATAGGGCCGCCGGATGCGCTCGAAGCAGCGGTCGATGAAATCCGTCAGCCGCTCCTCCCAGCCGCTGCGGTCGGCCAGGTGCGGCTTCAGGATGCGCGAGCACATCATCGGCGTCAGCGTCAGCGCCACCACCATCGAGACGGCGACGGCGCCGACCAGGGTGAAGGCGAATTCGGTGAACAGCGCGCCGGTCAGCCCGCCCTGGAACCCGATCGGGACATACACGGCCACCAGCACCACGGTCATGGCGATGACCGGCCCGACCAGCTCGCGCGCCGCGTCGATCGCGGCCTGGAGCGGCGTCGCCCCCTCCTCGATGTGCCGGTTGACGTTCTCGACCACGATGATGGCGTCGTCGACCACCAGGCCGATCGCCAGCACCAGCGCCAGGAGGGTCAGGAGGTTGATGGAGAAGCCGAAGGCCAGCATCATCGCGAAGGTGCCGACCAGCGACAGCGGGATCGCCACCACCGGGATGAAGACCGAGCGCGGCGAACCGAGGAACAGGAACACCACCAGCACGACGATCACCAGCGCCTCGACCAGGCTGGTCACCACCTCCTCGATCGAGGAGGTGACGAAGGCACTGGAATCGTAGATCACCGTGGCGTGCAGGCCGCTGGGCAGCTGCGCCTCAATGCCCGGCATCGCCGCCTTCACCCCGGCGACGACGTCGAGCAGGTTGGCGGTCGGCGCCACCTGGATGCCCATCATGATGCCGGTGCGGCCGTCGACGGTGGACCGGCTCTCATAGTCCTGCGAGCCGAGCACGACCTGGCCGAGATCCTTCAGCCGGATCACCGCCCCGTTCGACTGCTTGACCACGAGGTTCCGGAACTCCTCGACATCGTGCAGGTCGGTCGAGGCGGTCAGGGTGATCTGGGTGGCGTTGCCCTTGGTGGTGCCGATGCCGGAGATCGAATTGTTGTTGCCGAGCGCGGTGTAGACGTCGGTGGCGGTCAGGCCGTAGCCGGCGAGCTTGTCGGGGTCGAGCCAGACGCGCAGCGCGAACACCTTCGGGCCCAGCAGCTCCGCCGTCTGCACGCCCTGCACCGCCTGCAGCTTCGGCTGCACCACGCGGGTCAGGTAGTCGGTGATCTGGTTCGCCGCCAGGACGTCGCTGTAGAAGCCGATATACATGGCGTCGATGGTCTGGCCGACCGACAGCGTGATGGTCGGCTGCTGCGCCCCCGAGGGCAGCTGGTTCAGCACCGAGTTGACCTTGGTGTTGATCTCGGTGACCGCGGCGTCGGAGTTGTAGTTCAGCCGCAGGTTGACGGTGATGGTCGAGACCCCGCTGGTCGAGGTCGAGGTCATGTAGTCGATGCCGTTCGCCTGGGCGATGGCGTTTTCCATCGGCGTGGTGATGAAGCCGGCGACCACGTCCGGATCGGCGCCGGAATAGGTCGTCGACACGGTCACGACCGCGTTCTCGGTCTTCGGATACTGGCGCACCGCCAGCGAGACGTAGGACTGGTAGCCGATCACCACGATCAGCAGGCTGACCACCAGCGCCAGCACCGGCCGGCGGATGAAGATGTCGGTGATGTTCATGACGCCCGCCTCAGCTCGGGTCCGCCACGGACGGGTTCGGGTCGTTCGGCGGCGTCACGCTGTTGTTGATGGTGACGGGCGAGCCGTTCTGCAGCTTGAGCTGGCCGGAGGTGACGACGGTGTCGCCCTCGTTCACCCCCTTCGACACCGCGACCTGATCGCCGCGGCTGCCGGCGGTGGTGACGAAGATCTGCTTCACCGTCTGGTCGCCCCCCTGGCCTCCCGCCCCTTGGCCGGCCACGACATAGGCGATGTCGCCATAGGGGTTGGAGACGATCGCCGTCGCCGGCAGGGTGACGTAGCGCTGCGGCGCGCCGACCGCGACGGCCGCCTTGCCGTACATGCCGGGCAGCAGCAGCCGGTCCGGGTTGGCGAAGCTGGCCCGCACCGTGAGGCTGCGGGTGGTGTTGTCGACCAGCGGGCTGATCGCGGTGATGGTGCCGGCGAAGCCCTGGCCCGGATAGGCATCGAGCGTCGCCGTCACCGGCTGGCCGACCTTGAGCTTGGCCAGGGCCTGCTGCGGCAGGGTGAAGTCGAACAGGATCGGGTCCAGCGACTGCAAGGTGACGATTTCGGTGCCTGCCGAGAGATATTGGCCGAGATCGACCTGGCGCACCCCGAGCCGGCCGGCGAAGGGCGCCTTGACTGACTTCTTGTCGATCGCCGCCTGCTGCGCCGCGACCTGGGCCTGGGCCTGCTTCAGCGTGGCGAGGTCGCTGTCGACCGTCGCCTGGCTGACGCCCTGGGCCTTCAGCTGCTTCAGGTCGCGGTCATAGGTGACCTGGGCGTTGTCGGCGGCCGCCTGGTACTGCTTCAGCGTCGCCAGATCCTCCTCGGCGCGCAGCTGCAGGAGCGGCGTGCCGGCGGCGACGTCCTGGCCGTCCTGGAAGCTGATCGCCTCGACGATGCCCGAGACCTCGGAGGACAGGGCGGCGCCGTTGACCGCGCGGAAGGCGCCCACCGCCTCCAGCCGCTCCTGCCAGTCGCTGGCCGTCGCGGTGGTGGTCGACACCGTCTGGGGCGGGTTGCTGCGGGCCGCGATCGCCTGGGCGATCATCCGGCTCTTGAAGGCCTGGAAGCCGAAGATGCCGCCCAGGATCACGCCGATCGCGATCAGCATGATCACCATGCGGGTGATCAGCGAAGCCGTTCTGCTCTTGGCCATGGTCTTGTCCGTCGATCAATCGGGCAGGCTGGGGGTCGGCTGCTTCCGGCCGGCCGGGACGTCGGTGCGGTTCCACCAGCCGCCGCCGAGCGCCTGGTACAGCGCCGCGGTGTCGCTGAGCCGCGCCGCCTGGGCCTGGATCCGGCTGATCCGCGCGTTCAGCAGGGCGGTCTGCGCGGTCAGCACCGTGGTGTAGGTGGTGGCGCCGGCCTGGTACTGGCTGCGGGCGATGTTCAGGCTGCGCTGGGCCGCCTGCTCCGCCGCCAGCTGGGCCTTCAGCGTGTCGGCGTCGTACTGGATCGCGTGCAGCGTGTCGGCAACGTCCTGGAAGGCCGACAGCACGGTGCTGCGGTACTGCGCCGCCGCCTGGTCGAAGCCGGCCTCGGCCGCGCGCTTGTCGTGCAGCAGCGTGCCGCCGTCGAAGATCGTCTGCACCACCTGCCCGGCCAGGCTCCAGGCCACCGTGCCGGGCGAGAACAGGTTGCCGAAACTGTCGGCGCTGCTGCCGTAGCTGGCGCTGAGCGTGATCTGCGGCAGCATGTTGGCGATGGCGACGCCGATCTTGGCGCTGGCCGCCTGCAGCTGCGCCTCGGACGACTTGATGTCCGGCCGCTGCTCGACCAGCTTCGACGGCAGGCTGAGCGGCAGGTCGGACGGCAGGGTCAGCCCCGCCAGCTCGAAATCGTCGCCGGAGATCTCGCTGGGGAAGCGGCCGAGATAGACGGCCAGCTGGTTGCGCTGCTGCGCCAGCTGCTTCTGCAGGGGCGGCAGCAGCGCCTCGTCCTGCGCCACCGTGGCCTGCTGCGACGCCACGTCGGCCTGCGAGATGCCGCCGAGCGCGAACTGCTGCTGCAGGATGCCGAGATAGGCGCGCTCGGCCTTGATGATGTCCTCGGTGGCTGCGATCTGGGCCCGCAGCGACGCCTCCTGGATCGCCGCGGTCACCACGTTGCTGCTGATGGTCAGATAGCTGGCCTCGAGCTGGTAGCGCTCGTAGTCCGCCGTCGCCTGCAGCGATTCGATGTTGCGCCTCGTGCCGCCCCAGACGTCCAGGTCGTAGGACACGTCCACAGAGGCGTTGGTGACGTTGTAGACCGAGGTCACGGTGCGGGTGCCGCCGGTCGCTGTCGCAGCCGTGCTGTTGCTCTGCTCCCGCGTGGCGGAGCTGGAGCCGCTGACGGTCGGGAACAGGGCGCCCTGCCCGGCGGCCACATTCTCCTGCGCCTGGCGCAGCGCCGCCTGGGCCGACTGGATGTCGGGGTTGGCCTTCAGCGCCTCGGCCACCAGCCGGTTCAGCGTGTCCGAGCGGAACACGCGCCACCAGTCGCCCGGGATGTCCCGGCCGTTCCGGATGGTCTGCGCCGCGCCGCCTGCCACGGCGGCCGAGGCGGTCTGCGCCAGCGGCGTGCCGGGCGTGTACTGGCCGACGCCCGGCGCGGCCGGACGCTGGAAATCGGGGCCGACCGCGCAGCCCGCCAGGATCAGGGCGAGCAGCGACGCGGTGCCCCGCAGAAGATGTGATCTCACGATGGCCGATCAGTATCGGGGAGAGGCAGAAACCATCGGGCCGGCCCGGTTGCGTGGGGGGAACACCGGGCCGGCCCGACCGGTCCGTCAGCCGGCGTGGGGCACCGGACGCTCGGCCGGGGGGCCGAAGCGCTGGTCCTGCGGACCGGGACCAGGGAGGGGGTTCGGCGGCGATCCCATGCGCCGCTCGGCCTGCTGCAGCAGGGCGACCTGCTCCGGCGACAGCTTGTCGCGCAGTGCCGCGATCGCCGATTTCAGGGTCTCGGCCGCGTCGGCCCGGGCGATCGCGGCGTCGGCCAGGCGCTCGGCTGGGGCGAAGGCCGCCGGGGCCGTGTCGGGGCCGTCCGCCGGACGCATCGGTGGCGCAGCCACGGCCAAGAGCGCGCTGGTGTAGTCGCGCCAGGCGTCGAGCTGGTCGGCGCGGATCCCCACCAGGGTCTCAAGGCCGGCGAGATCGCGGGCCAGCTTCATCCGGAAGTCCGGCCGCCAGATGCCCGGCCGGTCCGGGCCGGGACCGCCAGGCGGCGAGGCCTCCGGCGCCGCGGCCTGAATCGCGTTGGCGTTGACGGGGTCGGCCAGGGCGGTGCCGCCCGGGCTCATGACCGTGCCGAGGGTCAGACCGATGACACCGGCCGTCGCAACACCGATGATGGCGACAGTGGATCTCATGTCAGCCTCGCTCGTGATTGCTGTGGACGAGGCGAAGCTAGGCGCGCCGTGTTTCCGCCCTTCGTCCCCCTGTTGCCGAATGTGGACCGGCAGAGGAAATTGGTTGCCCAACATTGCCGGCCGGCCGCCGGCAATACTCCGTTGCAGAAAATCGGTCGCCCGTCGCGTCCGGCCCCGTAAAGATCATGACAACAGCCTTGGCGACTTCGCGATCGATGCAGACGTCTCCCCATATCCTTGTCGTCGACGACGATCCCGAGATCCGTCGTCTGCTCGGCCGCTATCTCGACGGCCAGAACTTCCGCGTCAGCCTGGCGGCCGACCGGCGCGAATGCGAGGAGAGGCTGGCCGGCGGCCGGATCGACCTGCTGGTGCTCGACGTCATGCTGCCCGACGGCTCCGGCCTCGAGATCTGCCGCGAGCTGAGCCGCCGCAAGCCGCATCTGCCGGTCATCCTGCTGACAGCGCTGAAGGAGGATGTCGACCGCATCATCGGCCTCGAAATCGGCGCCGACGACTATCTCGGCAAGCCGTTCAACCCGCGCGAGCTGGTGGCGCGGATCCGTGCCGTGCTGCGCCGGACGGCGGCAGCGGTGCCGGACGAGGCGCCGCCGTCCGGCCGCTATCGTTTCGCCGGCTTCGTCGCCGCCCCCGCCCCCCGCCGCATCGTCGACGATGCCGGCGAGGAGGTGGTCCTGACCGGCGCCGAGTTCGAGCTGCTGCTGGCTTTCCTCGAACGGCCGGGCCGGATCCTGTCGCGCGACCAGCTGCTGGACTTGACCCAGGGCCGCGAGGCGGAGCCGCTGGACCGGTCGATCGACGTGCTGGTCAGCCGGCTGCGCCGCAAGCTGGGCGACGGTGGCCGGTTCCAGCTGTTCAAGACGGTGCGCAACGGCGGCTATCAGCTGGCCGTCCCGGTCGAGCAGATGGGAGGGCCGGCGTGAACACGCTGCGCGCCCGCATCATCCTGCTGCTGGCGGTCGCCATCGTCGCGGTCGTCGGCATCGCCAGCTTCGTCGCCCTGCTGCTGCTGCGCGAGCCCCCGCCGTCCCGCACCGTCGAACCCTTCGCCCGGCAGATCCAGCTGATCGCCGACCTGGTCGAGAACGGCATCGGACCGGCCGACAACCCTGGTCGGGCGGCCGATTTCGAGCTGCATCCGACGCGCGCGCCCGGCGAGCCGGATCCGCGCGGGAGCGAGCTGCTGCAGGACGCCATGCGCGCCACCGGCCCTGCCCTGCCGGTGCAGGTGACCCACGATGCCCAGGACGGACGGGCGATCCTGTCGGTGCAGATCGACCCGAAGCGCTGGCTGTGGCTGCCGATGCCCGATCTGCCGATCCCGCAGGGCGTGCCGCTGGCCTTCGCCGGCTGGATGCTGCTGCTGGTGCTGGGGGCGATCGGCATCGCCGCGGTCGCCGCCGACCGGGTGGTCCGGCCCCTGGCCCTGCTGGAAGGCACCATCGCCCGGATCGGCCCGGACGGCACGCTGCCCGAGCTGCCGGAGACCGGATCGGCCGAGATGAAGACCACGGCGCGGACGCTGAACCGCTTGTCGGCCCGCCTGCGGGCGGCGATGGAGAGCCGGATGCGCCTGGTCGCCGCCGCCGGGCACGATCTGCGCACGCCGATGACCCGGATGCGGCTGCGCGCCGAGTTCCTGCCGGAAGAGGACCGCGAGGCCTGGCTGCGCGACCTCGACGAGCTCGACCGCATCGCCGACAGCGCCATCCGGCTGGTGCGCGAGGAGGTCGAAGGCGGCGACGCCGAGCCGCTGCGGCTGGACCGGCTGGTCGAGACCGTGTGCACCGAGCTGGCCGAGCAGGGCCTGCCGGTGACGCTGCTGCGGGCGGCGCCGGCCTCGGTCAAGGCCGGGCCGCTGGCGCTGAAGCGGGCACTGCGCAACCTGGTGATCAACGCCGCCACCCACGGCAAGGGGGCGGAGGTGGCATTGGACGCGGCCGAGGGCGAAGCCTTGGGAGAGGCCCGCATCACCATCACCGACCACGGCCCGGGCATCCCGCCGGAACTGCTGGCCCAGGTGTTCGAGCCGTTCTTCCGGGTCGACCCGGCGCGGCGGCAGACGGTGCCGGGCGCCGGCCTCGGCCTCGCCATCGCCAAGGAGATCGTCGACCGCACCGGCGGCCGCATCGCGATCGCCAACCGGCCCGAGGGCGGCCTGATCCAGAGCGTGACGCTACCGCGGGAGAAGGACTGATCCACATATATCATGATCAAATTCATATTGTTGAGCGCGGAATTCTGTTAAGCTTATAATAAGTAATAAATAAAATTTTATTGAGGTTTCCGTTTTTCCTTCACCTGCTTTTCATTGATGCCTGACACGGTTTATGCCTTAATTCCTATAATCGATGAGACCGGCGCTGGGAGCGATCGAGGCCTGGCGTGCCGTCCCGACACTCAATGCTGCCGTTCCAGAGCCCCGAGGGATATGGAATGACCAAGCCGCAGACGGTACCCGCCCTCGAGCCGCGGAGCTTCGCGGCCCGGGCACGCCTCGCCCTCGTCCGAAGCGAGCGGCTGGTCGCCTGGATCACCGTCGTCGTCCCGGCCGTGGGAACCTGCTTGGCTTCGGCCCTGCTGCTGTCCGGCGTCGCGCCGCCCACGCTGCTGGAGATCGGGGTGACGCTCGTCCTCTACCTGATCACCGGCCTCGGCATCACCGTCGGCTTCCACCGGCTCTTCACCCACCACGCCTTCGCGGCGCCGCCGGCGATCCGGCTGCTGCTCGGCATCCTGGGCTCGATGACGGCGCAGGGGCCGCTGTTCTTCTGGGCCGCCGCCCATCGCCGCCACCACGCCGGCAGCGACCGGGCCGACGATCCGCATTCGCCGCACCGGAAGGGTGAAACCCGGCTCTCCCGGCTGCGTGGCCTGTTGCATGCCCATGTCGGCTGGATGCTCGTGCCGCGCGAGGCCACGGGCTGGGGCCAGATCCCCGACCTGCTGCGCGACCGGACGGCCTTCTTCGTCAACCGCTGGTATCTCGCCTGGGTCGGGCTCGGCCTGGCCCTCCCGGCCGTGGTCTCGGGGGGCTGGCACGGAACCGCGGCGGGTGCGGGGCTGGGGCTGCTCTGGGGCGGCCTGGTCCGCATCTTCCTGGTCCAGCACGCGACCTGGAGCGTCAATTCGCTCGGCCATGTCGCGGGCCGGAAGACCTTCACGACGCGGGACGAGAGCCGGAACAACGCCGTCGTGGCGCTGATCACGCTCGGCGAAGGCTGGCACAACAACCATCACGCCTTCCCGGCTTCGGCCCGGCACGGGCTCGGCCGATGGGAGATCGACCCGAGCTGGCTCGCGATCCGCCTGCTCTCCCGGCTCGGCCTCGCTGGCGACATCAGGCTGCCCCGGCCCGAGCAGATCGAGCATCGGCGCCGGGCATCGTCGGATTTCAAGGAGGAGATTGTCTGATGATGGATATGACCGTGACGACGGATTCGATCCAGCGATGGCTCGCCGATTATGTCGCGATGCTCCTGAAGGTCCCCGCCGACAGCATCGATGTCGACGAGCAGCTGGTCTATCTCGGCGTGTCCTCCAGCCAGGCCATGACCCTCACGGCCGATCTGGAGAAGCATCTCGCCCGTCCGATCGATCCGGCGCTGCTGTGGGAATTCCCGACCATCCGCCGCCTGGCGCAACACCTGGGGAAGGAAACGTGACGCCGCCGGACAGCGGGAGGACGGACGCGGCGCACCGGGCTTCCCCCATCGTCCGAGCCCCGAGCGGCGCCGCCAGCCTGCAGCACGTCCTGCGGGAACGGGCGCGGACCACGCCGGACGCCACCGCGGCCGCCTTCCTCAGCTACCCGGCCGGGCGGGAACGGACGGAATTCCTCAGCTACGGCCGGCTCGATCGCCGCGCCGGGGCCATCGCTGCCCGGCTGCTGGAGCGAGCCGAGCCCGGCGACAGGATCCTCCTGGCCCACGATCCCGGCCTGGCCTTCGTCGAAGCGTTCTTCGGCTGCCTCTATGCCGGCCTGGTCGCGGTGCCTCTCGCCGCGTCCCTGGCGCGTGATCCGGCGCGGATGGCGGCTGTCGCCGGAGATGCCGGCGCACGGCTTCTTCTGGTCACCGGCGCGCAGATCGCCCGCTCCTCCCTGCCGGAAGGCTCATCCGTGACCGTGCTGGACAGCGAGAGCCTGTCGGAGACGGACGGCCACGCCTTCCTGGAGACGCATCCGGACCGGGATCCTCTGGCCTTCCTGCAATACACCTCGGGCACCACCGGCGCCCCCAAGGGCGTGATGGTGCGCCAGAGCAGCCTCCTGGCCAATCTCGGGCAGATCCGTGCCGCGTTCGAGATCGATGGCCCGGCCGCAGGAGTCAGCTGGCTGCCGCATTATCACGACATGGGGCTGATCGGCGGGATCCTGACGCCGATCCATGTCGGCTATCCGGTCGTCCTGATGTCGCCCCTGAGCTTCCTGCAGCATCCGATCCGCTGGCTGCGGGCGATCCACCACTACGGCCGCCGCTACGGCGAGATGATCTGCGGCGGGCCTAGCTTCGCCTATCAGCACTGCGTCGAGCGAGTGCCCGAGGAGCTGCGGCGCGGCCTGGACCTGTCCTGCTGGCGCATCGCCTTCTGCGGCGCCGAACCCGTCCGGGCCGAGGCGCTGGGCCGGTTCAGCGAAAGCTTCGCCGCGAACGGCTTCCGCGCCTCGAGCTTCTATCCCTGCTACGGCATGGCGGAGGCGACGCTGTTTCTCAGCGGCGGCCGGCCGGGTCATGGCGCGCGCATCGGGGATTTCGATGCCGCAGCGCTGGAGCAGGGCTTGGCCCGGCCGCACGACCCCGCCGCCGTCCTGGCCCCGCGCCGCCTGGTCGGCTGCGGCGTCCCGTGCCGGGACACGGACATCCGCATCGTCGACGACCACGGGCAGGAGGTGCCGGAGGGGCGGGTCGGCGAGGTCTGGGCCAGCGGCCCCGGGATCGCCTCCGGCTATTGGGGCCGGGACGAGGCGACACGCGAGACCTTCGCCGCCGCCCTGCCGCAGGCGCCCGGCAAGGCGTTCCTGCGCACCGGCGACCTGGGCTTCCTCCACGAAGGCGAGCTGTTCATCAGCGGTCGGACCAAGGACCTGATCATCATCGCCGGCCGCAACATCGCGCCGCAGGACCTGGAATGGACCGCCCAGGCGAGCCATCCGGCCGTCGTCCAGGCCGCCGCCTTCGCCGTGCTCCTTGACGGGACGGAAGCGGCCGCCATGGTCGCCGAAGTCGAGCGCCGCGGGACCTCGGCGGATTTCGGGGAGGTCAGCGCCGCGATCCGGCGGGCGGTCGCGGCGGCCCATGACGTGCCGCTGGCGGCGCTGGCCCTGGTCCGGCCCGGCCTTCTGCCCCGGACCACCAGCGGCAAGCTGGCGCGCAGCCAGTGCCAGCGCGCCCATGCCGAAGGCCGGCTCAGCCTGCTCCATCGCTGGCAGCCCGGCACGGTGGCGACCGGATCCGGAGCGGCACTGCCCGAGACGCCCTGGCTCCTGCGCCGGACGCCTCATCCCGCCCCTGCCCTGCGGCTGTTCTGCTTCCCCTATGGCGGCGGCAGCGCCAGCGCCTATGCCCGCTGGTTCCGGCATTTCGGCGAGGATGTCGAGGTCTGCCCGATCCTGCTGCCGGGCTGGGAATCCCGCCTCGCCGAGGAGCCGATCCGTCGGGTCGAACCGCTTCTCGAACTGTTCGAGGATCTCGCGCCGAAGCAGGCCGGAATCCCCTTCGCCTTCTTCGGCTTCTGCCTGGGGGCGCATCTCGCCTATGCCGTCACACGCCATCTTCAGAGAAAGGGGCTCCCCGGCCCGCGCAGCCTGATCGTCGCGGCGAAGCACGCGCCCTCCCGGCGTCCGAAGCCGGCGGTCCCGACTTACCTCCTTGACGACCAGGCGTTCCTGGATTTCAGCCTTCGGCTGATGCAGCTTCCATCCACGATCCTCGACAAGCCCGACGCCCTGCGGCGGACGCTGCAACTGCTCCGCGCATCGGCCGAACTCGACGAGACGATGGCATTCGCGGAGGGACCGCCGCTCGATTGTCCGATCACGGTCATCGGCGGCCGCGAGGACTGGTGGGTGCCGATCGAGGATCTCGTGCCGTGGATCGAGGCCAGCACCGGGCCGTTCACGCTGCAGATGGTCGACGGTCCGCACAACTTCTTCTACGAGCAGCAGGACGCGATCCTGGCGCAGGCGACGCATCAACTGACGCTGCTGAAGGCGAGCCGCGACGACACCGCCGCGCCAGGCGATGCGTCAGGAACGCCGGCACAGGGGTGACGGGCATGCTGAAATTCATAAAGCCGCTCTCGTCCGAGAACCTGCCCGAGGACTTCTTCCGGACCTACGACCATCACCAGCCGGACCATGTGCGCGAGCTGTACAACCTGGCACGGCAGTCGCAGGAGAAGTGCCCGGTCTTCCGTTCGGACAGCCATGGCGGCTTCTACGTCGTCACCCGCTACGACGACATCATGGAGGTCGCGCGCAACCCGGCGGTGTTCTCGTCCCGGCGCGGCTTCGAGATCCCGGAGCACCGCGCCCCCAGCCTCATCCCGTTCCACTACGACCCGCCGGAGACGACGGAGTACAGGCGCCTCCTCAACCCACACTTCTCACCCAAGGCGATCGCGGAGCTCCGCGACGAGGTCCGCGCGGTCGCGCTGCGCCGGATCGAAGAGAAGCTGCAGGAGGGCCGCCTCGACGTCATCGCCGATCTGGCGCGGCCGGTCACCGCATCGGTCATCCTGAAGATCATCGGCTTCGACCCGGAGCTCTGGGCCGAATACGCCGTTCCCTATCACGACCTCATCTTTCGCCTGGTGCCGCCGGATGTCGCCTTCCGGCAACTCTATGTCCTGTCGCAGCGGATCGCCGGGGATATCCGGCGGTTCCGGAAAGCGCCGGTTCCGGGGACGCTCCTGGCGGATCTCCTGGTCAGGGAGTTCCAGGGGCGGCCCCTCACCGACGAGGAACTCGGCTCGATCGCCGCGACCCTGCTCAGCGCCGGATCGGAAACGGCCCAGGCCTCGATCGGCACCGCGGTCGTCTATCTCGGCGAGAATCCCGACCAGCGCCGCCGTCTGCTCGACGAGCCGGCGCTGATCCCCGGCGCCGTCGAGGAGTTCCTGCGGGTCCTGGCGGCACAGCCCTGCATGGCCCGCACGGTGACCGCGGACACCACGCTCAACGGCGTCGCGCTGCGGAAAGGCGACAAGGTTCTCGTGTCCTGGGCCGCGGGCAATCTCGATGGCGCCAGGTTTCCCACCCCCTTCGAGGTCGATTTCCGCCGCCACCCCAACCCGCACCTCAGCTTCGGCGCGGGAATCCACAAATGCCTCGGCATGCACCTCGCGCGCATGGAGATCGCCGTGTGCCTCCAGCTGCTTCTCGAGACGCTTCCCGATTATCGGGTGCGGCACGACCAGCTGCGCCCGGCCCCGGATTGCTCGGTCGTCTTCGGCTTCGAGAGCGTGCCGATCGAGTTCGACGCCGCATGAACCGCCACGCCTGCGCAGCAACGCGGCAGCCCGACCGCAAGGCTGCTCCCGGCCCTTCGCCGCCCTCCCCGCTTGCGTGAGCCGCTAGGATGGCGCGTCCCGACTCGCTCGGGGCGGGAGGAAGCGGCAAAGATGAACCTGACCCAGTCCGAGATCCACACCATCGTGCTCGGCGCCCTGTTGGCGCTGTTCTTGTCGGCGCTGGACCAGACCATAGTCGCCACTGCCCTGCCTTCGATCGGGCGCGAGCTTGGCGATTTCGAGCTGATCTCCTGGGTCGTCACCGCCTATCTGCTGACCTCGACCTGCGCCACGCCGATCCTCGGCAAGCTCAGCGACCTCTATGGCCGCCGGCTGATGCTGCTGGGCTGCCTGGTGGTGTTCCTGGCCGCCTCGGCGCTGTGCGCCCTCTCCACCTCCATGACCATGCTGATCGCGTCGCGGGCCCTGCAGGGGCTGGGCGGCGGCGGCCTCCTGACCCTGGCGCAGACGGTGATCGCCGACGTGGTGGCGCCGCGCGAGCGCGGCCGCTACGCCGCCTATTTCGCCACGGTCTGGGCCGGGTCCGCCCTGATCGGCCCGACCCTCGGCGGCGCCCTGACGCAATATGCCGGCTGGCCCTGGATCTTCTGGATCAACCTGCCGCTCGGCCTGCTGGCGCTGGGCATCGTCGACCGGTCGCTGCGCAAGCTGCCGGTGCCGCGGGTCAAGGCGCGGATCGATTTCGTGTCCATCGCCCTCCTCACCCTCGGCACCGTCGCCCTGCTGCTTGGCCTGTCCTGGGGCGGCACGGCCTTCCCCTGGGCCTCGCTGCCGGTGGTCGCCGCGGCGGCGGTGGCGATCCTCGGCGGCTGGCTGTTCTTCCGTCGCCAGAGCCGGGTCGAGGAGCCGATCCTGCCGCCGCGCTTCCTCGGCGACGCCGTGGTCGGGCCGGTGCTGACCTCGGTCTTCCTCGCCTTCGGCGGCTACCTGGTGCTGGCGGTGCTGGCGCCGACCTATCTGCAGGTGGCGCTGCAGGCCGGGACCGGCGAGGTCGGGCTGATGATGATCCCGCTGATGGGGTCCACGACCGTCACCGCCTCGCTGTCCGGCCGCTACATCACCCGCACCGGCACCTATCGCCGGCCGCCGATGATCGGGCTGCCGGTGGCGATCGTGGCGGTGCTGGCGCTGGCGGCGGTGGCGACGCACGCCACGCCGCTGGTCGCCTCCGGCCTGCTGATGATCGTCGGGCTCGGCGTCGGCCCGATCTTCCCGGCCAGCATGGTGGCGGCACAGAACGCCGCGGCGGTGCGCGACCTCGGCGCGGTGACCGGCGCCATCGGCTTCTCCCGCGCGCTCGGCGGCGCCATCCTGGTGGCCGCCGGATCGGCGCTGGTGCTGGGGCTGATCGTGGCCTGGAGCCCGTCGGTCGCCTCGGTCTCCGGGCTGGAGGAGCTGGTGCGACGGCCGCTGGGCGAGGCCGAGCGCGGCGCCATCGCCCGCGCCTTCGCCGTGCTGTTCGCGACGGTGGCGGCGGTCTTCGCGCTCAGCCTAGTGACCTATCTGCGGGTCGAGCACCGCCCGCTGCGCAGCCAGACGCATGGCGGCACCGACGGTGGGGCCGGTTAGAACCCCGGCCGCCGTTCCCAGATCGGCTCTCTGGCGAAGCGCTCGACCAGGAAGTCCACCACCGCGCGGACCTTGGGCGCCAGGTTGCGGTTGTGCGGCCAGACGGCGTAGATCGCGCCGAACGGGTTCTCGTAGCCGGTCAGCAGCGGCACCAGCCGCCCGGCGGCGATGTCGGGGCCGACGATGAAGTCCGGCGACAGGGCCAGCCCGGCGCCGGCCCGCAGCGCCGCCAGGATCATCTCGGCGCTGTTGGCGCGCAGCCTGCCGTCGACGCGCACCGTCTCCAGCCGCCCGTCCGGGCCGGCGAACTCCCATTCGTTCCCGTCCGTGGCGTAGCTGTAGAGGATGCAGTCGTGGCGGGCGAGGTCGGCCGGGGCGTGCGGCACGCCGTGCCGTTCGAGGTAGGCCGGCGCGGCGCAGACCAGCCGCCGGCAAGAGGCGATGCGCCGGGCCACCAGGCTGGAATCCTGCAGCCGGGTGATGCGGATCACCAGGTCGAAGCCTTCGGCCACGACATCGACGAAACGGTCCTCGAACAGGGCCTCGATCCGCAGCTCCGGCCAGCGGGCCAGCATCTCCGGCACCAGCGGCGCCAGGTATTCCCGGCCGAAGCTGGCCGGCGCGTTCAGCCGCAGCAAGCCGCGCGGCTCGGCGGAGAGATGGGTGATCGCCCGCTCCGCCTCCTCCACCTCGCGGGCGACGCGGATGCAGCGCTCGTAGAAATCCTGCCCGGCATCGGTCGGGCTGAGGGTGCGGGTGGTGCGGTTCAAGAGGCGGGCGCCGAGCCGGTCCTCCAGCTTCGCGATCTGCTTGCTGACCGCGGATTTCGACAGGCCCAGCCGCGCCGCCGCCGCCGAGAAGCTGCGGCTGTCGACGACCTGGGCGAAGACGATCATGGCGCCGGGCATGTCCATGACGCGCAAGGTCTACGAGGCGAAGCGCGGGGTCAACGATCGAACGGCCGGATCGCTCGCAGCACGGCTGCGCGATCGGCAAAGTACGACAAAACAGGACCTTAGAGCATTGTTATTGCGAGCTTTTCCCTTGAAAAGGCGTACCATGGCTCCCATCTGGGAGTCACGCCGGTTGCCTGCCCTGCCGGGGGCCGGCGGTCCTGAGGGAGCTCCGGCTCTCCGGACCTTCCTCAGCCATGTTGCTCGTGTCGAGGATATGGAAGGAGGACCTGATGATGCGTGATCTGATTCCCTGGGGCCGCGGCCGCTCGGTCGAACCCTATCGCGACGAGGGCAGCCCGCTGCTGTCGCTGCATCGCGAGATGAACCGCCTGTTCGACGAGGCGTTCCGCGGCTTCGGTCCGCCGTCGCTGTTCGGCCGCGGCGCCGGCTGGCCCAGCCTGGAGCTGGCCGAGACCGACAAGGCCGTGACCGTGTCGGCCGAGATCCCCGGCCTGGAGGAGAAGGATGTCGAGGTCACCCTGTCCGACGGCATCCTGACCATCCGCGGCGAGAAGAAGTCCGAGGTCGAGGACAAGCAGCGCCAGTTCAGCGAGCGCAGCTACGGCCGCTTCGAGCGGCAGGTCGCGATCGGCCGCGAGGTCGACGAGGACAAGGTCGAAGCGTCGTTCAGGAACGGCGTGCTGACCGTCACCCTGCCGAAGACCGAGCGTGCCCAGAGCAAGGCCCGCCGCATCGCCATCAACGGCGGCGGTGCGAAGAAGGCGGCCTGATCGGCCGAATGCCGGAAGCGCCGGAGCGGTTCGCGCCGCCCGGCGCTTTTTCATGCGCGCTCCGCTGCCGCCTGCCGCAGCGCCGCGACGGTCTCGCGCAGACCGCGGGCCAAGGGCTTGTCGCGGCGCAGCACCAGGCCGAGCCGGCGGTGCAGCCGCGGCGACAGCGGATGGACGGCCAGGCCCGGGGCGTTCTCGACCGCCATGCGGGGCAGGATGGCGTAGCCGAGGCCGGCGCCGACCAGCTCCTTGATCGCTTCGACGCTGCCCAGCTCCATCACCGGCTTCAGGCTGATGCCGGCGCGCGCGACCCAGTCGTCGACGATCCGCCGTGTGTGGCCGCCCGGCTCGTACAGCACCACCGGCCGGCCGAGCAGCGCCGCGGGCGTCACCGCCGGCGGCAGGTCGTCTGCCTCGGCCGGGGCGACGGCGACGAACTCCTCCTCCATCAGCGGCGTCACGGCGAAGGCGCGGCCCGGCGCCGGCAGGGTGACGAGGCCGAGATCGAGCGCGTTCTCTTCCAGCAGGCGCAGGATGCTGGCGGTGTTGCCGGTCGAGACCACGATCTCCAGCGACGGCAGGCGGCGGCGCAGCGCCCGCAGCACCGGCGGCAGCAGGTAGATGCAGGCGGTGGCGCCGGTGCCGAGACGCACCCGCCCGGCCGCGCCGCCGGCGTGCTCCGCCATCGCCTCGACCGCCGCCGCGACCTCCGCCTCGATCCGCCCGGCATGGACCAGCAGGTCCCGCCCCGCCGCGGTCGGCGTCGCCCGCCGCCCGACCCGCTCGATCAGCCGGACGCCGAGCCGCGCCTCGAGCTGCCGGATCTGCAGGCTGACCGCCGGCTGGGTCAGGTTCAGCCTTGCCGCGGCGCCGGAGAAGCTGCTGGCCCGGACCACCTCGGCAAAGGTGCGCAGCTGGTCGAGGCTGAGCCCGCGCATTCCAAAGGATTCCTTATCTTCTGCATTGGATATCCAAATTTCCCTTATCCGTCACGAAAGCGCAATCTCGCCCCGTTCCCACCACGGCCCTGCCCGATGCCTTGCCCTGCCTTGTCCGAGATGCTGCATTGGTTCGCCGCTTCGCCGCAGTCCCGCCGGCGCCAGTTGGAGCTGCTGCGCGGGCTCGACGACCGGTGCCTGGCCGATCTCGGCATCAGCCGCGGCGAGGCGCTGCGCGGACGCGCCGATCCTGACCGCCCGTATCCCGACCGAAAGACCGAACCGACCATGCCCGACCGTCCCCTCGCCTCCCCGATCACCATCCGCGACGCGGCGGAGACGGACATCCCGGCCGTCCAGGCGATCTACGCCCATCACGTGCTGCACGGCCTGGCCAGCTTCGAGGAGACGCCGCCCGAGGTGCCGGAGCGGGCGGCCCGGCGGGCGGTGGTGCTGGCCCAGGGCCTGCCGTACCTGGCGGCGGAGATCGACGGCAGGCTGGTCGGCTATGCCTATGCCGGCGCCTATCGGCCGCGCCCGGCCTATCGCCACACCATCGAGGATTCGGTCTATGTCGCCGACGGGCTGGCCGGCCGCGGCATCGGCCGAGCCCTGCTGGGCGCGCTGATCGAACGCTGCGAGGCCGGCCCCTGGCGGCAGATGGTGGCCGTGATCGGCGACAGCGGCAACGCCGGCTCGATCGCGCTGCACGAGGCGCTGGGCTTCCGCCGGGCCGGCCTCCTGCAGTCGACCGGCTACAAGTTCGGGCGCTGGGTCGACACCGTGCTGATGCAGCGGGCGCTCGGGCCCGGCGACGCCGCTCCGCCGACGGCTTGGCCGGGCCACGGCGCGTGATCCGCCGCGGCACCGTCCTCTGCCTCGGCCTGGCCCAGCTGGTCAGCTGGGGCACCACCTACTACCTGATCGGCGGCTTCGGGCCGCGGATCATCGCCGAGACCGGCTGGAGCCACACCCTGGTGCATGGTGGCTTCTCCGCCGCGCTCCTGGTGATGGGGCTGTCCTCCGCCTGGATCGGACGGCTGATCGACCGGCGCGGCGGCCGCTTCGTGATGACGGCCGGGTCGGTGCTGTCGGCCCTCGGCTGCGCCGGCCTGGCCCTGGCCCGGGACCCGGCCTCGTATTATGCCGCCTGGCTGGTGCTCGGCCTGGCGATGCGCTGCACCCTGTACGACGCCGCCTTCGCCGCGCTGGCGCGGATCGGCGGGGCGGAGGCGCGCCGGCCGATGGCCCAGATCACGCTGCTCGGTGGCCTGGCCTCCACCGCCTTCTGGCCGATCGGCGAGCAGCTGGCCGCCGCCTTCGGCTGGCGCGGCGCGGTCCTCGCCTATGCCGGCTTCGCCCTGCTGACCGTCCCGCTGTACCTGGCCCTGCCCGCCGGCCGCCATGGCGGTCGCGCACGGCCGGCCGCGGCGGCGCCCCGGCCCCTGGCGGGGACCCGGCGGGAGCACTGGATCGCCGGCGGGCTCTACGCCCTGATCATCACCCTGACCAACGCGCTGAACGCCGGCATGTCGGCGCATATGATCGGCATCCTGGCCGGGCTCGGCCTCGCCGCGCCGGGCGCGGGGTGGGTCGCGACGCTGCGCGGCATCGGCCAGTCCGGCGCCCGCCTGGCGGAGGTGCTGTTCGGCGGCGGGCTGTCGCCGCTGGGGCTGACGCTGGCGGCGTCGGCCGTGCTGCCGGTCTGCTTCCTGGCCGGGCTGTGGGGCGGGCAGGTGCCGGCCGCAGCGATCGCCTTCGCCTTCCTTTACGGTGCCGGCAACGGCCTGCTGACCATCACCCGCGGCACGCTGCCCCTGGTGCTGTTCGACCCGGGCCGCTACGGCGCCATCGCCGGCCGGCTGCTGGTGCCGGGCTTCCTGTGCTCGGCGGCGGCGCCGATCGCCTATGCCGCGGTGATCGAGCGGCTGGGCGAGGCCGCGGCGCTGTGGCTCTCCGCCGCCCTGGCCGCGGTCACCCTGGCTGCGGCGGCGGCGCTGTGCGCCACGTTCCGCAGCGGCCCAGCGGCGGCCGTCCACTAGTCTCGGACTTATCTGCTACTGCGCGGGGACGAAGCCCCTCTCGGTCAAGGTCATCGCCGAGAGGTCGACCCCCATGCCGCGCGCGCCCTGGACCGCGGCGCGGCTGAGCGCCGCCAGCTGCTCGCGATCATCCCCCGCCTGCTCGAGCGCGGCCGAAAGCAGCACGCCCTGAACCAGGAGCGCCTCCGCCATCTCCTGCTTGCCGGCGTCGCCCGCGGTCCTGAGCGCGGGCGTCGACGCCATCGACTGTACCACCTGCCGCCGGATCGCGGCGGCGGTCGCGGCGCTGACATCGTCGTGGCTGCCCCGGCTCGCCTGCCAGGCGGCGATCCACCAGACGGTGTAGGCATCGGCGACGTTATCGATGACGAGGCCGTATTTCGCCAGCTCCGGGCGCATCCGCTCGATCAGGTCGCCCTGGGCGAACAGCGCCGCCAAATTCTCCGCCCCCTGCGGATCGGCGGCCCGGCTCCTGTCGACGAAGCGGGCGAGGTTGGCGCGCCGCCGCGCGGGATCGGGGCGATAGGCGAACGACCTGGCGTCCACCTGCAGCCCGGACGGCGAGGCGGACCGGCCTGCCGGCGCAGATGAGCCTCGATTGGCATGGTCCTGAAGGCTGATCCGCGGCCCCTCGAACAGCATGGGGCTGATCATCTGGTATTGGGCCTGGGCGGCGCCGGGGACGAGCAAGGCGGCGCAGACGGCCGCAACCGTTCTCAGGGACATCGCAAATCTCCCGGTCCGGACGCCATGAGTATTCTGAACGGATGACATCTGATCGGTCGGCGCGATGCCTCGCGCCCCGGGTCAGATCATGACGGCGTCAGGAAAACGAGTCCATCCCAGGAGAGCGGGCGCGATGCGCCCGGCGTGCGATCAGGGATGACCCGATCCGGCCCGAGCCACCCTGCTCTCAGGCCGAATTGGCCCAGTAGGCCTCGCGGCGGTCCACCACCAGGTCGGCGCGGCCGCTGTGGCCGGCATCCTTGCGGCCGCCCTTGACGTGGTCCATGAACCGGCCGAGGCGCGAGTTGATCAGCACATGCTTGGCCCGCGCGCCGATGCCCTCGGCGATGTCGTGGGAGCGGTGGCCGGCCTGCTCCATCTGCCGGCGGACCACATCGAACAGGAAGGCGTCGTGGAACTCGTATTCCCGGAACAGCCCGTCCTCGGTGTAGAGCCGCTCGAACTCCGCCAGCATCTGCCGCGTCGCCGGGTGGCGAAGATTGTAGGCGATGAAGCCGCATTCGGTGTAGGTCGGCCGCTGCAGGCAGCCGACGAAGCAGTCCGGCGGGACGAAGCTCTCCAGCTCCGCCCATGTCGGCTCGGCGAAAAACAGGCTGTCGGCGTCGACCCAGATCAGCACGTCGGTGTCGCAGGTCTTGGCGGCGTGGAAGATGGCGAAGGCCTTGTGGGCGAAGCGCACCGCATCCCAGCGGAAGCCGGTGCCCCAGTTCCGCTCGCCCAGCTTGATCCGGTTCTTGTACGGGTTGCGCGACAGGCGGAAGCGGTAGCGCTGGGTCTGGCCGTGCGCCAGCGGGTTGTCGGCGTGGCGGCGCTTGAACGCGACCAGGTCCGGGCAGCTCGCGATCAGGTCCCGCACGACGATCCGGTCGCTCCGTACCTCGGGCACGAAGTTCTCGCGATACAGGATCAGGGGGATCTCGTCCGGCCAATGCCGATCGAAGGTCTCGATCATGCGCCGGCCGTATTCGGCATAGCCGGCAGCGTGGCAGGTCGTGACGACTGAGAATGTCCGCATGGGCTGACTCGGACAACGCAAGGGCGTCGTCATCTGGGGATTGCGCTGGGTCTTGGGCTCGAAACACTCGGGGCCGCGCTGCGTTCCCGAACCTTTGCCCCGAACCCTTGCGACGCGGGCACCATAGCCGGCCGGGCGGTCGTCACGAAATTACCATTTCGTAACCGGAAGCATCCGGGCAGCCGCGGGTTTTCCGGCTTCGGCGACGCTACGACGCCGCCCCGCCGAGCTTCGTCCTGCGCGCATTTGTCACGACCGAATCCAGCAGCCCCGGGAACCTCTCCTCCAGGTCGTCGCGCCGCAGCGAGATGAAGCGCTGCGTGCCGTCGATCCGCGTCCGGGTGACGCCGGCCTCGCGCAGCTTGGCATAGTGGTAGGACAGCGCCGTCTTGGTGGCGGCGTCGCCGAAGCTGCTGCAGGAGACCTCGCCCACCTCGGACAGCGTGGCCACGATCCCCAGCCGGGTCGGGTCGCTGAGCGCAGCCAGGATGGTGACGAGGTCGAGCTGGTCGCGATCGGGGTGGAAGGGCGGACGCATGCCGCGACATCTAATCGATCCGGGCTCCTGTTTCAATGTTCAACAGTTATTGAACATTCCCCTTGACGGCCGATCTCCGGGCTGCGGTATAGTTCAAACATCATTGAACAATGGAACACCACCGATGCCCGCCTCCCTGGTCTGGCTCGCGATCGGCGCTTTCGCCATCGGCACCGAAGGTCTGATGATCGCCGGGCTGCTGCCTGCGATCGCCGCGGACTTCCACAGCTCCGTCGCCACCGCCGGGCAGCTGATCACCATCTTCGCCCTCGCCTACGCCGTCGGCTCGCCGATCCTGTCGGCGCTGTGCGGCGGCCTCGAGCGGCGCCGGCTCCTGGTCATGGCGCTGCTGGCCTTCACCCTCTCCAACCTGCTGGCGGCAGTGGCGCAGAGCCTGTGGCAGCTGGTCGCCGCCCGGGTGCTGCTGGCGCTGAGCGCCGGGCTGTTCATGCCCACCGCCTATGCCGTGGCGGCCTCGCTGGTGCCTCCCGAGCGGCGCGGCCGGGCGATCGCGACCGTGACCAGCGGCATGACCATCGCCACCGCGCTGGGCGTGCCGCTGGGCGCCTGGATCGGCAACCACGCCGACTGGCGGTCGACCTTCGCGATCGTCGCCGTCCTCGGCCTGGCCGGGGTGGCGGGGCTGCGCTTCGGCCTGCCGGCCAAGCTGCCGCTCGGCGCCTCGACGCTGGCCGAGCGCTTCGCCGTGGCCCGGCGGCCGGCGGTGCTGCAGGCCCTGACCGTGACCTTCTTCTGGATCGCCGCGGCCTTCGTCCTCTACACCTTCATCGCGCCCTATCTCGAGCACACGGCCGGGATCGGTCCGGACGGCGTCACCGCGGTGCTGTTCCTGTTCGGCATCGGCTCCGCCATCGGCAACGCCGTCGGCGGCCAGCTGACCGACCGGATCGGCCCGGTTCGGCTGCAGCTCGGCGCCCTCGCCGTCCTGGCCCTGGCCCTGGCCGGCCTGGGCGCCGCCACCGCCCTGCCGACCGGCCAGGCGCTGGTCGCGATAGTGCCGCTGATGCTGGTCTGGGCCGTGGCCGGCTGGGCCTTCCACCCGGCGCAGACGACCCGGCTGATCCGGCTGGCGCCGGAGGTCGGGATGATCGCGGCGTCGCTGAACTCCTCGGCGCTCTATGCCGGCATCGCCTTCGGGTCGGCGCTCGGCGCCGCGACGCTGGACCATGGCGGCGTCACGGCGCTCGGCTGGGTCGGTGCCCTGTCGGCAGCGATCGCCCTCGCCCTGCTGGCGGCCACCGCGCGGCGACGGGAGGCGGGCACGGCGACCCAGGCGGCGTGACGCTCATCCTCCGGCCCCCTGGCGACGGCGATAGGTCCGCCACTCCTCACGGGTGATCTCCCACAGCTCGGAGGCCAAGCGGCCGGAGACGTAGTCCTTCTCGATCGTCGCGACCACCCGCATGCCGGATTTCTCGGAAATCCGGCGCGACGCGGCGTTCTCGACCGCCTTGGGCACGCGCAGCACGGGGAAGCCGAGATCCTCGAACCAGTGGTCGGTCACCCGGTCGCTGGCCTCGGTCATCAGCCCCTGGCCGTGCCAGGCCAGACCGAGCCAGAAGCCGCGGTTGTCGCGGTCCCCGGCCATCAGGCCGATGCAGCCGATCAGCTCGTCCGGGGCGGACCTCAGGCGCAGCGACCAATGCCAGGCCTCGCCCCGCGCCATGGCCGGCAGGAGGACATCGCGCAGATGGACCAGCGCCCCGTCCGGCGGATAGGGCCAAGGCACCTGGGCGTTGAGGTGGCGCACGATCTCCCAATGCGGGAACAGCCGCTGCACCGCCGGCGCATCGGCGAGGGTGAGCGGCCGGAGGACCAGGCGGCGGGTCTCGAGGACGGGGATCGCGGTCGTCATCCCGGGACGATAGCAGCCGCAAGTCCCGATCGTCTCCCTCCAGGAAACAATCCTGTGCCGGATCGGCGGGTTATCCCGCCTCGCTTCAAGGGCTACCTTTCAGCCGCAGCACAGTCTGCCAGCCCGAAGGGAAACGATCCGATGACGAAGGTCCTGGTTCTCTACTACAGCTCCTACGGCCATATCGAGACCATGGCCACGGCGGTGGCCGAAGGCGTGCGCGAGGCGGGCGGCGAGCCCGTGATCAAGCGCGTGCCCGAGCTTGTGCCGGAGGAGGTCGCCCGCGCGTCCCACTTCAAGCTCGACCAGGCGGCGCCGGTCGCCACCATCGACGAGCTGGCCGACTACGACGCCATCATCTTCGGCGTGCCGACCCGCTTCGGCATGATGGCGGCGCAGATGAAGAACTTCCTCGACCAGGCCGGCGGCCTGTGGATGAAGGGCGCCCTGATCGGCAAGCCCGGCAGCGTCTTCACCTCGACCGCAACCCAGCATGGCGGCCAGGAATCGACCATCCTGAACTTCCACACCGTGCTGCTGCACCAGGGCATGGTGGTGGTCGGCCTGCCCTATTCCTACCAGGGCCAGATGACGCTGGACGAGATCACCGGCGGGTCGCCCTACGGAGCCTCGACCATCGCCGGCGGCCAGGGCCAGCGCCAGCCGAGCGCCAACGAGCTCGCCGCCGCCCGCTTCCAGGGCGCGCATGTGACGAAGATCGCTTCGAAGCTCAAGGGCTGAGAGCGATAGGATACCGCCGCCGGGGCCTCCCCGGCGGCCGAAGGAGATGACGATGGGCCTGCTGATCGAGGGCCGCTGGGCCGACCAGTGGTACGACACGAAATCGACCGGTGGGCGCTTCGTGCGGCAGGAGAGCGCCTTCCGAGGCGCGGTGACGGCCGACGGCAGCTCCGGCTTCAAGGCCGAGCCCGGCCGCTATCACCTCTATGTCTCCTACGCCTGCCCCTGGGCGCACCGCACCCTGATCGTGCGGGCGCTGAAGCAGCTCGAGGACGTGATCTCGGTCGACGTGGTCGACCCGTTCATGGGCGCCCAGGGCTGGACCTTCGCCGACCTCCGCACCGGGGTGCGGTCCCCCGGCGCGACCGGCGACCGGGTCAACGGCAAGGCGGCGCTGCACGAGGTCTACACCCTGGCCAGGCCGGACTACACCGGCCGGGTCACCGTGCCGGTGCTGTGGGACAAGCAGACACGCAGCATCGTGAACAACGAGTCGGCCGAGATCATCCGGATGTTGAACTCGGCGTTCGACGAATGGGCCGACCGGTCGGTCGACCTGTCGCCGGCCGAGCTGCTGCCGGAGATCGACGCGATCAACGCCGAGGTCTACGACCGGGTGAACAACGGCATCTACAAGGCCGGATTCGCCACCGACCAGGCGGTGTACGAGGAGGCCGTGACCCGGCTGTTCGAGACGCTGGACCGGCTGGAGGCGCATCTGTCGGCGCATCGCTGGCTGGTCGGCGACCGGCTGACCGAGGCCGACATCCGGCTGTTCACCACCCTTTTGCGCTTCGACCCGGTCTATCACGGCCACTTCAAGTGCAACCTGCGGCCGCTGCACGAATACCCGGCGCTGTGGGGCTTCACCCGTGAGATCGCGCAGCGTCCCGGCGTGGCGGCGACGATCGAGATGACGCACATCAAGCGGCACTATTACGAGAGCCACCGCACCATCAACCCGACAGGGATCGTACCCAAGGGCCCGGTGCTGGACCTGTCGGCGCCGCACGGGCGGGAGCGTCTGCCGGAGGCGGGATGACGTCGCAGGTTGGGTTCGCGGCACGCGAACCCAACTGGCCGCAGCGCGATGGTGAGATGTTGGGTTCGCCAAACGCGAACCCAACCGACGCTTCTATGCTCCAAGCACCTGGATCCGCAGGATCCGCACCAGCAGGAACAGGGCGGTGAAGGCCAGGGCTTCGTCCCAGAGGTTCAGTCGGTTGGGCTGCGCCGGCTCCCGCGCGGCCCAGGCGAACAGCCCGGTCCAGGCCGCGGACAGAAACATCACCATCTGCAGCAGCGCCAGCATCTCGGCCAGCGAACGGCGGCCGGGCAGCGCGATCAGCCCCAGCAGCGCCAGCACGGCACCAACCCGCATGGCGAAGCTGGCGATGCGGCGGCGGGAGTCCGGATCGGTGCGCTGCCACGCCGTCCGGGGGATCTCGATGTCCTGCATGACCGTCATCCTCGACCGGCCGTCCCGGTCGGGGCCGGCCGCGGGCGCGACCCTGCGCCTCCCCGCCATCAAGACTCCATACGGTTTCGAGGGTCTTTCTCCCGCTCGGCTTCGGCCAGCTTCTCGTATTCCTCGCGGATCTTGCGGATCTCCTCCTCGGAATGCTCCTCGAGGTCGAGCAGCGAGTTGCGCGCCGTCTTGGTGGCGCGGATCAGCTCGTCCAGCTTGATCTGCAGCGCCGCGGTGTCGCGGTTCTGGGTGCTCTGGATCAGGAACACCATGAGGAAGGTGACGATCGTCGTGGCGGTGTTGACCGTGAGCTGCCAGGCATCGGAAAAGCCGACGAACGGCCCGATCGCGGCCCACACGACGATCAGCCCGGCGGCCAGGCCGAAGGTGACGGGATGGCCGGCGAACTGTGCGATCCGGGTGGCGAAACGGTCGAACCAGGGACTGTCCTTCACGGCATCCTCCGGGCAAGGGTGGATGCCATGACAACGGGACGACGGCCCGGATCGTGCCGAAGCGGGACGGCGGTCAGAGGGCCTTCCCTCTCAAACTGTCATGCCCGGGCTTGACCCGGGCATCCAGCGGGTGTCGACGCTCTCTGGATTGCCGGGTCGAGCCCGGCAATGACAACAAGGGTTAGCGTGGAGCGCCAGTTGCCCTTGTTTCACTGTCCCTGGTTCAGGGCCACCGGCAGCTTGTTGGCCTGCAGGCCGTACTTGGCCAGGATCTGGTCGTAGGTGCCGTCGGCCTGCAGCGTCTCCACCGCGGCCTTCACCGCGTCGCGCAGCTGCGGCTCGGACTTCAGCACCGGGATGCCGACCAGGGACTCGGTGAAGGCTTCGCCGATCGGCACATAGGTGTCGGGCTCCAGCTTCTGGAAGTACGGCAGCGTCTCGTTGCCCTGGGCCGCGGCCTGCAGCCGCTGGGTCTTCAGCTGGGTGCGGGCGTCGGCCGAACCCTCGGTGCCGACCACGGTGATCGCCGGCTTGCCCTTGGCGACGCAGTTCTTGTCGCTCCACTCGCCGATCTGCTGCGGCCAGTTGGTCGAGCGGCTGGCGCCCACAGTCTTGCCGCACAGGTCGTCGGTCGACTTGATCTGATCGGCCAGCGCCGTGATCGTGTAGAACTGCGCGCCGGATTTCATGTAGTCGACGAAATCGGCGATGTCGCGCCGCGCCGGCGTGTCGCTCATCCCCGCCATCACCATGTCGATGCGGCCGGTCTGCAGCGACGGCAGCATCTGGGCGAAGGCGATCTCCTGGAACTCGACCTCGACGCCCAGCTGCTTGGCGATGGCCTTGCCCAGGTCGATGTCGACGCCCTGCAGCTCGTTGGTCGCCGGGTCCTTGAAGATGATCGGCGGGTAATTGTTGTTGGTGCCGATGACGATCTTGCCGGCTTGCTTGATCCGGGCCGGCAGGTCCTGGGCGCCGGCCGGGACCGCGACGAGTGCGGCCGCCGCGCAGGCGGCGAGCAGGGCGAAACGGGTCATTTGCCTCTCCTGTTGGTATCTGCTCCGCCGGTCACGAGAGGACGGCGGCGATGAAGTCGCGGGTGCGCGCCTCGCGCGGGCTGCCCAGCACCTGCTGCGGCGGGCCGATCTCGACGATCCGGCCGCGGTCCATGAACACGACCCGGTTCGCCACCTCGCGGGCGAAGCCCAGCTCATGCGTCACCACGATCATGGTCATGCCGCTGGCGGCCAGGTCGCGCATCACCGCCAGCACCTCGCCGACCAGCTCGGGGTCGAGGGCCGAGGTCGGCTCGTCGAACAGCATCAGCTTCGGCTTCATCGCCAAGGCGCGGGCGATGGCGATGCGCTGCTGCTGGCCGCCGGACAGCTCGGCCGGATAGGCGTCGCGCTTGTCGGCCAGGCCGACGCGCCGCAGCAGGCCCATGGCTTCCGCCGTCGCCTCGGCCTTCGGCCGCTTCTGCACCGTGACCGGGCCTTCGATGATGTTGGCCAGCACGGTCATGTGGGCGAACAGATTGAAGCGCTGGAACACCATGCCGCTGGCCAGGCGCTGGCGCGCCACCTCGCGGTCGGTCAGGGCATAGAGGGCGTCGCCCTCGCGCCGGAAGCCGGCCAGCTCGCCATCGACCCAGACGGCGCCGCCATCGACGCTCTCCAGCTGGTTGATGCAGCGCAAGAGCGTGCTCTTGCCCGAGCCGGAGGGGCCGATGATGCACAGCACCTCGCCGCGCTCGACCTCCAGCGACACGCCCTGCAGCGCGTGCAGCGACCCGAAATGCTTGTGGACCTCGGCGGCGACCACCATCGGCGGCATGGCTCAGGCCTCCTTCGGCTGGTCGACAACGACGGTGCGCTTGCCGCGCCGGTCGCCGCGGCCGCGGGCGAAATGCTTCTCCAGGAAGTGCTGGCCGATACTGAGCAGCGTGACCACCACCAGGTACCAGATCGCGGCGACGATCAGCAGCTCGATCACCCGGGCGTTGGCGTAGTAGATGGTCTGGGCGTTGCGCAGCATCTCGGCGTACTGGATGACGCTGGCGACCGAGGTCAGCTTGACCATGCTGATCACCTCGTTGCCGACCGGCGGGATGATCACCCGCATCGCCTGCGGCAGCACGATCCGGCGCAACGCCACCAGCCGGGTCATGCCGATCGCCTTGGCCGCCTCGGTCTGGCCGAGATCGACCGACAGGATGCCGCCGCGCACCACCTCGGCGGTATAGGCGCCCTGGTTGATGCCGAGGCCCAGCAGCGTCGCCACGAAGGGGGTGATCAGGTCGACCGTCCGCCCCTCGAACAGGCCGGGGATGCCGATCACCGGGAACACCAGCGCCAGGTTGAACCACAAGAGCAGCTGCAGCAGCAGCGGCGTGCCGCGGAAGAACCAGATGTAGCCGACCGCCACGGTCTTCAGCACCGGGTTGGGCGACATCACCATGATGGCGAAGATCACGCCGAGCGCGATGCCCAGCGCCATGGCGCAGACCGTCATCAGGATGGTGTTGGCCAGGCCCGACAGGATCGCCGGGGCGGTGAAGAACTGGCCGACCACGGCCCACGCGATCTGGCCCTCGGCGAAGGCCTTCACGATCGCCGCCAGCGCCAGCAGGATCAGCGCCGCCGCAATCCAGCGGCCATAGTGCCGACGCGGCACATGGCGCAGATGGGCGATAGAATAGGGCGAGGTGCCCGTGGTGATGTCGGTCATGCGCTGCCCCCTGGCCGTTCAGCCGATCGGACCACTATAGGACCCGGCCCAGCTGTCCTGCTCGACCAGCAGCTCGCGCAGCCGCGCCAGCTGCTCGCGCACCCGATCCGGCGCGGTGCCGCCATGGCCCGACCGGGCGGCCACCGCCGCCTCCGGCGTCAGGCAGGACCGGATCTCGGGCGCCAGCCGCGGGTCGACCGACGCGAGGTCGGCATCCTCCAGATCCTCCAGCCCGATGCCGCGGTCCTCGCAATGCCGGACCAGGGCGCCGGTGATCTCATGCGCCTCGGAGAAGGGCACGCCGCGCCGGGCCAGCCAGTCCGCCACCTCAGTCGCCAGGGTGAAGCCCTCGACCGACTGGCGCTTCAGCGTCTCGACATTGACCCGCATCGTCCGCAGCATCCCGGCCATCGCCGGCAGCACGGAGTCGAGCGTGTCGACCGCCTCGAAGGCGGCGCGCTTGTCCTCGACCAGGTCGCGGTTATAGGCGAAGGGCAGACCCTTCAGCGCCGTCAGCATCGCCGTCAGCCCGCCGATCAGCCGGGCGGCCCGGCCGCGCGTCAGCTCGGCGATGTCGGCGTTCTTCTTCTGCGGCATGATCGAGGAGCCGGTGGCGTAGGCGTCGTCCAGTTCGACCCAGCGGAACTGGCGCGACGACCACAGGAACACCTCCTCCGCCAGCCGGGACAGATGCACCGACAGCATCGCGGCGACGAACAGGAACTCCGCCACATGGTCGCGGCTGCCGACGGCGTCGATCGAGTTCTCGCAGGGGCCGTCATAGCCCAGCTCGGCGGCCGACAAATCGGGGCGCAGCGCGATGGCGGAGCCGGCCAGAGCGGCGGCGCCGAGCGGCGACCGGGCGCTGCGCCGGTCCCAGTCCTGCAGCCGCTCGACGTCGCGGGCGAAGGTCTGGGCATGGGCCAGAAGCTGATGGGCGAAGGTGACCGGCTGGGCCGGCTGCAGATGGGTGAAGCCCGGCGCCAGCGTCTCGACATGCGCCTCGGCCTGCGCCATCAGCGCCTGCTGCAGCGCCATGACATGGCCGGCCAGGCGGCGGGCGACGTCGCGCAGATAGAGCTTCAGGTCGTTCGCCGCCTGGTCGTTGCGGGAGCGGCCGGCACGCAGCTTGCCGCCGAGGGTGCCGAGCCGCTCGGTCAGCGCGCGCTCGAGGAAGGTGTGGACGTCCTCATCGCCCTGGTTCGGCCGCACCGTGCCGGCAGCGACGTCGCGCGCCAGATCCATTAGCGCCACAGCGATCGTCTCGCCCTCGGCCACGGTCAGGATGCCGGCCCGCACCAGCTCGCGCGCATGGGCGGCGGAGGCGGCGAGGTCGTAGGGAGCGAGGCGGAAATGGCTGGCATCGGAGCGCGACAGGGCCATCAGCTCCGGCGCGGGCGCGGCGCGGAAGCGGGCGCCCCAGAGACGGGTCGGTTCGGTCATGCTCGGCTCCCTGTTCGGCCGCGGATGCTGGCAAGCGGCGCGGGAGGCCACAATGGAAATGATTTCCCCACGATAGTCCGGAAAGGAATATCGTGCATCCCAGTCCGAACCCTCATAGCCGAGAGATGCCGCCGAGCCCCCTGCCCTCCACCACCGCTCTGCGCGTCCTGGCCGCGCTGGTCGAGCACGGCTCGGCCTCGGAGGCGGCGAAGAGCGTGAACCTGACCCAGAGCGCGGTCAGCAAGCAGCTGCGCAGCCTGGAGGAGATCGCCGGTCTGCCGCTGTTCACCCGCACCGGCCGCGGCCTGGTGCCGACCGAGGCCGGGCGGATCTTCGTCACCCAGGCCCGGATCGCGCTGGGGGCGCTGGAGACCGCGGCCGGGCGGATCGCGGCGCTGCGCGGGTCGCCCAACGCCATCCGGCTGCATGTCCTGCCGATCCTGGGCGACCGCTGGCTGGTGCCGCGCCTGTCGCTGCTGGCCAAGGCACGGCCGGAGCTGGAGGTGCAGTTCACCACCCAGGCGACCGGCGACACGATCGAGGAGGCGGACGGCGTGTTCCGCTTCGGCGAGGGCGACTGGCCGGGCCAGCAGGCGGACTACCTGTTCGGTCGCAACGTCGCGCTGGTCGGGGCGCCGTCGCTGCTGTCCCGGATGGGCGGCATCCAGACCGCCGAGGATGTGCGCCGCTACACCGTGCTGGACCACCGCCACACGCCGCTGCGCTGGAGCGAGTTCGCCGAGGCGCAGGGGCTGTCTGAGTTCGCCCCGGCGCATATGGTGCATTTCGGCTTCTACGCGCTGGTGATCCGCGCTGCGATCGCCGGCCAGGGCCTGGCCCTGGTGCCGCGCTGCCTGATCGGCGAGGAATTGCTGACCGGGCGGTTGGTCAATCCGGCCGGCCTGGGCTTCCACAGCCGCCACGGCTACTGGTTCACCGTGCCGGCGGATCGGTCGCCGCGCCCCGGCCTGATCGCCTTCCGCGACTGGCTGCTGGGCGAAGCTCGGATGCTCGGGCCGGGGATGTAGACCAAGGGAGAGAAACGCATGAACCCCGTCATCGACCGCCACGAATGGGCCGAGGATCCGGAGCGCTGGCATGGCGAGATCCAGCTCGGCAGGCACGGCGCCAATGTCTCGGTGATCTTCTTCGACCGGGCTGAGCCGGGCGGCGGCCCGAAGCTGCACCGCCACCCCTATCCCGAGACCTTCATCATCCGGGAGGGCCACGCCCTGTTCACCCTGGGTGCGCAGGAGATCCTGGCCGAGGCCGGGCAGATCGTGGTGGTGCCGCCGAACACGCCGCATAAGTTCACCAATCCCGGCCCCGGCCCGCTGCAGACCATCGACATCCACGAGAACGGCACCTTCATCACCGAATGGCTCGAATGAGCCGATCGCGCTGGCTCAAGGCGGCCAGGGCCGCTAGGACAGACATACGAGTGACGTGAGGCGACCGGCATGGATGCGCGAGCACAGGGTTTGACGATCAAGGCGCCAGGCCGCCCGCTGACCGGCCGGGTGACCCCGCCCGGGTCGAAGTCGATCACCAACCGCGTCCTGCTGCTGGCGGCGCTGGCCCGCGGCACCAGCCACCTGACCGGCGCGCTGAAGAGCGACGACACCAAATTGATGGCGGCCGCCCTGCGCGCCATGGGCGTGACGGTGGAGGAGCCGGACGACACCAGCTTCACGGTCACCGGCACCGGCCGGCTGCAGGCTCCGGCCGCGCCGCTGTTCCTGGGCAATGCCGGCACCGCCACCCGCTTCCTGACCGCCGCCGTCACCATGGTCGACGGTACCGTGGTGGTCGATGGCGACGCCCATATGCGCAAGCGGCCGATCGGACCGCTGGTGCAGGCGCTGCGCTCGCTCGGCACCGACATCGCGGACACGAACGGCTACCCGCCGGTCACGGTGCGCGGCCACGGCCCCTTCGCGCCCGGCCGGGTCGAGATCGATGGCGGCCTGTCCAGCCAGTACATCTCCGCCCTGCTGATGGCCGCCGCCTGCGGCACCGGGCCGGTCGAGGTGGCGCTGACCGGCACCGAGATCGGCGCCCGCGGCTATGTCGACCTGACCGTGGCGGCGATGCGCGCCTTCGGCGCCGAGGTCGAGCAGCTGGACGAGGCGACCTGGCGGGTGCGGCCGACCGGCTACCGCGCCGTCGATCATGTGATCGAGCCCGACGCCTCGGCCGCGACCTATCTGTGGGGCGCCGAGGTGCTGACCGGCGGCACCATCGACCTGGGCGTTCCGGCGGCCGCCTTTACCCAGCCGGACGCCAAGGCCCAGGCGCTGATCGCGCGATTCCCGCACCTGCCGCCGGTGATCGACGGGTCGCAGATGCAGGACGCGGTGCCGACGCTGGCGGTGCTGGCGGCGTTCAACGAGACGCCGGTGCGCTTCACCGGCATCGCCAATCTCCGGGTCAAGGAATGCGACCGCGTCGCCGCGCTGGCGACCGAGCTGTCGCGCATCCGCCCGGGCCTGGGCCGCGAGGAAGGCGACGACTTGATCGTGGCCTCGGATCCCAGCCTGGCCGGCCAGGTGCTGCCGACCCGGATCGAGACCTATGCCGACCACCGCATCGCCATGAGCTTCGCCCTGGCCGGGCTGAAGATCGGCGGCATCACCATCCTCGCCCCCGGCTGCGTGGCCAAGACCTATCCCGGCTACTGGGATGCGCTGGCCTCGCTGGGTGTCACCTATGACGAGGTGGCCTGACCGGGCGACCCGGCCCACGATCCATATGCCTGCATCGGAAGGACACCCTATGAGGCGCGTACTCAGTTCCTTGCTTTGCCTGCTGTCGCTGGAACGTGCCAACGCGGCCACCATGGATCCCCAGGATTTCCAACTGTGCGTCGGTCAGGAAGGAATGCCCGATGCAAGGCTGGCGGCCTGCGATCGCGTGCTGGGCGTCCGCGAACTGGAAGTGGGCCAACGGTCCGCGGCCCATGCGGCGCGTGGGTTGCTGCGCCTGGGACAAGGCGACAATAAGGCGGCCATCGCCGACTTCAGCGAAGTGATTGCGCATGACGCCCAGGACGAGGCCGCGCTGTTCAACCGCGGCGTCGCCTGGCGCAGAATCGGCGAGACCGAGCGTTCGCTTGTCGATCTCGATGCCGCCATCCGGCTCGCCCCGGATGACCCGGGGAACTATGTGTCCCGCGCCCTGACCTGGGAAGCGCGCGGCGATCTCGACCAGGCCATCGAGGACTTCTCGGCCGCGCTGCGTGTCGATCCGAACCACATCCCCGCCTATCACGACCGGGCGTTGGTCTGGGACAAGAAGCGCGAATGGGACAAGGCGATCGAGGATTTCACCGCCGTCCTCCGGCTGGATCCGAAGGATGCCGAGACCTATTCGGGCCGCGGCAATGTCTGGCTGCACAAGGGCGACCCGGAACGCGCGCTGGCCGACCAGAACGACGCGGTCCGGCTCGATCCGGGAGAGGCAAACCACTACATTAGCCGTGCACTGGCCTTGCGTGCCCTGGACCGGCGCGACCAGGCATTGTTCGACCTCGACCAGGCGATCCGGCTCGATCCGGATCGGGCGCGCGCCTATGCCAATCGCGGCCTGATATTCGCCGACGACGAAGATTGGAACCAGGCGATCGCCGACTACAGCACGGCATTGCGCCTGGATCCCGGCTACGCCTGGGCCTACCGGTCGCGCGCAAGGGCGCAACGCAAGGCGGGGATGCCAGCGGCCGCACTGGACGATGCCAACCAGGCGGTCCTGCTCGCCCCGAAGGATGCCGAAGCCTACGTCGAGCGCGGCCTGATCCATGAGGACCAGGAGAGCTGGGGCGACGCCGAGGCCGACTACACGCGAGCGCTTGGCTTGGCACCCCAATCGAGCGACGTGCTCTTCGCCCGTGCGCGCACCCGCCTGTACCTGCACGACGAGCCCGGGGCCGTGGAAGACCTAACCGAAGCCATACGCATCGACCCGGACGACGGCGACCTGTTCTCCATGCGTGGCCTGGCCTACCGCCGGCTGAGCGATATGGACAAGGCCCTGGCCGATTACAACGAAGCCATCCGGCTCGATCCGGACGATGTCGACACCTACAACAACCGGGGATTCGCCTACAAGGCGATGGGCAGGCTCAACGAAGCCATGCAGGACTTCGATCGCGTGATCCGACTGCGCCCGACCTATGGCCTAGCCTATTACAATCGTGGCTATCTCTGGAAGGCCATGGGCCGGATCGAGCCCGCCATCGCCGACTGGCGCAAGGCCCTGACACTCGATATGGCGCGTTCGATCACAGGAAAGCAGAAGGACGACATCCTTGCCGAGCTTCGCCAGCTCGGCGTCTCGCCCGCAGACCCGGGCACCGGGCCCGAATAGAAGGCACAGTTCCGGGACCGCAGGCGGGATGGCTAGGACGAGGCGGTCCGACCGGGCGATCGGTCGATCACGCGCCACACCCTAGCGAACAACCGCCCGTCCAGCGCGATCAGGCCGAGGCCGATCAGTGCCATACCGGCCCAGGCACGGCCGGCCAGGACCTCGCCCAGGACGAGGTGCCCGAGCAGCATGGCGCTGGGCGGAATCAGCAGCGTCACCAGCACCGTGTTGGTGGCGCCGACCCGGGCCAGCAGCTTGAAGTAGAGGACGTAGGCGAGAGAGGTGCTGAGCAGCGCCAGGCCGCCCAGCGACAGCAGCGTCGCCCCGCTCGGCATCGGCAAGGTCCAGGGCCGGTCGACCAGGCAGACGATGGGCAGCATCATCAGGCTGGTGGCGCCGACCTGGCCGGTGGCGGTGACCATGGGCGGCAGGCCCCGGAAGCGGCGGCCGAAGATGCCGGCGAAGGCATAGGACAAGGCGGCGCCGAGGATCGCGAGCTGCGCCGTCACCTCGCCGCCGAGCCCGCCCAGCACCTGAGGCCCGATCAGCACCACGACACCTGCGAGGCCCAGCAGCACCCCGGACAGGCGCTTCGGCGTCAGCTTCTCGTCCACGGTCAGCACATGGGCGACCAGCACGGTGAACAAGGGCGTGGTGGCGTTCAGGATCGCAGCGAGGCCGCTGCCGATCCGGGTCTGGCCCCAGACGATCAGGCAGAACGGGATCAGGTTGTTCAAGACGCCCATGCCGAAGAAGGCCATCCAGATCCGACGGTCCCGCGGCATCGATAGGCCGGCCAGGCGCAGCACCGGGAGCAGCGCGATGGCCGCCAGCCCGACCCGGACGAGGACGATGGTCAGCGGCGGCAGCTCGGCCACCGCGACCTTCGAGAAGAAGAAGGATCCGCCCCAGACCAGCGACAGGGCGATCAGCAGCAGCCAGTCGGCGATTCCCATCGGGGGCGGGGCTGCGGGTTTGGCGATGCTCATGCCGCCCTTCTGGTCCTGACGCGGGAGAGCCGCCACCCGGTTCTTGCGGTCAATCCCGCCGCGCAGGACTGGCCCGACAAAGCGTCGGGGCAGCGGCGGTGCCGGATGGGCTAGCTAGAAGGACGGCCCCGCCGTCCGGAGACCCGCCGTGATCGACCCGTTCTGGCTCCTGTTCGCCGCCAAGCTGGCGCTGGCCGCCGGGATCGTGGTCGCCGCCTCGCTGCTGGTCGAGCGCAGCGGGCCGGTGCTCGGGGCGATGATCGCGACGCTGCCGATCTCGGTCGGCCCGGCCTATGTCTTCCTGGCGATGGAGCATGATGCCGGCTTCATCGCCGGCAGCGCCGTGGCCAGCCTGGCGGTCAACACGGCGACCGCCGTGTTCCTGACGCTCTATTCGCTGCTCGCCCGCTCGCGCAGCCTCGCCGTCAGCCTGCCGCTGGGGCTGCTGGGCTGGGCCGGCATGGCGGCCGCGGTCTCCCGGGTCGACTGGACCCTGCCCGGCGCCGTGGCGCTGAACCTGATCGTCTTCGCCGCCTGCCTGCCGATTGCGCTGCGGGGGCTGGCGGCGACGCCGCCGGTGCGGGCCGCCGGCCGGCGCTGGGACATCCCGGCGCGGGCGGCCGCGGTCACCGGCCTGATCGCCGCGGTGCTGCTGATCGGCCGCGCCCTGGGGCCGGCGGCGGCCGGCTTCGCCGCCCTGGCCCCGGTGGTCACCGGCAGCCTGGCCCTGCTGCTGCATCCGCGCATCGGCGGCCCGGCGACGGCGGCGGTGTTCGCCAACGCCCTGATCGGCATGGTGGGGTATGTGCCGGCGCTGGCGCTGCTGCACCTCGCGGCCGTGCCGCTCGGCTCCGCCGCGGCGCTGTGCCTGGCCCTGGCTGCCTGCGTGCTGTGGAACGCCGCCATGCTGGCGCTGCGCGGCCGCCGACGGCCGCTCACGCCACAGCCGCAGGACTGAGCGGACGCTCGAACTCCGTGCGGATCGCGAAGTCGCGCCACCCGGCCCGGCGGAAGGCATCGGCCATCGGCATGTTGCGGGTATCGGTGTCGGCCCGGACCGGCCGTCGGCCGATGCGGGCCAGCGTCGCCGTGCCGCGCGCCAGCAGCGCGTGGACATGGCCGCGCCCGCGCCGCTCCGGCACCACGCCGACATAGCCGATCGTGGCCATGCTGGGCGCCAGCGCCGGCATCACCAGCCCGACCAGCGCCCCGTCCGGTTCGTAGGCCAGCTCCCACCAGCCCGGCTCGTGCTGCAGCCCCTGCAGATCGGCGAAGATGTCGTCGTCGCCGATGCGGCGGTCGAGCGTGCCCCGTGTGACCCGCTCCGACGCAGCCCGGAACGCCGCCTCGCCGACCTCCGCCATCGACCGGAACACCAGGCCGTCGGCGGGCGCCGGGATCGGAGCGGCGGGGTCGAACTCGAACCGGAAAGTCTCGCGCCGGATCTCGAAGCCGTTGTCTGTCAGCAGCGCCTTTCGCCGCTCCGGCTCGGCCTGCCATTGCGGCGCCTGCATCGGCGTGTCGAGCACATGGCCGAGCGCCCGGGCGCCGAGCGACCGCGCCCACCCGGCCGCCTGCCCCAGCATCGCGGCGCCGATCGCATCGGCCTCCGGCGCCGGCCAGGGCAGATCGAACAGCACGATGTCGCTGGGCGCCGCCGCCCCGGGCAGAGCCCAGAAGGCGATGCGGCCGACGGGTGCGCCGCCCTGCTCGGCCAGGAAGCACCAGTCCAGGCGCATCGCGCCCTTGCCCAGCAGGTCCTCGGCATAGTGCCGCACCGCCTCGGCATGGGCCGGGTCGGTGGCGGTGGCGGTGAAGACGGCGAGTTCGGACTCGGCGATCGGGCGCAGGCGGATGTCCACGTCAGGTCCCGGCCGAGATCACGACGGATTCGGCCGAGCGCGTTGCCGGACCGTGATGCACGGCCTCGATGTTGTTGCCGTCGGGGTCGAGCGCGAAGGCGCCGTAATAGCCCGGATGGTAGTGCCGCTCGCCCGGCCCCCCATTGTCGCGGCCGCCGGCCTCGAGCGCCGCGGCGTGGAAGCGGTGGACGGTCTCTCGGTCCGCCGCCTGGAAGGCCAGGTGGACATGGCTGACGGCGTCGCCCTGGCTCACGAACAGCTCGTCCGAGGCGAAGAAGCCCGGTCCTTCATGGGTGATGGCGCGGCCGACCGAGGCCAGCGCCGCGGCGTAGAAGCGCTTGCTGGCCTCCAGGTCGCGCACCACCAGATGGACATGATCGATCAGGCGGCCCTGATGGAACTGCATGGCGTTCTCCCCTTTCCGTCCGGCGCGCCTTCTAGCGCGTCCCCTCCGTGTCGATCACCTCGAAATGCTCGACCTCCGGGTCGAAGCGGGTCAGGAAGTCCTGGTCGCGCGGATAGTAGCGGGCGCGGCCGTAATCCTCGCCGGCGAAGGCCTTGATCGACTCGACCGAGTCCCACATCGTCAGGGTCAGGAACTCCACCTCCTCTCCCCTGTCTCGGCACAGGAGCCAGACGCCGCGGTTGCCCGGCGTCTTCGCGTAGTCGCCGAGGCCGGTCTCCCGCAGATAGGCGACATAGGCGTCCTTCTTCGCCTTCGGCACCGGGCCGCGCCACATCCGTGCGATCATCTCGGGTCCTCCTGTTCCTTGGTGAGATCGAGGCGGACGATCGGCCGGGTCGGGCTGCGCCGCGCCACCTCGCGGAAGCCGAGGTCCAGGAAGGGACGCAGCACGCCGGTGTAGATCTCGCCCGACCCTAGCGGCCGCGCGGCGTCGATCGGATAGGCCTCCAGCGCCGGGGCGCCGCGGGACCGCGCCAGCCGCGCCGCCGCCGCGACCAGCGGGCGCAGCAGCCCGGTGCGGCGATGGGCCTTGGTCGTCACGAAGCAGGTGATCGACCAGACCGGCACATCGTCGACCGGCGCCAGGTTGCGCGACCGCGCCAGGCGCGGCTGGTCCGCGCGCGGGGCCACGCCGCACCAGGCGACGGGCCGGCCGTCGCGATAGCCGAGCAGCCCCATCGGCTCGCCGGCCTCGACCAGATCGCGGAACAGGGCGCGGTTGCTGCCGTCGCGCATCCCGGCCCGGAAGTCGCGGCGCTCACGGCGCCAGAAGGCGCACCAGCAGCGCCCGGCCTCGGCACAGCCGGCGAACACGGCCTCGACATCCCCGAGCCGCTCCGGCGTCACCGGCCGGCATTCGAGCGTCGCGTCACGATCGACTGTCGGCATTCCCTAACCCCTGAACCGGTTTGGCGACGATGCCGGGCTTGCCCCGGCCAAGTCAACCGATAGGATGGTCGGGCGATGCAGACCCAGGCCCCCTCCTACGCGGTACGGCCGCCGAAGCGGATCGGCGGCTCGCTCAGCCTCGACTTCGTCAACACCGAGGCGTGGCGCGGCGACGTTCCGCAGCGCGGCGAGCGGCTGACGAGCTATGGCGAGCTCGCCCTCTGGGCCGGCCATCTCGGCATCCTGGACCGGGCCGGGGTCAGGCGGCTGACGCAGGAGGCGGCGCAGCGCCCCGAGGCCGCGGCCGAGGTGCTGGCGACGGCGCTGCGCCTGCGGGGCGCGCTGGGGCGGATCCTGACGGCGCCGGCGGCGGCCTCGGCGGCGGATCTCGCGGTGCTGAACGGCGTGCTGGCCCGGGCGCCGACCCGCACCGGCCTGGCGGCGACCAAGACCGGCTTCACCTGGACCATGACCGAGACCGACCCGCTGGAGCAGCCGCTGTGGCCGGTGGTGTGGGACGCGGCCGAGCTGCTGGTCTCCGGCCGCGCCGAGCGGGTCGGCAGCTGCTCCGACCCCGACTGCGCCTGGGTGTTCCTGGACACCTCGCGCAACCGCAGCCGGCGCTGGTGCTCGATGGCCGATTGCGGCAACCGGCACAAGGCGCGCCGGCACTACGAGCGGGTGTGCGCTTCCTAGCCGATGGACGCGCGCAGGATCTTCCCTTGTGCGTCGACCTCCACGGTCAGGCGGTCGGCGCGGTAGTCCATGGTCACCGCCTCGCCCGGGCGGACGGTCCGCAGCATCAGGCCCTTGAGCTTGTCGAGCTCGGCCTGGGAGACGGGCCCCTCGGGCTCGGCGGCACCCGGCGCAGCCGCCTGGCTGCGGGCGCAGGCGGCGGCGAGGCCGCCGGCGGCACCGGCCACGGCAAGGCCGAGGAGATGACGGCGGGAGGATTCGGTGCTCATGGGCTGCTCCGTCGTGTCTGTGGTCCGCCCCTGATCGGCGACAAAAAAGGCGACGTCGTGACGCGGTTTACCTTCCAGCAGGAGGAAGCTCCAGACTCCGGTCGACGCCGCCTTGATGAGGATCCGATCGTGATCACCCGCCGCCGTTTCCTGTCCGGTGCCGCCACAGCATCCGCCCTCGGCATGCTGGCCGGCGCCCTGCCCCGCTTCGCCCGGGCCTCCGCGCCGGCCGAGCTGACCATCACCACCCGCAGCCTCGACGTCGCCGGACGGCCGGCGACCGTGTTCGGCATCCTGCGGCCGGATGGCGGCCAGGGCCTGCACGCCATCGCCGGCCAGGATTTCCGGCTGCGGCTGACCAACGCGCTCGACGAGCCGTCGCTGGTGCATCGGCACGGCCTGACCCCGCCCTGGCGCCAGGACGGGGTGCCGGGCGTGACCCAGGACCCGCTGCCGGCCGGCGCTGGCATCGACTACGGCTTCCCGCTGGCGCGGCCGGGCACCAACTGGATGCACTCCCATCTCGGGCTGCAGGAACAGGGCCTGCTGGCGGCGCCGCTGATCGTCGCCGACCCGGCCGAGACCGGGCTGGACGAGCAGGAGGTGGTGTTGATGCTGCACGACTTCAGCTTCCGCGACCCGGCCGAGATCATGGCAGGGCTGCGCGGCGGCCAGGGCCACGGCATGGCCGGGATGGACCATGGCGCCCACGGCATGGCCGGAAGCAGCCAGGGCATGGCCGGGATGGATCACAGCGCGCACGGCACGGGCACCGGAAACGCCAGGCCGGGAATGCAGCACGACATGCCGGGCGGCATGGCGATGGACCTGAACGACGTCGAATACGACGCCTACCTGGCGAACGACCGCACCTTGGCCGACCCGGAGGTGGTGCGTGTCGAGCGCGGCGGCCGGGTGCGGCTGCGCATCATCAACGGCGCCGCGGCGACCAACTTCCACATCGATCTCGGCGCCGCCGAGGGCACGCTGGTGGCCGTCGACGGCATGCCGGTGGCGCCGGCCGCCGGAAGGCGCTTCCCGATCGCGATCGCCCAGCGGCTGGACATCCGCGTCACCGTCCCGGCCGGCCGGGCGCTGCCGGTGCTGGCGCTGCGCGAGGGCGACCGGCAGCGCACCGGGCTGGTGCTGGCCGCACCGGGGGCCGCGATCGCCCGCATCGCCGATCTCGGCGACGACGCATCGGCGCCGCTCGACCTGGCGCTGGAGGCACGGCTGCAGGCGGCGGAGCCGCTGGCTGCACGGGCCGTGGACCGGACCATCCCGGTGGTGCTGGGGGGCGATATGGCGAGCTATGTCTGGACCTTGAACGGCAAGGTGCACGGCCAGGACACGCCGCTGGCGGTGCGGCGGGGCGAGCGGGTGGCGATCGCCATGACCAACCCGTCGATGATGGCCCATCCGATGCATCTGCACGGCCACCATTTCCAGGTGGTGGCGATCGACGGCCGGCCCCTGTCCGGCGCCCGGCGCGACACGGTGCTGGTGCCGCCGGGCAAGACCGTGACCGTCGCCTTCGACGCCGACAACCCCGGCCGCTGGGCGTTCCACTGCCACCACCTGTATCATATGGAGGGCGGCATGATGACGACGGTGGAGTACGAAGGCGTGGCCTAACCGGCTGTGGACGGCGCCGGAGGGACCGCCGCTTCGGCGAGGAGGCCGATCACCTCCTCATCGGTCGTCTGCTCGAAGTCCTGGTAGAACCGGCCGACGGCGCCGAAGAGGGACGGGGCGGACAGGCAGACCACGTCATCGGCCAGCCCGGACAGCGTCTCCAGCGCCTCCGGCGGCGCCACCGGCACCGCGAGCACCAGCCGGGCCGGCTGCGCCGCCGCCAGCCCCCGCAGGGCGGCGGTGACGGTGCCGCCGGTGGCGATGCCGTCATCGACCAGGATGACGACGTGCCCGGCGACCGACGGGGCCGGCCGGTCGCCGCGATAGAGGCGCCGGCGGCGCTCGATCTCGGCCAGCTGCCGCTCGGTCTCGGCCTCGACATAGCCCGGCGCGGGCATGACCTCGCGCATCACGGCGTCGTTCAGCACCACATGCGGGTCCGCGCCGTCGATCACCGCGCCGAGCCCCAGCTCGGGATAGCCGGGTGCGCCGATCTTGCGCACCAGCAGCACGTCGAGCGGCGCCGCCAGGGCCCGCGCCACCTCGAACCCGACCGGCACGCCGCCGCGCGGCAGCGCCAGGACGACCGGCCGAAGGTCGCGGTAACGGGCCAGCGCCGCGGCGAGGCGCCGGCCGGCATCCCTGCGGTCGCGGAACCGGACCGGCGACAGGATCATCGGTCGTCTCCCGCCAGGTGGCGACGGAACCACAGCACCGCCTGCCGCAGCACCTGGTCGAGCGTCCCCGGCTCCTCGAACAGATGGCCGGCGCCCGGCACCACCACCAGCTCCTTCTCGCCCGGCAGCCGCTCATAGGCCTGGCGGTTGAGGTCCAGCACCTGGTCGTCGAGGCTGCCGACAAGCAGCAGGGTCGGCGCCCGCACACGGTCGAGCGCGTCGCCCGCCAAGTCCGGCCGGCCGCCGCGCGAGACCACCGCACCGATCCGGGCCGAGCCTTTCGCCGCCACCAGCGCCGCGGCAGCCCCGGTGCTGGCGCCGAAATAGCCGGCGGTGAGCTCCGACGTCTCGGCCGCCCGCGCCGCCCAGTCGGTGGCGAGGTCCAGCCGCTCCGCCAGCAGCGGGATGTCGAAGACGTTGGCGCGGTCCTGCTCCTCCTCCGGGGTCAGCAGGTCGAGCAGCAGCGTGGCCAGGCCGGCCGAGCGCAGGCCGGCGGCGACATGGCCGTTGCGCGGGCTATGCCGGCCGCTGCCGCTGCCATGGGCGAAGATCACCAGGCCGTCGGCCCGGTTCTTCGGCAGGCCGAGCAGCCCCTGCAGGCGCCGGGGGCCGATCTCGACGGGGTGCGAGATGTCGTGTGTCATGGTCAGAGCCCGAAGGGATAGGTGTCGGGGACGCCCTGCGGCCGGGCCGGGCCGAGGGGCGTGACGGCCCGGGTCTCCTCGAACCAGACATAGGCGTCGAACTGTTCGGCCAGCACGGCCTGGAAATAGTGGCTCAGCAGCTCCGTCTCCGGCCGGTAGACGACGCCGATGGCGCGTTCGAGCAGGGGCTGGGACAGCGCCGCCGCCAGGGCCGGCCGGTCGAAGCCGCGCCAGTCGGTCAGCGACCGAGCGAGGCCGGCACGGCGGAAGGCGTGCTCCCAACTGTCGGGCCGGGCCGGGCGGATGGTCTTGACCTCCATCGGCGCGTCCCATTCCGACGCCGCCGCGACCGTGCCCCGGTCGGTGCCGAAGCCGATCAGCACCGCCTCGTCGCCATAGGCGGTGCGGCACAGCTCGCCGATGTTGAACTCGCCCTGCCAGCCCATCGCCGTGGCCGCGGCGTTGCCGATATGCGAGTTGTGGGCCCAGACGACCGCCTTGGCGCCCTCGCCGCCGGCGGCGAGCAGCGCCTGCAGCGTCTCGAACATGTGCCGGTCGCGCAGGTTCCAGGATTCGGTCGAGCCGCGATACATCAGCCGGTAGTATTGCTCGGCCGCGCGCACGATGCGGGCGTTCTGCGCCGCGTCGAAATGGGCCTCGCCGTCGAGGTCCGACAGGCGGCGGCCGAGCAGCGCGCCGAGCTGGGCGACGGCCTCGTCCTCGCAGGGCTCCTGGCGGCCCGACAGCACGGCCCGGCCATAACGCGCCGGCTCGCTCTGCCACGGCGTCAGGCAGGCGTAGCGCCGGCGGGCCTCCGCCGCGGCCCGCGGATCGACCTGGTCGAGATAGCGCAGCACGGCGTCGATCGACGCGCCCAGGCTGTAGACGTCGAGGCCGCGGAAGGCGGCGCGCCGGCCAGGCGGCAGCCCTTCATTGTGGGCGCGCAGCCATTCGGCGAAGGCCAGCACCTCGGCGTTGCGCCACATCCAGGTCGGGAAGCGGGCGAACGCCTCCTCCCGCGACGGCTCGGGGTCGCGGTGCCGGACGTAGCGGTCGATCCGCGCGGCATCCGGCCAGTCCGCCTCGACCGCGACGATGGAGAAGCCGTGCTCGGCGATCAGCGTCCGCGTGATCGCGGCCCGGGCCTGGTAGAATTCGGAGGTGCCGTGCGTCGCCTCGCCCAGCAGCACCACCTGGGCATCGGCGAAGCGGCTGAACAGGGCGCCGAAGGCCCCGGCATTCTCCGGCGGCGGAAGCGGCTCGCCATAGAGGCGCAGCTCGCCGACGGCATCGCCCTGGGCCTCCACCCGGGCCTGCTCGGACACTCTCGGATCGGCCATTGCTGTCTCCGTTCGGTCCGCCGGCGCTAGAGAGGCCAGAACCGGACCAGCACGATGATCAGAGCAAGGACGACCAGCCCGCCGAGGAAGATCAGGCGCCGGGCCAGGCTGCGCAGGATGATCTGACGCCATCCCCGCCGAGACGCCGGCGGCGGCTGAGGATGAGGCATGCGTCCCTCGCTCGCTCTCCTGGGCAACGGGGGCCGGCGCCGGACTGTTCCGGCGGAGCGGTCAGGCGGCGATCAGCCCCTCGGTCCGCCAGCGCGCGAGGTAGCGGTCGATGATCGCGTCCAGCCGGGCCTTGCCAAAGCTGTCGTCATGGCCGGCATGGACCACCGTGACCGGCAGCGACCGCAGCAGGGCGAAGGAGCGGACATAGTCGGCGATGGCCATGCCCGGGCCGCGATACAGCAGCGGGCCGTCATAGATCACGTCGCCGGCGAACAGGATGCCGGTCGCGTCCTCGAACAGGGCGATGCTGCCGGGCGAATGGCCCGGCACATGCAGCACCCGGAAGCGCCGGTCGCCGAGATCCACCGTCTCCCCCGGCCCAATCCGCCGGGTCGGCTCGGCGCCCTGCAGGGCATAGCCGCGCAGGTCGTAGCCGGCATGGGGCACGGCGGTGACCAGGGCCGGACCGAGCGGCGGATAGCCCGCATCGACGAAGCGCTGCCGTGCCTCGGCCGGGATCTCGTCGGAGATCAGCGTGCCGGGCCGCGGCCGGGCCAGCGCCTCGGCCTCCAGCGGATGCACCCAGCGCTCCTCGAACTCATGGATCGCGCCGATATGGTCGGCATGGGTGTGGGTGGCCAGCGCGATCGTCCGCTGCCCCTCGAACAGCTCGGGGAAGGCCGGCCGCAGCGGCGCCACGCCGAGGCCGCCATCGACCAGCAGGTCGCGGTCGCGGCCGCGCAGATGCCAGATATTGGCCCGCATCAGCACGTCGGTGTGCGGCTCGACGATCAGCGTCAGCCCGCCGCCCATGTCGCGCCTGCGGAACCATTCGGCGGCCACGGGCAGGTCGAATCCGGCCATGGAGCGTCCCTCAGGAAATCGGGCCGGTCGCCGGCGGGTCGAGCAGCGGCGCCACCACGGCGCGGGTCTCGGCGCTGCGCAGCACCGGCACGACTTCGAAGCTGACCCCGGTGCCGCGCCAATGCAGGATCCATCGCTGCAGCAGGGCCAGATCGTCGCATTCCATCAGCTGGAAGCAGCGGTCGCAGTTCGACTCGACCCAGCTGTCGACGTATTTCAGCCCCTCGGGCAGGCCGCGACCGGCGTCGCGCAGATGACGATAGGCCGCGACCGGGTCGCGGTTGGCGAAGCGCTCGATGATCATGAACAGCACAGCCTGGCCTCCCCGCCGTTGTCCGGCGCTGCGGATTCAGTCCGTGCCTTCCCAATAGTCCATCACGGCGGACTTGCGATAGCCCTCGCCGGTCAGCCGCACGCTGACCCGGCCGGTCTCCGGGAACACCGCGACGTCATGCGGATTGTTCTCGCCGATCAGGATGTAGCGGCAGGGCTTGTCGGTGTGGTTGACCAGGCAGTGCCCGACCTTCTGCCCGGCCGGGAAGCAGACATAGTCGCCCGCCTTCATCGGGTAGGAGCGGTCGCCGAGGCGCAGCGTCAGCTCCCCCTCCAGGATGAAGACGTGCTCCTCCTCCAGCAAGTGGTAGTGCAGCAGGTTGGACTGCTTGCCGGGCGGCAGTTCCTCATAGGACACACCGACATGGCTGCCGCCGCCGAATTTGCTGAGCACCCGGAACCGGCTGCCGAGCTTGCCGCGCTCGAATTCCTCCCACGGCACCCGGTCGGCGGAGAACGGCTCATAGACGCCGTCGGCGTTGATCGAGGTCGGCGAGTCGGTCATGTCGCGCCCCCTGGCTTGCGCTGCGGAGAGGCCAGTCTAGTGGCGGGTGCCCGCCGGCGACGAGCCTGCGGCCAGGAACGCGGCGCGGGCACTTGCGAGCCGCCGGGCCCGCTCCGCCTCCAGTTTCTCGCGCCGTTGCTGGTATTTTTGCTGAAACTTGTTCGCCAAGGCGAGCGTCCGGGTCACCTCGTCGGCGAGGCGCAGGAAGCTGTCCGCCGTCTCCAGAAGCTTCGCGGGATCCTTCGACAGCCGCTCCGCCACCGCCATATCGATCTCGGTCGACTCATGCAGCGTGCGAATCTGCCATTCGAGCCGGACCAGCTCCGGATCTGTTGCGATGGCGAGGTCGAGGGCGGTCTTGATCCTGCTCATGGAACATATCATGAACGAAGCCTAGCAGGACGTCAACCCTGGTGCGGCCGCACGCCGCCGCGCCGGCCACAGCCGCCAGCCGAGGGTCACCGCCAGGCTGGAGAGCGCGATCAGCCCCATCCCGGCCGCCTGCCCCAGCCCGAGCTGATGGCCGTAGACCAGCCAGTCGCTGAGGATCGCCGAGGCCGGGTAGACGAAGGCCAGCACGGCGATCACCGGCGTCGGCAGCTTCGGATAGGCGGCGTACATCAACACGTAGACCAGGCCGGTGTGGATCGCGCCGAGCCCGGCCAGCCAGCCCCAGGGACCGGGCGTCGCCGGCAGGTCCGCGACGCCGACGAAGGGCGCCAGCAGCACGATGCCGGTGGCGGCGTGGATCATCGCGGTCAGATGCGGCCGCACCCCGCGCAGCGCCTTGGTCGACAGCACCGTGCCGGTGTAGAGCAGCGAGGCCAGCACGGCCAGGCCGGCGCCGAGAAGCCGCCCCGGCTCCGCCCCCTCGCCGCCGCCGATGCCGGTGGCCAGGGCCAGCCCGGCGAAGGCGATCGCGATCCAGCCCAGCTTCTGGCCGCTGAGCCGTTCGCCGAACAGCACGGCGCCCGCCAGCACCACCCAGAAGGGCTGGACGTGGTAGACGATGGTGGCGAAGGCGATCGAGCTGTGCCGGATCGCGGCGAAGAACGCGACCCAGTTGAGCACGATGCAGATGCCGCCGAACAGGACCAGCGCCCATTGCCGCGGCGCCAGGCGCAGGCCGCGCAGCCAGCCGCGCGCGGCGCAGAAGGCCAGCAGGACCAGCGCCCCGAAGACGCAGCGGAAGAACACCGCGTTGATCGGTCCCTGTCCCGATTCCTCCATGAACACGCCGACGGTGCCGACCACCGCCATGCCCAGAGCGAGCTGCAGGATCCCGCTCCGCCGCTCCGCCGCCTCGATGCCGCCCATGGTCGCCTCCTGTCTTCCGTGAAGGGAAGCTGGGCTCATATCGCACTTCAATCAAACGAATAGATTTGAAGCTGACCATCACCTGGATTTATGATTGCGTCATGGACAGGCGCCTCGATCTCGACGTGCTGCGCACCCTGGTGGCGATCGCCGAGGGCGGCAGCTTCAGTCTGGCCGCTTCGCGGGTCGGGCGCACCCAGTCGGCCGTCAGCATGCAGGTGCGGCGGCTGGAGGAGGCGGTCGGCAAGCGGCTGTTCGACCGCAGCAGCCGTCAAGTGCGCATGACACCGGCCGGCGAGAGCCTGCTGGGCCACGCAAGGCGCATGCTGCGGCTGGAGGAGGAGGCCTGGGCGGCGCTGGTCGAGCCCGACCTTCGCGGCCGGGTCCAGCTCGGCATCCCCGATGACTACGCCTATTCGCTGCTGCCGCCGATCCTGTCGCGCTTCGCCGCCAGCCATCCCCAGGTCGAGGTCGAGTTGATCTGCGAGCAGACCACCTTCCTGGACCGCCGGCTGACGGCCGGCGAGATCGACCTGGCGGTGGTGACCCGCGGGCCGGGCCGTGACGGCGAGCTGCTGCGCCGCGAGCCGCTGGTCTGGTTCGGGTCGCCGGACCACGACCCGCAGCGGGAGGAGCCGCTGCCGGTGGCGCTGTACGAACCCGGCTGCGTCGCCCGGGACGTCACGCTGCAGGCGCTGGCGGCGACGCAGCGCCCGTATCGCATCGCCTATTCCAGCCCCAGCCTGGTTGGCCTCCTGGCCGTGGTCCGCGCCGGGCTGGCCGTGGCGGTGGTGGTGGGCTGCAGCCTGCCGGACGGGATGCGGGTGCTGGGCGAGCGCGACGGGCTGCCGCCCCTGCCGGCGCTGGAGATCGGGCTGGCCTGGGGCGCCCGGCCGCGGACTCCGGCCGTGGTCCGGCTGGCCGAGCAGATCCACACCGCCGTCGGCCGGCCGGAGGCAATCGCCGCCTGAGGGCCGGCCGCCGCACCGATTTCCTGTTGCGCAGCGAAGCGATTCGGGACTCCCTTGATGGGAAGCCAGTCCGGTGGGCTCAAGGCACGATTGCCCCGGTCGGGGGTTGATGGTGCAATCCGCGCGGGCTCGCTCCGCTGATCGAGGGGGATCGGATGCGTCGTTTCACCGGACTGATCGTGGTCGTCGTTCTGGTCGTGCTGGTCGCCCTGTGGGGCGGCAGCGCCTATAACCGCTTCCTGGCCGGCGACGAAAACGTCAAGGCCGCCTGGTCCGAGGTGCTGAACCAGTACCAGCGCCGGGCCGACCTGGTGCCGAACCTGGTCAAGACCGTGCAAGGCTATGCCAACCAGGAGAAGGACGTGCTGACCCAGGTGACCGAGGCCCGGGCCAAGGTCGGCAGCATCCAGGTGCCGCCGGAGACGCTGAACGACCCGGCGGCGCTGCAGAAGTTCCAGGCGGCGCAGGGCGAGCTGTCCTCGGCCCTGTCGCGGCTGCTGGTGGTGACGGAGAACTATCCGCAACTGAAATCCGACGCGCTGTTCCAGGACCTGATGACCCAGTTGGAGGGCACCGAGAACCGGATCGCCACGGCGCGCAACCGCTCGATCCAGGCGGTGCAGGAGTACAATGTCGGCGTCCGCCGCTTCCCCGGCAACCTGATCGCCGGCGTGCTCGGCTTCAGCGCCAAGCCGAATTTCAGCGTCGAGAACGAGGCCGCGATCTCGACCGCGCCCAAGGTCGATTTCGGGACTTCGCCGGCCCCGAAGCCTTGAGGCTCACAGCCCCGAGCATGGCCGCGGCGCTGCGTCGGCTGGCCCTGGCGGGCTGGCTGCTGGTCCTTGCCGTCGCCGCGGCGGTGGCCCAGCAGCCGGTCGCCGTGCCGCAGCTGAGCGCCCGCGTGACCGACCTGACCAACACCCTGTCCGCCGCCGACCGGCAGGCGCTGGAGGGCAAGCTGGCGGCGGTCGAGCAGCGCAAGGGCGCGCAGATCGCCATCCTGATCGTGCCGACCACCGGCGCCGACACCGTCGAGCAATACGCCAGGCGGGTGTTCGACCAGTGGAAGCTGGGCCGCCAGGGCGTCGACGACGGCGTGCTGCTGCTGGTCGCCAAGAACGACCGCACCGTGCGGATCGAGCCCGGCTATGGCCTGGAGGGCGCGATCCCGGACATCACCGCCGGCCGCATCATCCGCGAGCAGATCACGCCCGCCTTCCGCCAGGGCGATTTCGCCGGCGGGCTGGGCACCGCGGTCGACAGCCTGATCCGGCTGATCGACGGCGAGGCGCTGCCGCCGCCCCCGCCGGAGAGCCGGGGCGAAGCGCCGCAGGAGATGCTCCAGGTCATCATCCTGGCGATCGTCGGCGGCGTCGTGGCCCGCGGCTTTCTCCGCGCCGCCGGGCTGCCGATGCCGCTGCCGGCCGGCGGCAGCGCGCTGGTCGCCGGCGGCCTCGGCTGGGGCCTGTCCGGCCTGATCTTCTTCGGCGCGTTCTGCGCCATCGGCGCGGTGATTCTCGGCGGCATCGGCGGCAGCCTCGGCGGGCCGGGCGGCGGCACCTACAGCCCCCGCCGCGGGTCGGGAGGCTTTGGCGGGGATTGGGCGGCGGCTTCGGTGGGGGCTTCGGCGGCCGGTCCGGGGGCGGTTCCGGCGGAGGCGGCTTCAGCGGCGGCGGCGGATCGAGCGGAGGCGGCGGTGCATCCGGAAGCTGGTAGGATCCTGCGGCGGTGGCGGCCGGTCGCCGAGTGGCACGGCCACCGGCTGCTGCGCCGCCATTTCGGCCCGGCGGTGATGGCCCGGCTGCACGAGGCGATCCGCGGCGCCGAGCGCCGGCACCTGGGCGAGATCGTGATCGCGGTCGAGGCCTCGGCCCCGCCGCATATCCGCGACAGCCGGACGCGGGCGCTGGAGGTGTTCGGCCGTCTGCGCGTCTGGGACACGGCCCAGGCGACCGGCGTGCTGCTGTACCTCCTGCTTGCCGACCACCGGATCGAGATCGTCGCCGACCGCGGCGTCACCGCCCGGGTCGACGACGCCGTGTGGCCGCGGATCTGCGCCGCGCTGCGCGACCGGTTCCAGGCCGGGCGGTACGAGGAGGGCGTGCTGGAAGCCCTGGCCGCGATCGACGCCGAACTGCTGCGGGTCTGGCCGACGGCGCCCGGCGAGGCCAACCCCGAGGAGCTGCCGGACGGGCCCGTCATCCTGTGAACCATGACAGGTTCGTGCAACGGCGCTTGTGAAAGCCGCACCGCCTATGATACGCCCGGCGCTATTGACTCCGGGAGCAGCGACGCGTGACGGCGATCCAGTCGGACCGGCCGACGGTCCTTATCCTCAACGGCCCCAATCTCAACATGCTGGGCGTGCGCCAGCCCGAGATCTATGGCCGCGACACGCTCGCCGACATCGAGCAGGCCTGCGCCGACGAGGCCGAGCAGCTCGAGCTCGAGATCGACTTCCGGCAATCGAACCACGAGGGAGAGCTGGTCACCTGGATCCAGGAGGCCCGCACCGCCCATGACGGCATCATCGTCAATGCCGGCGCCTACAGCCACACCTCGGTCGCCATCCTCGACGCGCTGAACGCGGCGGAACTTCCGGTGATCGAGGTCCATCTCTCCAATATCTTCCGCCGCGATGCGTTCCGGCACCATTCCTATGTCTCGCTGGCGGCGACCGGGGTGGTGTGCGGGCTCGGCGTGCACGGCTATCTTCTGGCCCTGCAGGCGATGGCGCGGCTTCTCGAAACCGACCGGTGAAGACCAGATGAGCACCTTCAACCTCGATCCCGAATTCGTGCGTGGCCTGGCCAAGCTTCTCGACGAGACGGGCCTGACCGAGATCGAGTTCTCGGAAGGCGACCGCCGCATCCGGCTGAACCGCCAGCCGGCGCCGGTGACGGCCTATGCGCCCGCCCCCGCGGCGGCCCCGGCCGTCGCCGCCGCCCCGGCGGCCGCGCCCGCCACCCCGGCCGGCCCGCCGAAGAACGCCGTGACCTCGCCGATGGTCGGCACCGTCTACCTGTCGCCCGAGCCCGGCGCCGCGGCCTTCGTCAAGGTCGGCGACAAGGTGGCCGAAGGCGCGACGCTGCTGATCGTCGAAGCGATGAAGGTAATGAACCCGATCCGCAGCCCGCGCGCCGGCACCGTCAGCGCCGTGCTGGTCGAGGACGCCCAGCCGGTCGAGTTCGGCGAACCGCTGGTCGTGATCGACTGATGTTCGAGAAGGTCCTCATCGCCAACCGCGGCGAGATCGCGCTGCGCATCCATCGCGCCTGCCGCGAGATGGGCATCCGCACCGTGGTCGTGCACTCCACGGCCGACAGCGACGCCATGGCCGTGCGCCTGGCCGACGAGGCGGTCTGCATCGGCCCGCCGGCGGCGCGCGACAGCTATCTCAACATCCCGGCCCTGCTCTCCGCCGCCACCATCACCGGCTGCGACGCGATCCATCCGGGCATCGGCTTCCTGGCCGAGAACGCCCGCTTCGCCGAGATGGTGGAGGAGCACGGCTTCGCCTTCATCGGCCCGACCGCGCAGCACATCCGGGTGATGGGCGACAAGATCGCCGCCAAGGACGCGGTCAAGGCCGCCGGCCTGCCGGTCGTGCCCGGTTCCGACGGCGCCGTCGACACGGTCGACGAGGCGATGGCCCTGGCCAAGGACATGGGCTTCCCGGTGCTGATCAAGGCCACCGCCGGCGGCGGCGGCAAGGGCATGAAGGTGGCCCAGAGCGAGGGCGAGCTGGCCGAGGCCTACAGCATGGCCCGCAACGAGGCCCGCGCCGCCTTCGGCAACGACAGCGTCTATGTCGAGAAATATCTCGACCATCCGCGCCACATCGAGATCCAGCTGCTGGCCGACACCCACGGCAACGTGGTGCATTTCGGCGAGCGCGACTGCTCGATCCAGCGCCGGCACCAGAAGGTGATCGAGGAGGCGCCGTCGCCCGCGCTGAACGCCGAGGAGCGCGCCTATATCGGCGGGCTGGCGGCGGAGACGGCGCGCAAGCTGGGCTATCGCGGCGTCGGCACGATGGAGTTCCTGTACCAGGACGGGAAGTTCTACTTCATCGAGATGAACACCCGCCTGCAGGTCGAGCACCCGATCACCGAGGAGATCTCGGGCATCGACCTGGTGCGCGAGCAGATCCGCGTCGCCACCGGCGCGCCGCTCGGCTACGGCCAGCAGGACATCGAGTTCCAGGGCCACGCCATCGAGTGCCGGATCAACGCCGAGGACCCGGAGACCTTCACCCCCTCCCCCGGGCGGATCGACGGCTATCACGCGCCGGGCGGGCTCGGCGTGCGGGTCGACAGCGCGATCTATGACGGCTCCCGCATCCCGCCGCACTATGACAGCCTGGTGGCCAAGCTGATCGTCCGCGGCACCACCCGCAACGAATGCCTGATGCGGCTGCGGCGGGCGCTGGAGGAGTATGTCATCGACGGGGTGAAGACCACCCTGCCGCTGCACGCCCGGCTGATCGCCGAGCCGGACTTCATCAACGGCGACTACGACATCCGTTGGCTCGAGCGGTTGATGGCGAAATAGGGCCCCGGCCTGAATTCAGCCCAATTCTGAGAATACCACTGCATGAACGTCCCGGGCGCCCGTGCCCGGGGCTGGCGATCGAGGGGATGCGATCGCTGTCGCAGGCCCGGCTCGCCTGCGGGTCCGGTGCCTCCCCGATATGCGAGGAGATGCTGATGAGCGTGTTTCGTGCTTCGACGGCGGCGGCGCTGGTGGCGCTGGTCACCGCCCCGGCCCTGGCGGCCGAGGTCCCGTCCGACCCGGTCGAGCGCTGCAAGGGCCTCCTGACGCTCGCCCCGGCCGATTCGCCGATGCACAATGCCGAGGTCGGGTCGGTCGAGTCCTTCGGCGATTCCGGCTGCAAGTTCACCAAGCTGAAGATGGTCGAGCCTGCCGACAAGGTGGCCGAGGGCAAGACCCCGACCACGGTCACGATCGAAGAGCTCAGCTTCGACAAGCTCGATTTCGCCAAGGCCTATGACGGCAAGCCGTCGGACACGCTGACAGGGCAGGCCACGGGCATCTCGATCGACAACCCCGAGGTCAAGGCCGTCCTTGGCGAGGAGCCGTTCGACGTCGCGATCGACTATGCGCTCGACGCCGCCAGCAAGCAGTTCACGCTGACCGAGTTCCAGCTCAGCGGCAACTCGCTGGGTGAGCTGTCGCTGGACGGCGCGCTGGACGGCGTCAGCGCCGCGGATCCGGCGGCCGCGGCCGACCCGACCCAGCTGCTGGGCACGGCCTCGCTGCGCAAGATCAAGCTGCATTTCGAGAACAAGGGCATCATCGACAAGGTGATCGCCTTCGCCACCGCCCAGGGCCAGGACCCGAAGACCGCGATCGAGCAGGGCAAGAGCCAGGCCGTGCTCGGCATGGCGGCGCTGTCGGCGATCGGCGTGCCGGAAGCCGCGGTGAAGAGCCTGATGTCCTTCGCCCAGGACTTCCCGGCGCCGAAGGGCCCGCTGACCATCTCGATTGACCCGGCCGCGCCGGTGCCGCTGGCGCAGCTGGCCACGATCAAGCCGGGCGACGCCAAGTCGATGGATCTGGTGAAGAGCCTGAACGTCGCCGTCAGCTACTGACGGCGTCCAAAAGCCTGATGTGAAGGGATGGCCGGGGCGGCGACTCCCCGGCCATTGTCGTTGGGGGGAATCTTGAAGCCGTTTCATATCCTCGCATTGGCTGGTGCCGTCCTCGGTGCCGCCCTGCCCGCCCTGCCCGCCCAGGCCGCCCCGGTGCCGGCGGACCCGGTGCAGCGCTGCCGCGACCTGATCCCGATGATCGCGAAGGCGACCCCCGAGGCGCCGACGGCCGGCACCGTGACGCCGGTCGGCGAAGCCAGCTGCCGCTACACCGAGCTGAAGCTGGTGATGGACCAGTACCGGGGCTGGGTGATCGGAACCCTGACCATCGACCGCATCGATTTCGAGCGCTTCTACACGGACCGGCCGCCGCTTACCCTCGCGGTCCGCGCCGAGGACATCCGGTTTGAGGCGCCGGCGCTGCCGCCGCCGAGAGCGTACCAGATGAAGCTGCTGCACAAGCCGATCGAGGTCACCTTCGACTACGACTACGACGAGCCGGCGGGTCTCCTGACCCTGAGGGATTTCACCTTCCGCGGCGATTATATCGGTCATCTCTCCGTCAGCGCGGCCATGCGCGGCCTCGACATGGACAGGATCGATCCCCGCAACCCTCTCCGCGACGGGGCCCTGGCCGAGCTGTCGCTGCAGTCCCTGACTGTGGACTTCGACAACCAGGGCATGTTCGAAGGCTATGCCCTGCTGCCGGCGCTGTACGCCCTGCCGAACGGCGAGACCGATCCGGAGGGGGCGGTCGCCGCGGCCAAGGCGCAGGCCATGGCCGGGCTGGCCGTCCTGACCGCAGCCGGGGTGCCGCAGGAGTCGGTGGACGCGATCGGCCGCTTCATCCAGGCCATGCCGCAGCCGCGGGGGCCGTTCCGCCTGTCGATCGCGCCGCAGCCGCCGCTCGCCCTCGCCGAGCTGGAGACGGCAAGACCCGATGACCCCGCCAAGCTGATGGCGCTGGTGAAGCGGCTGAACCTGACCGCCAGCTATTGACGCGCGGCTTCACGGCCGCACCAGCCCGAACACGCCGCGAACCGCCTCCAGGGTCCGCGCCGCCTGCTCCCGCGCCGCCTCGGTGCCCCGGCGCAGGACGGCGCGGACCTCGCCCGGATCGCGCGCGAGTGCGGCGCGGCGCTCGCGGATCGGGCCCAGCAGCGCCTCCAGCCCCTCCTCCAGCCGGCGCTTGACCGCCATGTCCGGCAGACCGCCGGCGCGGTAGCGGTGCTTGAGCTCCGCCACCGCCGCCGGGTCGGGGTCGAAGGCGTCGAGATAGGCGAACACGACATTGCCCTCGACCTTCCCCGGATCCTCGACCTTCAGATGGCCGGGGTCGGTGTACATGCGGCGGATCTTGGCGCGGACCGTGTCCGCATCGTCGCGCAGGTCGATGGCGTTGCCGGCGGACTTGCTGGCCTTGCCCTGGCCGTCCAGCCCCGGCAGGCGCGGCGTGGTCGACAGGAGGATGCGCGGCTCCGGCAGCACCGCGGCGCCGGCCAGCCGGTTGACCGCGCGCACGATCTCCACCGTCTGCTCCAGCATCGGCGCCTGGTCGGCCCCGACCGGCACCAGCGTCGCCGCCACTGCGGTGATGTCGGCCGCCTGGCTGACCGGATAGCACAGGAACCCCGCCGGCAGGTCGCGGGCGAAGCCGCGCTGACGGATCTCGTCGCGCACGGTCGGGTTGCGCTCCAGCCGCGCCACGGTGACGAGGTTGAGATACAGCATCGCCAGCTCCGCCATCTCCGGCACCGCCGACTGCAGCACGATGGCGCTGCGCGCCGGGTCGAGACCGATGGCGAGGTAATCGAGCGCCACCTCCATCACGTTGCGGCTGACCCGGCCGGGATCGGCGGCATTGTCGGTCAGGGCCTGCAGGTCGGCGATCAGCACGAACTGCCGGCACAGGCGCTGCAGCCGCAGCCGGCTGGCCAGCGAGCCGGCGTAGTGACCGAGATGCAACGGCCCAGTCGGCCGGTCGCCGGTCAGCACGACATCGGTGCTGGCGATTTCGAGCACATCTTCACGATGCGCAAAGAGGGCAAGAGACATGGGACGAATCCTTTCGAGCAGGGAGGAAAAGGCCGCTCGGATGGATCGCCGTCCGTCTCACCGGACATGAAAAAGGCCGCTTCCATCGGAGCGGCCGTGGGTGCAGGACGAAGCACGCGCAGCCGCCGTCAGGCGCTGCACCACCAATTCCGGGACAGGGTCGCGGGCTTCGTCATGGCCGGCACCATACAGCAGCCGGGTCCCGGCGGAAAGCCGGCAAGGGTGGACGCGCTCGTTCCCCTCCGCTATCGACGGGACATGGACGTCATGCCGCCCCATATCCCTGGGACAACCTTCCGGTCCCGGCCATGACCCGCGTCACGCCCCAGCTGCTGCTGCGCGCCTATGCCGCCGGGCTGTTCCCGATGGCGGAATCGGCGGACAGCCCGGAGCTGCACTGGTTCGACCCGCCGCGCCGGGGCATCCTGCCGCTCGACGGCGTGCATGTGCCGCGACGGCTGGCCCGCACGGTCAAGGCCGGACGCTTCAAGGTCACCGCCGACCACGCCTTCCATGCGGTGATCGCCGGCTGCGCCGCGCCCTCGCCGGACCGGCCGAACACCTGGATCAACGACGAGATCGTCGCCCTCTACACCGCCCTTCACCGGGCCGGCTTCGCCCACAGCGTCGAATGCTGGGACGGCGACACGCTGGTGGGCGGCCTGTACGGCGTCGCCCTGGGCGGCGCCTATTTCGGCGAGAGCATGTTCAGCCGCGCCACCGACGCCAGCAAGGTGGCGCTGGTCCATCTCGTTGCCCGGCTGCGCGCGGCCGGCTTCGCCCTGCTCGACACCCAGTTCGTCACCGACCACCTGGCCCGCTTCGGCACCATCGAGATCGAGCGCGCCGAGTATCGCCGCCGCCTGGCCGCCGCCCTGGCGCTGCGGCCGGACTGGGCCGGCGCCGACCCGGAGCCGGAGCTGGCCGCGCTGCTGCACCGACGGCCGGAGGAGCGATGACCGCCCTGCCCCTGCGCCGCCGGCCGGTGCCGGACGGCCCGATCGACGACGCGCTGATCCGCTTCATCGAGGCGCACCCGGTGCCGACCACGCCGTTCGAGCCGCGCTGGGGCCTGTCGCGCCTGGTGCTGGGCCCCGGCAGCATCATCGACGTGGTCGACGCCGAGGGGCGGCGGGTCGCCGTCGCCGCCGTGGTCGACGCCACGACCAACGGCCGCAACGCGGCCATCCTGGTGCCGCTCTGCCTCCTGCCCGGCTGCGATGGGGACGCGCTCGCCGCCTTCCTGCTGGCGGAGGCCGAGGCGGTCACCGCCGCCGGGCCGCGGCGCAGCCTCGAGGTCGGCACCGAGGACATGTTCGCCGGCCGCGCCGCCGAGTTGCAGGCCCGCGGCTATCGCGAGGCCTACCGCATGCACGTGATGCGCCGGCCCCTGGACACCGCCCCGCCACCGGTGCCACCCCTGCCCGAAGGCCTGCGCTGGTCGCCGCCGACCGAGGAGACGATGCGCAGCCAGCACGAGGCCGTCTGCCGCGCCATGACGCCGGTGCCCGGCGCCAGCATCCCGGATTTCGAGAGCTTCGCCGCCCGGGCTCGCGCGATGCCCGAGAACCACGGCCTGATCCTGCACGGCGACGCCGTCGCCGGCTTCCTGCGCGTGCATCCGCCCAAGATCGCCGGCGACGAAGGCGACGTCGCCCTGATCGGGCGCCATCCGGAGCATCGCGGCGGCGGGCTGGGCGACATCCTGGTGGCCGAGAGCCTGCGCCGCCTGCACGCCGCCGGAGCCGGCACCGCGGTGCTGGAGGTCGCGGCGGTGAACGACGCCGCCCTGGCCCTCTATCGCCGCCACGGCTTCACCGTGACCGAGACCATCCCGGTCTACGTGAAGGACGTGCCGGCCGCCGGATAGCACTTCTCGGGCAGAGACACGGCGGCGACAATGCCTAGAACGCTGCCGGAGTCGTCGTGATGACCTTCGCCCTCTGGATGGTCCTGGCGGCCATCCTGCTGCCCTATCTGACCGTGATGCCGGCCAAGGTGACGTCGCGGATCGACAACCACGCCCCGCGCCGGGACATGGAGCGGATGACCGGCTGGCAGCAGCGCCTGGACTGGGCGCATCGCAACCATTTCGAGACGTTTCCGGCCTTCGCCGCGGCGGTGATCATCGCCCAGATGCGCGGCGCGCCCCAGGGCTGGGCCGACCTGCTGGCCGGACTCTTCGTGCTGTTCCGCCTCGCCTATACCGGCGCCTATGCCGCCGACCGGCCGAGCCTGCGATCCAACATCTGGGCGCTCGGCTTCCTCTGCGTGCTCGGCCTGTTCGCCTTGGCCGCCTAGCCCGTATATCCCACCCCCTTGTGTCCTGCGCCGGTTCAACATGCCGACAGGGCAGGAGGACGGCGCAGCGCGATGTGGTGCATCGCGCAAGCCGTTCGACGCACCATGTCGGCATGTTCAACCGGCCCGGAGGGTCGCCTTGCGGCGGCCGCCTGCGGGCGCCGGCCGCTCGACCGTATGTCCCTATACGCTCTTCGCGGCCCGCGCCCTCATTCGACTCACCGCAAGGCGACGCAGGACGCAAGGGGGGGGGATATACGGGCTACTGCCGGCCCGGCGGCAGCGCCGGCGGGATGATCTTCATCTCCGGCAGCGGCAGCGGCGAGGCGTCCGGCACGTTCTCGTCGACCTCCTGCTGCGCCGCCGCGGCGGCCGGCGAGGTGTCGGTGCAGCTGACCACCCAGATGTCGTAGACCGGATGGTCGAGCGCCGAGACGCCCGGCGAGGAGGCGAACATCCAGCCGGTGAAGACGGTGGCGGCCGGCTTGCCGGGCGGGGTGTCGGTGATCTCGAGGAAGGCCGCGCTCTCCGGCGGATCCTCGGGCGGCGCCTTGCGGCAGGCGCGGACGGTGATGCCCAGCGTGCCGAACTGCACCGTCTCGCCGACCTTGGCCTCGAGCGGCTGGGTCCGCGCCGTGATCTTGTCGAGGCCGCGCAGCTCGGCGATCGGCTGGTCGATCGTGGCCGCGGCCTGCACCGCGCCCGGAAGAGCCGCGGCGGCGAGCACCGCGAGCGCGGGAAGCACGAAAAGGCTGCGCATGGTCCGGATCAATTCCCCAACATGCCGCCGGGCTTGCCCTGTTGCGGCGCCTGCTCCTGCCCCGGGGCGGCGGGGGTTCCGCCGGCCCCGCCGGTGCTGGCGCGGTCGCCGAGCTGGCCGATGCTGAAGATCACCTGGCCGAGCAGCTGCTCCAGGCTCGGATTCGACTGGGTGTAGGCGATGGTGTCGCCATCCTTCAGCCAGCCGTTCGGATCGTCCGGCCGGGCGCCGGGGCTGAGCGAGAGGCTGCGGCCGCCGAGCAGCCCGTCGCTGCTGATCGCTGCGGCAGTATCCTGCGACAGCTTGACCGACGGGTCGATCGACAGCTGGACGTCCGCCAGATAGCTCTCGGGATTCAGGGTCACGCTGGTGACGGTGCCGACCTTGACGCCGCCGATCCGGACATCGGTGCCGGCGTCGACGCCGTCGGCCTGGTTGAACTGGGCCTTGAGCGTGTAGCCCGAGGCGGACCCGAGATTGGCGCTGGTATAGGCGAATCCCAGGAAGACCAAGGCGACGGCCAGCACGACCGCGCCCATGACCGTCTCGATGACGTTCCTGTGCATCGCTGTTCCCTCAGGCCAGCCCGGTCACGCCGGCGTCCAGGGCTCGTAGTCGCCGGTCGCCTTGGCGCGATGGCTGCCGCGCAGCGGATGGCCCGGCGGCAGATAGGCATGGCCGGTCCCGGTCGGGTTGGTCTCGGGCGGCTGCTGCCAGGGCCGGCGGAACGGGCTGGCGTCGCCCGGCGGCTCCTTGAAGGTGTAGTGCAGCCACCCGTGCCATTCCGGCGGCACGCGCGTCGCCTCGGATTCGCCGCCGTTGAACACCACCCAGCGCTTCTCGCGGCCGCCCTGGGCGACCTTGCGGCTGCGATAGTAGCGGTTGCCGAAGGCGTCCTGGCCGACCAGCTGGCCACGCCGCCAGGTGACGAAACGGAGATAGGCGCGCAGCCCGAATTCGGTCAGATCGAAGGCCATGGATCCCAAGGACATGCCGAGTGACGGCCCCCGGCCGTCGAACGGCGCGGACTATGGCATCGCCGGCCGCGTCCGTCCAGTGCGCGCGCCGCCGCGCCCCGGGGCAATTTCAAGGCACGCCGTTCAAGACCGGCGAGCAGGCCCCGGCGAAGCGGCGATGGAGGCCGGGGTCGCCCGCCGGCCGTCCGTCGCCGTCAGGCCGATGCCGGCCGCCACCGCGGCCAGCCCCGCCAGCAGCGGCCAGCCGAGCGGCTCGTCCAGGGTGAAGACGCCGAGCAGCGCCGCCACCACCGGGTTGACGGCGACCGAGATCGCCACCCGGGTCGGGGTGGTGCGGCCGAGGGCGAAGACCCAGAGGAAGAAGGTCAGGGCACCGCCGACCACGCCGAGATACACCACCGCGGCCCAGCCCGCCGGATCCAGGACGGGCAGCGCTGTCGGCCGGGCCGACAGCGCCATCGCCGCCAGGCTGCAGGCGCCGGCAGCCATGCCGATGACGCTGAAGGACAAGGGCGAGGACCGCAGGACGAAGGGCCGCGACCACACGTTATAGAGGGCGCCGCAGCCGGCCGCCCCGACCATCAGCAGGTCGCCGCGCCACGCCCCCGGCGGCGCCTCGGCCAGGCCGGCGCCGAGCGCCAGCGCCACCCCTGCCATCGCCAGCAGCACCCCGGCCGCCTTGCGCGGGGCCAGCCGCTCCGCCCCCAGCGCCGCGCCCATAGCCAGGGTCAGGAGCGGTTGGGTCGACAGCGCCAGCGCTCCGCGCGCGGCGGTGGTGTGGGCCAGCGCGGCGTTGAACAGGAACGGGAAGGCGGCGAAGAACAGCAGGCCCAGCAGCGTCGCCGCCGGCAGGTCGCGCCGCGGCGGCCAGGGCGAGCGCAGCGCCAACGCCACGGGCAGCAGCAGGACGCAGCCGATGCCGAAGCGGAACACGCCCAGCGTCGCGGGATCCAGCGCCCCCATCAAGAAACGCGTCGCCACCACCGAGGTGCCGCCGAGCGTGCTCGACGCCAGCGCCGCCGCCACGCCGAGCCCTTCACGCGCCATGCCGTCCCCTCCTTTACCGGGCGGAGCAGCATAGGAACGGCTCTCGGCTTCAAGGAAACGCATAGTTATGATCATCTGGATCACGAACCGTGATGGAGTGCCGAGTGCTGGATCCGGACCTGCTGCGCGCCTTCGTCGCCGTCGCCGACCACGGCTCCTTCACCCGCGGCGCCGCGGCGCTGAACCGGACCCAGTCGGCCGTGAGTATGCAGATCCAGCGGCTGGAGGGCGCGGTCGGTGCCGCGGTGCTGGACCGCAGCCGCCGCGGCCTGCGCCTGACCCCGGCCGGCGAGGTGCTGCTGGGCTATGCCCGCCGCATCCTGTCGGTCTCGGCCGAGGCGATAGGCCGGCTGCGCGACCTGCAGGTCGAGGGCACGGTCCGGCTCGGCGTGATGGAGGATTACGGCACCCGGCTGGTGCCGCCGCTGCTGGCCGGCTTCGCCGCCGCCCATCCGCGCATCCAGGTCGAAATGGTGACCGGGCTGACGACGCCGATGCTGCCGCAGTTGGGCGAGCGCTTCGACCTGGTGCTGGCGATGCATGCGGCAGGCGACGGCGGCGGCACCTTCCTGCGGCGCGAGCGGGCGGTCTGGGCCGCCGGCCGCGATGTCGCCGCCGAGACGCGCAGCCCCCTGCCCCTCGCCCTCTATCCCCAGGGCTGCCTGTTCCGGGCCTGGGCGATGGCGTCGCTCGACGCCGCCGGCTTGCCCTGGCGGCTCGCCTTCGTCAGCCACAGCCTGGCGGCGGTGACCGCGATCGCCGCGCAGGGGTTGGCCGTCACCGTGGTCAAGGCCGGGCTGCTGCCGCCGGAGCTGCGCCCCCTGGGCGAGCGCGACGGCCTGCCGCCGCTGCCCGAAGCCGATATCCGCCTGCACCGCGCCCCCGGTCTGGCGCCGGCCGGCGAGCTGCTGGCCGGGCATCTGGCCGCCGGGCTGGCCCTGCCGGACCGCGTTGCCTCGGTGTGATGGTAATCACACTTATCATCAATTGACGCCCGTTCGCCAGGCAGCGCCCGCCCAATCGGTTTGCACTGCAACAGGGCGCTTTGCGGCGGAATTGCGGCGAATCCCGGCTATCAAGGCAGAAGCTGGGCGGAAGCGGCGCCTAAATGTCAGGCATTGCAGGCGATGCATTGCTGCGGTGCGATAAGCAGGGGTGGATGCATGACTAAGCTAAGCGCATATATCTCGGCGTGCGATGCAACGCACACCGCGCCGCGAACCCTTCGCTGGACGCGGCACGTGAAGAAGGAAATGCTGAAGTGAACCTGATCAACAAGCTTGTCGCCGCCTGGGAACGTCGTCGCGCCTATGCCGCTCTGATGCAGCTCGATGACCGCCTGCTGGCCGATATCGGCATGAACCGCGGCACCATCATGGAGCGCCTGACGCGCGCCGCCCGCGACACCCGCGTCGCCCCGGCCAATGTCGCCGTGCTGCGCCCGACCGTGGCCGCTGCCGCGAACGAAGATTCGGTCATCCGTCGCGCCGCGTGAACGGCCTGACCGGAGGCACCCGGTCCGCTTCCTCCCCCGGATCCGGGTCGCGAAAACCCCGCCGAGCGTAAGCCGGCGGGGTTTTCTTTTGCGCGCCCCCGGCCTAGCGGCCGTTCCGTCCATCCGCGTCGACATCGGACCAGGTCGCCGATCGCGGCCGCACCAGGTGCGGAACCTTGCGCTGTGGATGCGGCACCTCGGCGCCCGGCTTCTCCGTGTCGAACGCTTGCCGCGACCGCTCGATCGCAGGGTGGTGCTCGGTCGCCCAGGAGAACAGGGCCTTGAGCGGTTCGATCAGCGTCCGGCCGCGATCGGTCAGCGCATAGTCCACCCGCGGCGGGATCGTCGGGAACACGGTGCGGGTCACCAGCCCGTCGCGCTCCAGCCCCCGCAGGGTCAGGGTCAGCATGCGCTGCGAGATGCCGCCGATGGTCCGGCGAAGCTCGTTGAAGCGCATTGGCCCGTCCGACAGCAGCCCGACCACCATCACCGTCCATTTGTCGCCGACCCGGGCCAGCACGTCGCTGATCGCCCGGCACTGGTCGTGCCCGTCACGCACATCGCTGTTGCTCGGTTCCAAAAATGTGCCTCCTTGCGCCGCTCCCGGGCAGTCATCAGTTTAGCCCCAGTCACCAAATGTGACTACCCCGGGGCCGGATCAACCCGGGGTCTCGTCGGCCGGCCGGCCCATCCCCCTGCCCTCGACCATGAGGACCCGTTCCCGATGAGCCGAATCCTGTTCGTCACCTCCAGCCCGCGCGGCGCGGCCTCGCTGTCGACCAAGGTCGCCACCGCCCTGGTCGACCGGCTGCAGACGCAGTCCCCGGGCGCCGTGATCGTCCGCCGCGACCTGGCCGCCCAGCCGCTGCCACATATCGGCAAGGACTTCCTGGCCGCCCAGGCGCTGCCGGCCGAGGCCCGCAGCCCGGCGCAGCAGGCGGCGCTGGCCCTGTCCGACACGCTGGTGCAGGAGCTGTTCGCCGCCGATGTCGTCGTCATCGCCTCGGCGATGATCAATTTCGGCCTGGCCTCGACGCTGAAGAGCTGGTTCGACTACCTGCTGCGCGCCGGCGTCACCTTCCGCTACGGCGAGGCGGGCCCGGAAGGCCTGGTCACCGGCAAGACCGTGTATCTGGTCGAGGCCCGCGGCGGCGTCTATTCCGACGGCCCCTACAAGCCCTTCGATTTCCAGGAGCCCTATCTGCGACACCTGCTCGGCTTCATCGGCCTGACCGATGTCGAGTCGATCGCGGTCGAGGGCGTCGCCTTCGGCCCCGAGGCCGCGGAGAAGGCTGTCATCGGGGCGCTGGAGAGGGTCTCGACGATCACGGCGCAGGCGGCGTGATCCCGGTTCCGGGGCCGGCCGGATGCGGCCGGTCCCGGATGGTCTTCCGACGTCCGGCCCGCGGCGGCGGGACGGTGAGGGTCAGCCGCCAGACCAGGGCGCTGGCACCGCGCCTTTCCACCCAGACGCCCCGTCCGGGCTGCGGCGCCTGCTCGGCGCGCACCACTTCGAGATCGAAGGCGGCTGGGCCGGGCATGCCGAGCGCCGCCCAGCGCCGGCAGGCGGCGTCGAGCCGCCGCACGGCCTCGGGCGGGCCGTAACCGATCAGCACCCCGGGCCGGCAGATCGCGACCGACTCCGCCGCCGCGTCGACCAGGCCGAAGGGCGCGGTCGACAGCTCCTCGCCGGCCCCATCGTCGAATGCCGTGAAGCCGGGTTCGGTCTGGCCGAGAAAGAGGCGGAAGGCATAGGCCGCGCCACCGAACCGGGCCGGATCCCGGGCCCCGAGCGGCAGCGGCCGGTGCGACGTCGGCGTCGCGCCGATGCCGGGCCAGAACGGCAGCTCCTCGAGCCGGCGGCGCTCGACGCCTCGCTCCTGCCCCGGGCCGGTGAAGCGGACGAAGCGACCGGGGACCGCCTCCAGCGCCCGGAACCGGTCGCCCTCCCGGCGCAGGACCGCGACATGGCAGTCGCGGCCAGCGCCGCCCGCCAGCGCGATCGGCAGCAGCAGGCGGCCGCCCACGGCGATCTGTTCGAACAGTGCTGCCGGCAGGTCCCAGACGGCGGCGGTGACCACGGCCCGGTCATAGGGCGCCGCGGTGGCGTGGCCGGCGGCGCCGTCGCCTTCGACGATGGCGACATTGGCGCTGCCCAGCGATGCGAGATCGTCCCGGCTGCGCCGCGCGAGATCCCCCAGGATCTCGACCCCGACCACATGGCCGTCGCCACCGACCAGCCGGCCCATCACGGCGGCCAGCCAGCCCGAGCCGGAGCCGATCTCGATGGCCCGGTGACCGGGCTCCAACCCCAGCCGGTGAAGCAGCCACAGCACGTAGCTGGGTTGGGAATTGGTCGAGTCGAGCGCGGCGTCGTCCGGCCCGAGATGGGCCAGCACCCGGTCGCTGTAGACGGCGGCGAGATGGCGCTGCGGCTCGGCGTCGAAATCCTCGGCCGGCCGGTCCCGGTCGGCGCGGAAGCGGTGCACAAAGCGATGCCGCGGCGCCTCCCGCACCGCCTGCCGGAGCCGTTCCGGCAGGCCGTCTTCGCCGCGCCGGCGGAACGCCGTATCCAGCATGCCCAGGAAACGGGTGAGGTGCTCCTCGATCTCCAGCTCCATGATCCCTCCGGCAGAATGTCCGCGAGGAAATGCGCGCGACACGGGCGGCTGCGGACCGGAAATATTTTTCGCGATGCCTGTCCGCGCCCGGCCGCGCCATGCGCATAGTGCTGCGGATGCAGGACACCTCGCCCCTCAAACCGCGGATCGCGCTCCAGGCCTTCGGCCGGACCGAGCAGGATGTCCGGCGCGCGCTCGCCGCGCTGTCGGAGCCGGATCTGCTGCGGCTGCAGGCGATCGCGCGGCTGCGCTGCCGCGGCCTGCCGGGGCTGGACTGGCAGGAGCTGCTGCACGAGGCCGTCCTGCGCGCCCTCGACGGCTCCCGGCCCTGGCCGCCGGGCGTGGCGCTGGTCGCCTTCCTGGCCGGCATCATGCGCAGCCTCCGCAGCGACCATTGGCGCCGCCAGCGGGTCGCGGCGACGGCGCTGTCGGCGCAGGCGGCGGAGGTCGCCGACCAGGCGCCGGACCCGGAGCGCATCGCCGCCGCCGGCCAGGCCCTGGCGGCGATCGACCGGCTGTTCGCCGACGATCCCGCGGCGCTGGCCGTCATCCTGGGGCTGAGTCAGGGCCTGTCGGCCGGGGAGATCCGGCGGCGCACGGGCCTGTCCGAGACCGAATACGAGTCCACGCGCAAGAGGATGAGGCGGGCGCTGCTGCGCCACGGCCTCACTGGGCTGCCATGACGCATCGATCCGACCGCGCGCTCGAACGCCTGCTGGACGCGCTGGAGGCCGAACTCGCCGCCGCGCCGGAGGACGAGATCCGGCAGGCCGCCGCCGAGGCCGGGCGCAAGGTCTCCTCCACCGCCTGGGACGTCCGCGGCGTGATCCGGCGCGCCGAGGCGACCGCGTCCCCGGCAGCGCCCGCCGCCCCCGTTCCGCGGCCCTGGCGGCCGCCGCCGCGCTGGCACTGACCGGCCCAAGAGCGAAGTTCACAGCCCTGCCCCGCGACCGAAGGCGGTCTGGCGGATGCGCCACAAGCTGCTAGCCTGCGGCCGCACACCACGAAACCGTCACCAACGGAGAGTCGCATGGAATACCGTCAGCTCGGCGGGTCCGGCCTCAAGGTTCCCGTGCTCAGCTTCGGCACCGCCACCTTCGGCGGCAGCACCGAGTTCTTCCAGCGCTGGGGCAGCACCGACGTCGCCCAGGCCTCGCGCCTGGTCGATCTGTGCCTGGAGGCCGGCGTCAATTTCTTCGACACCGCCGACGTCTACAGCCAGGGCGCGTCGGAGGAGATCCTGGGCCAGGCCCTGAAGGGCCGGCGCGACCAGGTGCTGATCTCGACCAAGGCCACCTTCGGCATGGGGCCGGGGCCGAACGACAAGGGCTCGTCGCGCTACCACCTGATCCGCGCCTGCGAGGCCAGCCTGAAGCGGCTGGGCACCGACCACATCGACCTCTACTTCATGCACGGCTTCGACGCGATCGCGCCGGTCGACGAGACGCTGCGCGCGCTCGACGACCTGACCCGCAGCGGCAAGATCGGCTATATCGGCGCCTCCAACTTCTCCGGCTGGCACCTGATGAAGGCGCTGGCGACGTCCGAGAGATACGGCCTCGCCCGCTACGTCGCCTATCAGGGCTATTACTCGCTGATCGGCCGCGACTACGAGTGGGAGCTGATGCCGCTCGGCCTCGACCAGAAGGTCGGGCTGATGGTGTGGAGCCCGCTGGGCTGGGGCCGCCTCACCGGCAAGATCCGGCGCGGCCAGCCGGCCGGGGCGGGACGCATCGCCTCCGGCGGCAGCGAGGGCGGGCCGACGGTCGACGACGAATACCTGTACGACGTGGTCGACGCGCTCGACCGGGTGGCGCAGGAGACCGGCAAGACCATCCCGCAGGTGGCGCTGAACTGGCTGCTGCAGCGGCCGACCGTGGCCAACATCGTGGTCGGCGCCCGCAACGAGGAGCAGCTGAAGCAGAATCTCGGCGCCGTCGGCTGGAACCTGACGCCGGAGCAGGTGGCGCTGCTGGACGACGCCAGCCACCGCACCCCGGCCTATCCCTACTGGCACCAGACCGGCTTCGACGAGCGCAACCCGAAGCCGACCCGCTGGGTGAAGCGGGAGGGGTAAGGCGCGCCTCTCCCCGTCATTGCGAGGAGCGCAGCGACGAAGCAATCCAGGGGCCAGTGCGAGCGGCCCTGGATTGCTTCGCTACGCTCGCGATGACGGTTTGAGGACGCGAAAAGGGACTACGCCCTCTCACGACACGGCGGTCAGCTTCGGCCTTCCGGCGGCGGTGCCGAACTCGCCGGGATGCAGCTCGTGCGTCCCGGCCTTCTCGGCATCGATGCCGAGCGCCGGGAACAGCAGCTCGGCGACGTTGTAGGCCTCCTCCAGATGCGGGTAGCCGGAGGCGATCACCGTTTCGATGCCGAGGTCCTGGTATTCGCGCAGCCGTGCCGCCACCGTCTCGGGGTCGCCGACCAGCGCCGTGCCGGCGCCGCGCCGCACCAGGCCGATGCCGGCCCAGAGGTTGGGGCCGACCAGAAGCCTGTCACGCCGGCCGCCATGCAGCGCCGACATCCGCTGCTGGCCGACCGAATCCGAGCCTTCGGCCAGCTTCTTCTGCGCCTCGGCGATGGCGTCGTCGGAGACGTCGCGGATCAGCCGCTCGGCCACCCGCCACGCCTCCTCCTCCGTCTCGCGCACGATCAGATGGATGCGCAGCCCGAAGCGCAGGGTCCGGCCGCGCGCCGCCGCGCGCGCCCTCGCCGCCTCGATCTTCTGCGCCACCTGGTCCAAGGGCTCGCCCCAGGTCAGGTAGGTCTCGACCTGGTCGGCCGCGAGGTCGAGCGCGGCGTCGGAGGAGCCGCCGAACCACAGCGGCGGATGCGGCCGCTGCACCGGCGGGAAGGACAGCCTGCCGCCCTTCACCTTCAGGAACTCGCCGTCGAAATCCACCGTCTCGCCGGCCAGCAGGCGGCGCCAGATGGTCAGGAACTCCGCCGCCTGGGCGTAGCGGGTGTCGTGGTCGAGGAAGACGCCGTCGCCGGCCAGCTCGGCCGGGTCGCCGCCGACCACGACGTTGAGCAGCAGCCGGCCCTGGCTGATCCGGTCCAGCGCCGCGGCCTGGCGGGCGAAGAAGGCGGGCGTCGCCACGCCGGGGCGCAGCGCCACCAGGAAGCGCAGCCGCTCGGTCGCCGTGGCCAGCGCCGTGGCGGTGATCCAGGCGTCCTCGCAGCCGCGGCCGGTGGGCAGCAGCACGCCCTTGTAGCCCAGCCGGTCGACCGCGGTGGCGATCTCGCGCAGGTAGCGGAACTCGGCCGGGCGGTGCCGGTCCTGGGTGCCGAGATAGGGGCCGTCGCCGCTGGTCGGGATGAACCAGAACAGGTCGAGCGGCTTCCGGGTGTCGGACATGAGGGGATTCCCTGCTGTGGTCAGGCGCCGGTCCAGACGATGTCGCGGATCGCGATCGGCGCCGGGATCAGCCCCAGCGCGGCGAAACGGTCGGCGATCTTTTGCTGCTGGCCCACAATCTCCTCGGTCAGCGGGCCGATCCGGAAGGTGGCGCGGTCGACCGCGCGCTGCTCCGCCGCCAAGCTGATGCCGGTCTCGTCGGCGAAGAGCTGCGCCACCTGGGCGTGGTGCGCATCGGCCCAGACGCCGACCTCGCCCAGCGCCTCGACAAGGCCGCGCAGCGCGGCGGGGTGGGCCGCGGCGAAGGCCTTGGAGGCCAGGAAATAGGAGTTCTGCGGTTCGACATCGGCCGAGGTCGCCAGCACCCGCGCCCCCTCCTCCAGCTCGGCGATGGCGTAGTACGGGTCCCAGATCGACCAGGCGTCCAGGCTGCCGCCGGCGAAGGCGGCACGGGCATCCGCCGGGGCGAGGTAGACGGGGGTGATGTCCTGCCAGCCGAGCCCCGCCTTCTGCAGCGCCCCGACCAGGAAGTTGTGGGCGCTGGAGCCCTTGCCGACGCCGACGCGCAGCCCCTTCACATCGGCGACGGACTTCGCCGCCGATCCCTTCGGCACCACCAGGGCCACGCCCTTCCCCTCGGTCGGCTGGGCCGCGGCATAGACCAGCTCGGCCTGCGCCGCCTGGGCGAAGATCGGCGGGGTGTCGCCGGTGGCGCCGAAATCGATGCTGCCGGCGTTCAGCGCCTCGAGCAGCGGCGGGCCGAAGGCGAACTCGACCCATTCGACCGCGATGCCCTGCGGGGCGAAGCGCTGTTCCAGGGATTTCCGTGTCTTGGCGACCAGCAGGATGCCGTTCTTCTGGTAGCCGATGCGGATGGCCTTCGGCCCCTCCTTCGCCCCGGCCGGGCCGTTGGCCAGCGGCGCGGCCGCGGCGAGGGCAAGGGTGGTCGACAGCAGGGTACGGCGGGAGAGCATGGCGGTCCTCCGGATGGGACGGACAATCTCTCAGTCTGGCGTGGAGTACGTCAATCCAATTCTCGATCTCTTATGTTATTATCTATAAATTACATATATTATTAGTTTTTTGATATCTCTCCCTACTGTCATTGCCGGGCTTGACCCGGGCATCCAGGAATGTCGATGCCGCTCTGGGTGGCCCCTGGATCGCCGGGTCAAGCCCGGCGATGACAATAAAAGTTGAGCCCCACTCCTCTTCCGCACCCTGAAAACCCTTAACCGGACAGCCGCGGGTCAAGCCCGGGCATGACAACAAGGATTGCTGGAGAAACGTCGGGTTGGCGATTGCCAATCCGACCGACATCGCCGTTTACGCCGCCTCGGGCCGGGCCTCGGCGCAGCTTTCGGCCAGCTGCTCCGCCACCAGCCGGACGGCCGGGGACGCGCCGGGCTGCAGCATGACGGCGAGCTCGCTGGGCGGAACCGGCGGGAAACCCTCCTCCGGCCGCAGGATGCGGAGGTCGTCGCGCACCGAGCGCGCGACCAGGATGCCGATGCCGAAGCCGCAGGCGATCGCGGCCTGCACCGCCGACAGGTTCGAGCCCGTGAAGGCGATGCGCCAGCGCCGCCCGGCGCTTTCCAGCGCATGGATCGCCCGCGCCCGGTAGATGCAGCCCTGGGCGTAGGCGACCAGCGGCACCGGGTCGCCCTCCGGCACGCCGTGGCGGCGGCTGGCCACCCAGACCAGCCGCTCGGGCCAGGCGGCGAAAGCGGTGCCGATGCCGGCGTCGCGCTTGATCACGGCGATGTCGAGCTCGCCCTGGCCGAAGGCGCGGCGCAGCTCCGGCCCCGCATCGCAGCGAACGTCGAGCCGTAGCGCCGGGCGCAGCCGGGCAAGGCCGGACAACGCCTCGGTCAGCCGCTCGGCGGCGAAATCCTCGCCCAGCCCGACCCGCACCACGGCCATGCCGTCCGGCCGGCGCAGCGCGTCCTCCGCCTCGTCGCTCAGCGCCAGCAGGCGGCGGGCATAGCCGAGCAGCCGCTCGCCTTCCTCGGTCGGCGCCACGCCCCGCCCCTGGCGGTGCAGCAACGGCCGGCCGACCGCCTGTTCCAGCTTGCGGATCTGCTGGCTGACCGTCGACTGGGTGCGGTGCACCCGCTCGCCGGCGCGGGTGAAGCCGCCGGCATCGACCACGGAGACGAAGCTGCGCAGCAGGTCGAGGTCGAGCATGGGGCACCCATCGGCTTTTCCACTGAACCCCATTTAACCATTGAATTTCCAAATGGTCACGCCCGCTTCTATGGTGCAGCCGATCCGAAGGAGATCCGCCATGGACGCCGTGTCGATCCCGGCCCCCGGCCGCAGCGCCCTGGTGCGCTGGGGCTTCCCCGCCCTGTTCGTGGTGCTGTGGGCCTCGGCCTTCACCGCCGCGAAGGTGGCGGTGACCTATGCCCCGCCCTTCCTGCTGCTGTCGACGCGCTTCCTGCTGGCCGGGCTGGTGCTGGCCGCCATCGCCCGGCTGTCGGGCCGGCGCTGGAGCTTCGGCCCCGGCGCGGTGGCGCGCTTCGCCCTGCTCGGCATCGTCACCATGGCGGTCTACCTGACCCTGTCCTATTTCGGGATGCAGACCGTCACCTCGGGCTTCGCGGCGCTGATCATCAGCATGAACCCGGTGCTGACCGCGGTGCTGGCGCCGCCGCTCCTGGGCGAGCGGCTGACCCGGACGAGGCTGGCCGGGCTCGCGCTCGGCGTCCTCGGCGTCGCCATCGTGCTGCAGAGCCGACTCGGCGGCGGCATCGAGGGCCCGGTCGGCATCGCCTTCACCTTCGGCGCGCTGGTCGCCCTGTCCGCCGGCACCATCCTGTACAAGCGGATCGCGCCCTCCGGCGACCTCTGGTACGGCACCGCGGTCCAGACGCTCGCGGCCGGCGTCGTGCTGCTGCCGCTGGGCTTGGCGCTGGAGCCGGTCTCGGCGATCCGCTGGACGCCGGAGCTCCTGGCCGGCTTCCTCTGGCTCGCCCTCGCCGTGTCGCTGTGCAGCTATCTGCTGTGGTTCGACATGCTGGACCGGCTCGGCGCCTCGACCGCCAGCGCGCTGCACTTTCTGGTGCCGCCGATCGGCCTGCTGCTGGGCTGGGCGGTGCTGGGCGAACATGTGCCGCCGCTCGACCTGCTCGGCGTGGTGCCGATCGCGCTCGGCATCCGCCTCGTCACCCGCGCCACCCCGGCTACAGCGCGAAATCGCCGAGCTGCAGGCTGACCGCCCCCGACAGCGTGATCCGGAGATCCGCTGCGCCGTCGCCGTCGACATCGCCCAGGACCGTGGTCGCTCCGCCGTCGATCTCGTAGCGCAGCTCGCCGGCCTGGTGGCTGAACGGGGCGTTCCAGATGAAGCCGAAGCCCTGGCGGCCCGCCGCCGTGGCGTCGGCATCCATCACCACCAGGTCGATGACGTCGCCTTCGGCCTGGTGGAAATCGATGATCCAGTCCGCCCCCGTCCCGGCCTGGCTGTCGGTGACCGACCAGAACTCGAAGGCATCGGCACCGGCGCCGCCGCTCAGGGTATCGGCCCCGCCATCGCCGATCAGCCGGTCGCTGCCGTCGTTGCCGTAGAGCAGGTCGCCGGCGGGCCCGCCGCCGAGGAAGTCGTCGCCGCCCCAGCCGCGCAGATCGCTGCCCGAAGAGGTGCCGACCAGCACGTCGCCATAGGCCGTGCCCCAGACATTCTCGACGCCGGTGATGACATCCCCCTGGGCCTCGCCGAACTCGGCGATGCCGCGCCCGAGATCGACATGCACGCCCTCGAGGCCGTTGTAGTCGACGGTGTCGGTGCCGTCGCCGCCATCGATCGAGTCCGCCCCTGCCCCGCCCTGGAGGAAGTCGTCGGCCATGCCGCCGACCAGCCGGTCGTCGCCGTCGCGGCCATAGAGCGTGTCGTTGCCGCCGAAGCCGCGCAGCTCGTTGCCGGCGTCCGATCCGGCCAGGATGTCGCCATAGCCGCCGGTGCCCCAGACATTCTCGATGTCGAACAACCGGTCGCCCTCGGCTTCCCCGCCCCAGCCCTGCCCCGCGGCGAGGTCGACCGAAACGCCGGCATTGCCGTTGTAGTCGGCGGTGTCGATGCCCGCGCCGCCGAACAGGGCATCGGCCCCGGCGCCGCCTTGAAGGAAATCATTGCCGTCGAAGCCGAAGAGGATGTCGTCCCACGCGCCGCCGACAAGGAGATTGCCGGCGGCATCGCCATAGATCGTCGTCATGCATCGCTCCCGAGATGCGGAAGGCTCCGGGCTGCCGTCGCTACAGCACGAAATCCGAGGCCTGCAGGCCGATCGAGCCCGTCAGGCGGATGTGGAAATCGGAGGAGCCGTCGCCATCGACGTCGCCGCCGATGGTAGTGACGCCGTCGACGATGACAGTGCGCAGCTCGCCGGCGTGGTGGGTGTAGGCCCCGGTGCCGATGAAGCGGAACGCCTGGTTGCCGGCGGCCGCGGCGTTGGCGTCGATCGCCGACAGGTCGATGCGGTCGCCCTGGCCGTGGCTGAAATCGGTGATCCGGTCGGCCCCCGCCCCGGTCGGGCTCTGCGCCGCGCTGCTGTAGACGAAGCGGTCGGCCCCGGCCCCGCCGGTGAGCGTGTCCCTGCCGCCGGCGCCGGTGAGCACGTCGTTGCCGTTCCAGCCTTGCAGCACATTTGCGCCGGTGTTTCCGACCAGGCTGTCATGGCCCTGGCTGCCGCTGAGGTTCTCGATGCCGGTCAGCCTGTCGCCCTGGGCGTCGCCGCCGGTCCCGGTGCCGGAGACCAGGCTGACCGCGACCCCGGTCCTGCCGGTGTACCAGCTGGCGGTGTCGCTGCCGTTGCCGCCGTCGAGCGTGTCGGCGCCTGCCTCGCCGCGAAGCAGGTCGTTGCCGTCGAAGCCGCGCAGGACATTGGCGCCGGCATGGCCCGACAGCGTGTCGCCGCCCTGGCTGCCATTGACGTTCTCGATGCCGATCAGCACGTCGCCCTGGGCGTTGCCGCTGCGGCCGGTCCCGGCGGCGAGGTCGACCACCACGCCGACCGCGCCGTCGGTGTAGCTGACGGAATCGGTGCCGGCGCCGCCGTCGAGCCGGTCGGCCCCCTCGCCCCCGCGCAGGATGTCGCCGCCGTCGCCGCCCAGCAGCGCGTCGTCGCCGCCGAGGCCGCTGAGCGTGTCGTTGCCGCCCCAGCCCTGCAGCTGGTTGGCGTAGGAGGAGCCGGCGATCGTGTCATAGGCGCTGCCGCCGGAGACGTTCTCGACATCGGTGCCGATGACATCGCCCTCGGCGTCGCCGCCATGGCCGGTGCCCCCGATGGTCACGGTCAAGGCGGTGTCGCCCCAATACACGATCGTGTCGATGCCGTTGCCGCCGTTGATCCGGTCGCCGTCACCGTCGCCGCGGATGAGGTCGTTGCCGTCGCCGCCGTCCAGGACATCGGCGCCGCCATAGCCTTCCAGCCTGTCGTCGCCGCCCAGGCCAGTCAGGACATCATCGCCGGAGTAGCCGCGCAGGAGGTTGGCGGCGAAGTTCCCGATCAGCGTGTCGTTGTAGTAGGACCCAGCCAGGTCCTCGAAGACGCCGATGAAGACGTCCCCCTCGGCATTGCCGCTCCAGGCCGATCCGCTCGTCAGGTCGACGCCCACCCCGGCAGTGCTGTCGGTGTAGTCGAGCCAGTCGCTGCCGTCTCCGGCTTCGAGCCGGTCCCGCCCCGGCCCGCCGACAAAGACATTGTCGCCGCTGCTCCCGATCAGGACGTCGTCGCCATACCTGCCGTAAAGGACATCGTCGCCCTCGGCGCCGAGGAGCCGGTTGTTGCCGTAATCCCCGGACAGCCGGTCGTCATAGGGGCTGCCGCTGATGTTCTCGACACCCTGGATGGCGTCGCCCTCGGCATGGCCGCCGCGGGCGACGCGGTACTCCAGATCGACCTCGACCCCGGCGTCGCTGGCGAAGTATTCGACCGTGTCGGTGCCGTCGCCGCCGAGCAGGACGTCCGCCCCGGCCCAACCGCGCAGGAAATCGTCGCCGTAGCTGCCTTCAAGCTTGTCGTTGCCGTTGCCGCCGGTGAGATAGTCGTTGCCGATCATGCCCCAGAGCGTGTCGTCGCCGTCGTCGCCCCAGAGCCCGTCATTGCCGTCATAACCGCTCAGGACGTTGTTGGCCGCCGAACCTGCGATGGAATCGTTGGAATTGGTGCCCCAGACATTCTCGATGTCGCCATCGACCACGTCGCCATTCGCTTCGCCACCCCAGGAGGTGCCGCCGATGGCGACGTTGACCCCGATATCGCCGCGGTAGTCGACGGTGTCGATCCCGGCCCCGCCATGCAGCCCGTCGCCGCCGTTCCCGCCCTGGAGCAGGTCGTCGCCGTCGCCGCCCCAGAGATCGTCGTGGCCGTCGCCGCCATAGAGCGTGTCGTTGCCGCCGGCCCCGACCAGCAGGTCGTCGCCGCCGCGGCCATCCAGAAAGTCGTCCTCGGCGAAGCCGCCGGCGCCTTCATTGGCATCGGTACCGGTCCACTGGACCATGGAATTCTCCTGACAAGGGATGGGCCGCGGAACGGCGGCCGCCCGGACATGTGAAAGGCCGGCCCCTCAGGCCAGCGGTGTCCAGCTCTCGAACACATGCTCGCGGGCGATCCGGCCGTCGCGCATGTGGAAGACATGGACCAGCCGAAGCTCGATCCGCGACCCGACAGGCGCGTCGACCATGCCCTCGCCGGTCAGGCGGAAGCGGACGATGCAGTCGTCCACCACCCGGTCCACCGTCGCGAAGCGGTCGAGCGGCTCGATCTCGACATCGGCGATGGCCGAGAAGATCCGCCGGTAATTCGCCAGGATCGCCGCCTTGTCGGTCAGGCGCAGGCCGCGGGCCGGCGCCTCGAGCACGGCGTCGTCGGTGTAGAGGCTCATGACCGAGGCCGGGTCGCGCGCTTCGTTGCGGATATGCTCGTCGACGACGGCGAGGTTGGTCGTGATCGCATCAGCAGACATGCAGCAGTCCTTTCCCACCGGATGCGGCCCATCGGCCGCGATCCGCCCGATCTGTGATGAAGACGAAGAACCCATCCTGTCCGGTTCGGTCGCGACGCACCCTTCCACAGGGACGCATCGCCGCCGGCGGGTCGTGCCGCCGGGCCCGGTCGAGTGGGCGAAACGATGTCGGGAATCGGGACCGTCCTCAATCCCCGAGGATTAGGGGTACAGTCCTCGGGGCAAGGGCGCCTGGACGCTCAGGCGCCGGCCAGGACCTGCGTGATCGCCGCATCCAGCAGCTCGACGCCGAGGTCGATCTCGGCGTCGGTCACCGTCAGCGGCGGGGCGATGCGCATGGTGCCGCCCGAGGAGCCGGCGCGGACGATGTTGGCGGACAGGCCGAGCTCCAGCGCCGTGTCGGTCACCGCGTCGGAGATCCAGGCCGCGTCGCGGCCGCCGGCATCCGCGAATTCCAGCCCCAGCAGCAGGCCTCGGCCGCGGACGTCGCCGATGCAGGGGTTCCGCCGTTTCAGCCCGCGCAGGCCCTCCGCCAGCCGGGTTCCGCTCGCCACGGCCTTCGCCGCCAGCCCGTCGCGGACCACGATCTCCAGCACCTTCAGCCCGACCGCGGCGGGCAGCGGGTCGTTGACATGGGTGGTGTAGAACAGGAAGTCGCGCGCCTCGGCTTCGGCGGCGATCGCCTTGGTGGTCATCACCGCGGCCAGCGGCAGCCCGGCGCCCAGCGTCTTCGACAGGGTCAGGATATCCGGCACCACGCCGTCGCGCTCGAAGGCGAACATCAGGCCGGTGCGGCCGATGCCGGTCTGCGCCTCATCCAGGATCAGCAGCATGCCGCGGGCCCGGCAATGCGCCTGCAACGCCGCCAGGTAGCCCGGCGGCAGGTCCAGCACGCCGCCGCTGCTGAGGATCGGCTCGGCGATGAAGGCGGCCAGGTTGCCGGTGCTCTGCCGGTCCAGCAAGGCGAAGGAATCGTCCAGCTCCTGCCGCCAATCGACGCCGGGGAAGCGCGGACGATACGCGTTCGGCGCGGGAATCCCGAATTGGCCGGGCATCAGCGGGCCGGTGCCGCGCCGCCCGGCCTTGTAGGTGGCGGCCGCGGCGGCACCGGTCATGCCGTGCCAGGACTGGGGGAAGCCCACGATCTCCCATTTGCCGGTGACCAGCTTGGCCAGCCGGATCGCCGCCTCGTTCGACTCGCCGCCGGTCGACAACAGCATCACCTTCGGCAGGCCCGGCACCAGTTCGGCCAGGGCCTCGGCAAGGTCGACCACCGGCGCCGACAGCATCGAGGAGAACAGATGGTCGAGCCGCCCGACCGCCTCGCGCACCGTGGCCACGATCTCCGGGTGGGAATGGCCGAGGATGGCGCTCATCTGGCCGGAGGTGAAGTCGAGCACCCGGCGGCCGGCGGCGTCGTAGAGGAAGGCGCCCTCGGCCCGCACCGGGACGAAGGGCACGAAATCGCCACCATAGCGCAGCAGGTGGCGCCGGGCGCGGGTCCAGAAGACGGGGTCGAGGTCGGCGGAGACGGCGTCCATGGCAAGCGGCTCTCCTGGTGAGGCATTCACTATCCTCCGCCCCGCCCTCCTCGGCCGCAAACGCAGAGAATTCGCTGGACTCATGAGAGGAATTCACCATTCATCGGGCGATGACGCGGTCGAACCTGCCGCTGCGCGCGCTCGCGGCCTTCGAGGCCGCCGCCCGCCTGGAGAGCTTCCGGGCGGCGGCGGAGGAGCTGGCGCTGACCCCGTCGGCGGTCAGCCACCAGGTGCGGATCCTGGAGCGACGGCTGGGGCTGCGGCTGTTCGACCGGGTCGGCCGCGGCGTCGTGCTGTCACCAGAGGGATCCGAGCTGTTCGGCCGGATCGGCGGCAGCTTCGACGCCCTGGCCGAGGCGGTCGAGACCGCCGCGCGGCGTGGCCGGCGCCCCCGCCGGTCCGAGGTGGTGTTGCGGCGCCCCCCGCCGTCATTGGCGGGATGCTGGGTACTGCCCCGCCTGCCCGCCTTCCTGGCCGCGCATCCGGAGATCGACCTGCGGGTCCATGCCGATCTGCGGCTCGCCGCCGACAGCGGCGCCCGGTCGGAGGCCGACGGGGTGGACCTGACGATCGGGTATGGCGATCACGTGCCGGCGACGGCCGTGCCGCTGCTGACCGAGACCGTGCAACCGCTCTGCGCCCCGGCCCTTGCCGCCCGCGCCGACCCGCGCGCGCCGCGCGGCCCGCCGGATCTGCCGCTGATCGTCACTCGCGACAACCGCCTGTCCTGGGAGGTTTGGTTTCGGCGCCAGGGCGTGGCGCTGGACGACGGCTTCGCCGGTACCATCCAACTCGACCCGTCGCATGTCGCGATCGAGGCGGCGGTGAAGGGCCTCGGCGTGGTGCTGGAGAGCGACGTGTTGGCCGGGGACGCGCTGCGCGACGGCCGGCTGGTCGCCCCCTTCCCGGGGCTGGGCGTGACCTGGCCCGCCTATTGGCTCGCCGTCGCCCGCGGCTCGGCGGGGCGGGAGAGCGTGGAGACGGTGCGCGTTTGGCTGCTGGGCAGCGCGGCGCGCACGGCCTGGGGTTAGAGAAGGCGTCAGCTACTCGCGTTGCCTCTCCCGCCAGGCGGGAGAGGCAACGCATTACGCTCTATATCTACGCCACCCGGGGCAGCGGCTGCGCCTTGGCCGGCGGGCGCAGCGCCTCCGGGATCCACTCGCCATGCGCCGCCAGCAGGGCGTCGACCAGCTTCCAGATCTGGTCGAGGTCCAGCTCCGCCGCCGTGTGCGGGTCCAGCATGGCGGCGTGGTAGATGTGGTCGCGGTTGCCGGTCAGCAGCGCCTCGACCGTCAGCGACTGGACGTTGATGTTGGTCTGCATCAGCGCCGCCAGATGCGGCGGCAGCCGGCCGATGCCGATCGGCTGCACGCCGTTGCGGTCGACCAGGCAGGGCACCTCGACCGTGCAGTCCTGCGGCAGGTTGTCGATCAGCCCGTGGTTCTGCACGTTGCCGTAGATCACCGCCGGCCGGCCGGTCTCCTTGGCGTGGATGATGGTCGAGCCGTATTCGACGCTGCGCTTGATCTCCAGCGGCACGGTCGGGTCCTGCAGCTGGGCCTTCAGCGCGCCCCATTTGTCGATCTGGCGCTCGCAGCGGGTGATGTACTCGTCGAGCGGGATGTTGAACCGGTCGACGATCTCCTCGCGCCCGCGCTTGATGTACCACGGCACGTATTCGCTGAAATGCTCGCTGGATTCGGTGACGAAGTAGCCGAGCCGCAGGAACATGTCGTAGCGGACGCGGTTCCACTCCGGCACCCGCCCCTCCTCCACCACCTTGCGGATCAGGGGCGTCAGGTCTTCGCCGTCGCGCTCGAACTTCAGGTAGAAGGCCATGTGGTTGATGCCGCCGCAGAGATAGCTGATCTCCTCGACCGGCACGCCGATGTCCTCGGCGATCTCCGCCGCGGTGCCCTGCACGCTGTGGCACAGGCCGACGGTCTTGATCCTGGTCGCCCGGTTCAGCGCCCAGCAGTTCATCGCCATCGGGTTGGCGTATTGCAGATGGGTCACGTCCGGGCACAGCCGCTCCATGTCCCGCGCGTGCTCCAGCAGCACCGGCACGGTGCGCAGCGCCCGCATGATGCCGCCGATGCCGAGCGTGTCGGCGATGGTCTGGCGCAGCCCGTAGGTCTTCGGCACCTCGAAATCGGTCACGGTGCAGGGCTTGTAGCCGCCGACCTGGATCATGGTGATGGCGTAGTCGGCGCCATCGAGCGCCCGGGCGCGGTCGGTCGTCGCCTCGATCGTCGCGGGCGCCTTCAGGGTCTCGGCGATGCGGCGGGCCACGACCTCGGAGGTGGCAAGGCGCTCCGGATCGATGTCGTAGAGGGTGATGCGCGCATCCGCCAGCTCCGGATAGGACAGGATGTCGCCGATCAGGTTCTTGGCGAAGACCGTGCTGCCGGCGCCGATGAAGGTGATCTTGGGAGAGGTCATGCGGAGAGTCCCGGTTGGCGGAAAGGCCCGCGGCGCGGCGGCCGCGGGCCGGGTGGAAGAGCTATTCGAACAGGGCGTTGACCTGGTCGTTCGCTTCCTTCAGCAGCGGCGCGACCGGCACGTCCTCGAGGAAGATCCGGTCGAAGGCCACGTTCATGGTCGACACGACCTGCGGCGAGTAGTCGGTGATCGGATAGAGGAAGGTCTGGTCCGGCGTCGCCTCGCTGGTGAAGGCGGTGACATCCTGGCCACGGGCGGCGAAGGCGTCCTGCGCCATCTTCGCCGCCTCCGGGATCGCCGGGAAGACGACGCCGGCCTTGCCGATGATGCCCTGGCATTCCATCGATCCCAGGAACTTGACCCATTCCCAGGCCTCGTCCGGATGCTTGGTGCCGGTCCAGATCGAATCGCCCAGGCCGTTGAACATGCTCTTGCGGCCTTGCGGCCCCTTCGGCAGCGGCACGAAGCCGTAGGGGAAGGACACGTTCTGGGCGTACCAGGTCGAGTTCCAGGAGCCGTCGGGGACGATCGCGCCCTTGCCGGCGCCGAGCAGCGCGGTGCCGCCGAGGCCGCCGACATCCTTCTGCGGCAGGGCGTAACCCTTCTTCAGCCACAGATCGCGCAGCCAGGTCAGCGTCTCCGCCAGGACCGGATCGTCGTAGTGGTACTTGGTGCCCCAGGGCTCGTCGATGAACTTGAAGCCGGCGGAGACGGCCAGCCAGCTCCACTGCGTCTGGCCATAGGCGTCGGGCCCGATCTTGGGGGCGATCAGGCCGTACTGCACCACGCGCTTCGGGTCGAAGCCCGGCTCGTCGCCCCGTTTGCCGTTGGCGTCGAGCGACAGCCGGGCCAGGATCTTCTCGAAGCTGCCGCCGTCCTTCGGGCTCCAGGTGGCGTTCCGCAGCTCGTCGACCGTCACCCCGGCCTTGTCCAGCATGTCCTTATTGTAGACCAGGGCGACCGTGTCCCAGTCCTTGGGCATGCCGTAGAGCTTGCCGTCGCGGGTCCAGAGATCGACGAGGCCGGGGCTGAAGATGCCGGTGTCGACCTTGTCGCGCTCGACCAGCGGCGTCAGGTCCATGATCTGCTCGTTGGCGACGAATTCGGGGTAGGAGCGCAGATGGTCGGCGAAGACGTCCGGCGCCTCGCCCGAGACGAATCCGGTCGACAGCGTGGTCCAGTAATCGGTCCAGGCGTACTGCGTCACCTTGACGGTAATGTCGGGATGCTTGGCGTGGAAGGCGTCGGCGCATTGCTGATAGTGCGGCGCCTGCAGCGCATCCCACAGCCAGTAGTTCAGCGTGGTCTCGGCCCGGGCGGCGCCGGTCGCAGCCAGGACCGCCACGGACAGCAATAGGGTCTTCGGCAGACTCACACGCATCTCAAGCCTCCTCCGATCTCGTTTGTGGACGCCGCGGGTCATTTCAGCCCGCTGAACTGCAGGGATTCGACGACGCGCCGGCCGAACAGAACGAGCAGGACGATCACCGGCACGATCGACAGCACGGTGGCGGCCGTCATCCCGGTCCAGTCCGGATTGCCGCTCTGCTGCTGCGACTTGAAGGCGGACAGCGCCACCGAGATGACCCGGACCTCGGCGTCGCGCCCGACCAGGAACGGCCAGAAGAAGTCGTTCCAGGCGTTGATCGACAAGAGGATCGCCAGGGTGGCGATGGCGCTCTTGTGCACCGGCAGCACCACGCTCCAGAAGGTCCGGAACGGCGTGGCGCCGTCGATCCGCGCCGCCTCCTCCAGCTCGCGCGGGGTCGACAGGAAGAACTGGCGCAGGAAGAACACGGCGAAGGGCGACATCAGCAGCGTCGGCGCCACCATGCCCTGGAAGGTGTTCAGCCAGCCCAGCTCCCGGATCAGCACGAAGTTCGGGATGAACAGCACGATCGCCGGGATCATGGTGGCGGCGATGAACAGGTAGAAGATCACCGTCGACCCGACGAAGCGGATGCGGGCGAAGGCGTAGGCGGCCAGCGCCGAGAAGAAGATCTGCCCGCCCACCGTCAGCAGCGTGAAGATCAGGCTGTTGCGCAGCGCCAGGGCGAAGTTGATCGGTGTCGACGGGGTGGCGGGGTTGACCGGCGCCAGCCCCAGCACGCGGCGGAAGTTGTCGAGGGTAACGTCCATCGGCACCAGCAGCGTCGCCTGGTCGAACAGGGTCGAACTCGGCACCAGCGCGGTCTTCAGCGTGATCCAGAGCGGGAACAGCGAGCAGACGATGAAGGCGGCCAGAACCGCCCAGGCGACCAGGCGGCCGAAGGACAGGCGCCGGGCGGAAGGCAGCGGCAGGGTGATCGCGGTCATGGCTGCCTCACTCGAGATCCGAGCTGCCGGCGCGCAGCGCGCGCATCTGCAGGATGGTGATCAGGATCAGCACCGCGAACAGCACCACCGACATCGCCGAGGCGTAGCCCATCTTCGAGAAGCGGAAGGCGCTCTCGTAGACGTACCAGATGATGGCGCTGGTCGAGTTCGCCGGCCCGCCCTGGGTGGTGACGGCGATGGTGTCGAACACCTGGAACGACCCGATCACGCTGGTCACCAGCACGAACACCAGGACCGGGCGCAGCAGCGGCAGGGTGATGCGGCGGAACACCACCCACTCCCCCGCCCCTTCCAGCCGTGCCGCCTCGTACAGCGACCGCGGGATCGCCTGCAGACCGGCGTAGAACAGGAGGGCGGTGAGGCCGACATGGCGCCAGATGTTGATGCCGGCGACCGACATGATGGCGAGGTCCGGCGTCGCCAGGAAGGACTGGCGCGGCACGCCGACCAGCCCGAGGAAGGCGTTGGTCATGCCCAGCAGCGGATCCAGCAGCCACAGCCAGATCAGCGCGGCGATGACGTTGGACAGCAGATAGGGCGCGATCACCACCGCCCGCAGCGCCACCGATTTGCTCAGCCGGTCCATCATCACCGCGAGGACGAGGCCCAGCACGGTCTGCAGCGGGATGTTGTAGAGCACATAGGCGATTGTGATGCGCGCCGACTGCCAGAAGCGCGGATCGTCGGCCAGCTTCAGGTAGTTGTCGAAGCCGACGAATTTCGGCGCCCGCATCAGGTTCCAGTCGGTCAGGCTGATCTCGATCGCCCGCAGCGTCGGGTAGAGATAGAAGATGGCGAAGCCGATCAGCGCCGGCAGGATGAACAGCCAGCCGATCACGTTGCGCTGCAGCGCCGCCCGCAGCTTCGGGCGGGACCGCAGCCAGCCGGCTGCGGCCGCCGGCCTGCTCAACTCCGCTGCCACCATCCTCGACCGTCCTCCCCGGATCGGGCCCCGGCTCCCATGAAAGCGAGGCTTCTGTCTGCGGATGACACGTGTCACTATCATTACTAACACGTGTTAGCTATAGTCAAACGAGATCCGGCCGGCTTGTCAAGCGCCGACCGGCATGGCAGGAGGGGACGAGGCGTTCCGGCCGGCCGGGCGCCCCGTGAAGCGGATGGACATGGAACGACGCAAGGTCACCAGCCACGACGTCGCCCGCCGGGCCGGGGTGTCGCGCGCCACCGTCTCGATGGTGCTGAACCGGTCCGACGCGGTGGTGATCAGTGCCGAGACCCGGCAGCGCGTGCTGGAGGCCGCGGCGGCGCTGGGCTACCGGCCGAACTCGGCGGCGCGCATGCTGGTGCGCGGCGATACCGAGACCATCGGCCTGGTGGTCACCGACCCGCAGGTGCTGGCGGTCGACGGCTTCGTGCCGCAGCTCTTGTACGGCATCAGCCAGGCGACGCAGGAGAGCGGCTACCGCATCCTGTTGGAGGGGGTGGAGCCCGGCGCCGGCCCGCATGCCTATGGCGAGCTGGTGGAGGGCCGCCGGATCGACGGGCTGATCGTGCTGAACCCGCCGACCGACGCGCCGCAGATCCACGCCCTGATCGACCAGGGCTTCCCGCTGGTGCTGCTGGGCTCGGTCCGCCACCCGCGCGAGCATGCGGTGAACTTCTCCACCCGCCGCGCCATCCGCCGCTCGATGGACCATCTGGTCGGGCTGGGCCACCGGGCGATCGCCCATATCGGCTTCTCGCCGCCCGGCTTCGTCGCCACCGACGCGCGGCTGAACTCCTACCGCGAGTCCTTGCGTGCGCACGGCATCGAGCCGGACGACCGGCTGGTCGCCTATGGCGCCTTCAGCGCGGAGAGCGGCCACCGGGCGATGCGCGAGCTGCTCGACCGAGGCGGCCCGCGGCCGACGGCGGTGCTGGCCGGCAACGACACCATCGCGCTCGGCGCCCTGGCGGCGCTGGTCGATGCCGGGCTGTCGGTGCCCGACGACATCGCCATTGTCGGTTTCGACGACCTGCCCTTCGCCGCCCTGCTGCGCCCCGCCCTGACCACGGTGCGCAACCCGGGCGTCGAGCAGGGCCGCCAGGCGGCGCAGTTGCTGATCCGCCTCCTGAAGGGCGAAACGATCGAACAGCGTCGCATCGCCCTGCCGACCGAGCTGGTGGTCCGCGATTCCTGCGGCGCCCGGCGGCGCCAGATCAGAGGATGAAGTCCGAGGCCGCCAGCTGCGTCAGGTCCCGGACCTTCACGGCAAGATCGGCGACGCGGTCGCCGTTGGCATCGGCCGAGACCAGGAGATCCGCGCCCATGGCCTCATAGCGCAGCTCGCCGGCCGTGCCGCTGAAGGCCGCGGCGCCGATGAAGGCGAAGGCCTGGTCGTCCGGCGCGGCGGGATCGGCGTCGATGCGCGAGAGGTCGATCGTGTCGCGGAAGGTGAAGTCGAGGATGGTGTCCTCCTGTCCCGGCAGGCTTTCCACCAGCCGGTCGATCCGGATGATGTCGGCGCCCCTGCCGCTCAGCAGGCCGTCGGCGCCGCGCCCGCCGACCAGGATGTCGTCGCCGTCGCTGCCCTCCAGGCGATCGGTGCCGCCGCGGCCGGAGAGGAGGTCGTCGCCGCCGTAGCCTGCAAGGCGGCTCCCCCTGTCCGTGCCGACAAGGATGTCGTGTCCGGAACTGCCATAGGCATCCTCGAAATTGAGGACCGTCGCTTCGACGAACACGCCCGGTTCATCCATCAGACCGATCAGTGCGGTCCCGTTCTCCAGATGGACGAAGACGCCCCGACCCCCGAGGCTCAGAATGTCCTTGCCGTCGCCGCCGTCGAAAAAGATGTCCGGGCCCGCGCCGCGGTAGATGGCCGCGTAGTCGTCTCCCGCCCCGCCATGGAATCTGGTGTCCCCGATCCTGGCCTCGTCCCACAGTCTCAGAGACTCCGAGCCCGGACCGCCATGGACCGTGTCTCCGCCATCACCGAGCCAGATGTTGACGTGTCCCGTATTCCCCTGATCCACCTCGATCAGATCCGAGCCGGTATAGGCTTCGACGTGGTTCCAATCATCATTGGCGGGTACGACGAGATGGTCGTCGCCGTCAGTGCCGTAGATCTCGAGATGGTCGGCGGCGACGGCGCTCTGGACCTCGGTCATCTCTTTCCTCCGTGAATGATGCCTGGCTGTGCGCCCGGCAGGCGCGGACCGTTGGCGCGGGTCAAAGGATGAAATCGTCTCTCGCCATGGCGGCCACCTCCGTCACCGTGACGGCAAAGTCGGCGACCTTGTCGCCATCGGCATCCGCCGAGAGCCGCACGCCGTTCCACACGGCCTCGGTGCGCAGCTCGCCGGCCGTGCCGCTGAAGGCGGCGGCGCCGATGAAGACGAAGGCCTGGTTCCCTGGCGTGGTCAGGTCGGCATCGACGCGCCACAGATCGATCCGGTCCTTGATGCTGAACTTGACGATGGTGTCTTCCTGGCCCGGCAGGCTGTCGGCGAGCTGGCTGAACCGGATGACGTCGACGCCCCGGCCGCTGTCGAGCAGGTCGGCGCCGGTCCCTCCGACCAGCGTGTCGTTGCCCTCGCCACCGGTCAGCTCGTCGTTCCCGCCGCGGCCGGACAGGAGGTCGTGCCCGCCATAGCCGCGGAACAGCTCGTCGGCACCCGACCCGGCGATGATGTCGTACCCCTCGGTGCCGAAGATGCGCTCGAAATTGCGCACGGTCGCTTCGTAGAACAGGCCCGACCCGTCATTGGGCGACAGATGCGCGATGCCGGTCTCCAGGTTGATATGGGCGGCGCGGCCGCGCGGCCAGAACTCGTCCATGCCGCCTTCGCCGCCGTCCAGGACGTTGCCGGCGCCCGAGCCTCCGCCGCCGCCGGCAAAGCCGACGGAATCGTCCCCTGCGCCGCCATGGAAGGTGACGTTCTCGATCCTGGAGAGGAAATCGATGCCCAGGCGGTCCGAGCCGGCTCCGCCGACGACCGTGTCGCCCCCATCCCAGAAGGTGATGACGTTGTCGCTGGCGTTCTCCGGATCGACCTCGACCAGATCCACGCCGCTTTGCCCCTGAATGATATTGTATTCGCCGTTATCGGGCACGATGATGTGGTCGTCACCCGTGGTTCCATAGAACCAGGCCATTGCCGCCCTCCAGTGATGAAGGATGATACGGCAACATCTCATAAGATTATGACATAGTCACTTTTCCGATTTTAAGGAACTTATAGAGCAATATTTGCCAATCAAGATAATAATACAGATCGGTTACGGCAAAGCGCAGCCCGGACGGCCGAACAGCGCGGCCAGGCCGCAGGCCGAGGTCAGCATGCGGTCGCCGTCATGGGCCGACGCCCTCGACCAGCAGCAGCCTCTGCCGGAATTCACCGGGATGGCGCCCGCGCAGATACTGCACATAGGCCTCGCCGCGGGCGAGGCGGTAGGGTCCCTGCGCCTCCGCCATGCAGGTCTTGTCCAGCGCCGGGTGGTTCGGATCGGTGTCGGCGGTGCCGAGCAGATAGGTCACGTCGCGGCCGAGATAGGCCTGCTCCAGCGCCGCCGGAAGCGCCGATCCGGCATAGGCCGGCAGGTCGGCCATGCCGTATTTCCAGCGGTCGAATTTCGGGCAGGACGCGGCGCCGGCAAAGGGGCCGAAGCCGCCCTTCCCGTCCGGCCGGTCGGCGCTGAAATAGGCATAGGTTGAAGGATTGGCGACGACGTAGCGCACGGCGATGCCGGCCGCGACCGGCCCCGCCTCGCCCTTGCCCAGGATGGCGTAGCGCTGCACCACCTGGCCGCCGCCGGAATGGCCGGCCACCACGATCGTCTGCAGGTCCGGGAACAGCGCGCGGTCGGCCAGCTTCGCCAGGATCGCGTCGAGCGCGGCGAAGGAGCTGATCGGGGCCGGGCCCTTGGCGTCGGCGCCGCCCTCCCAGCCGGTCGTGCCCCACCGCAGCGTCCCGGCGGGCAGGTGATGGGCCGCCGCTTCGATCTCGGAGAGGAACTGCGGCACCACCAGGATCGCGGCCGTCCCCGCTTCCCCCGCCGCCGCCAGCGCCTTCTCGCCCGAGGCGTTGTAGACATCGGCGTTGCGCAGCCGGCCATGGATGACGATCACCGCCCGGGTGACGCCCGGCTGCGGCTTCGACCAGTCGCGCGAGACGTAGAGCGCCAGCTCACCGGTGCCGGCCGGCGTGGTCACCGCCAGACGCCGGTCGGCCACCACCTTCACCGGCTTTTCGGGCGAGCTCTCATCGGCCGCGTGCAGCGGCGGGCCCGACAGGGCGACCAGGCCCGTCACCATGGCGAGGACCCCGAGGACATATCGCAGAACCATGCAGCATCTCCCTGGCCGATCGTTCCCTGCACGATGGGAAGGCGGCGGGCCGTCGGTCCCGCCGCCCGGCTGCGTCACTCCGCCGGGGCGGGGGCCGTGCCTTCGTCTTCGCGGCGTATATGCGCCGGGACTTGTCGCCCCTGTATGTCGGGCCGTCGCCGAAGCCCTGATCCCGCTGGCTCTTGATCGCGGCGCCGCGGCGGCGATGATAGGGACGCCGGATATCCGGCGCCCCTCGCGACCAGGAGACCCCGCGTGACCGATCCGGCCTGGTTGTCGGCAGCCGAGCTGTCGAGCCTCTACGCCGCCCGCGACCTGTCCCCGGTCGAGGCGACGCGGGCCAGCCTCGCCCGGATCGAGCGGCTGGACCCGCAGCTCAACGCCTTCTGCGGCGTCTATCCCGAGGAGGCGCTGGCCGCCGCGCGGCAGTCGGAGGCGCGCTGGCGCGAGGGCCGGCCGCTGAGCCCGATCGACGGCGTCCCGACCTCGGTCAAGGACCTGGTGCTGGCCCGCGGCTGGCCGACCCTGCGCGGGTCGAAGACGGTCGACCCTGCAGGCCCTTGGGACCAGGACGCGCCGTCGGTGGCGCGGCTGCGCGAGGCCGGGGCGGTGCTGGTCGGCCGCACCACCACGCCGGAATTCGGCTGGAAGGGGGTCACCGATTCGGCGCTGACCGGCATCACCCGCAACCCCTGGGACCCGACCAAGACGCCCGGCGGCTCCTCCGGCGGCGCGGCGGTGGCGGCGGCCACCGGCATGGCGGCGCTGAATATCGGTAGCGACGGCGGCGGGTCGATCCGCATCCCAGCCGGCTTCACCGGCATCTTCGGGCTGAAGCCCAGCTTCGGCCGGGTGCCCGCCTATCCGCTGAGCCCCTTCGGCACCGTCTCGCATCTCGGGCCGATGACCCGCACGGTGCGCGACGCGGCGCTGATGCTGTCGGTGATGGCGCGGCCCGACCCGCGCGACTGGACCGCCCTGCCCTTCCCGGTCACCGATTTCACCGAGGGGCTGGAGGACGGCGTCCGCGGCCTGCGCATTGCCTATGCCCCGACCCTGGACGACGCGCCGGTCGACCCCGAGGTCGCGGCGTCGGTGGCGAAGGCGGTCGAGGTCTTCGCCGAGCTCGGCGCCCGGGTCGAGACGGTGACGCTGGACCTGCCCGGCACCGGCCCGATCTTCCGCGCCCACTGGTTCGTCGGCGCAGCGACGCTCCTGGCCTCGATCCCAGGGGAGAAGCACGCCCTGATCGATCCCGGCCTGCGCGCCGTGGCGGCCGAGGGCGCGGCGATCCCGCTGCTCGACTACACGAGGGCGACTCTGGCCCGCGGCCGGCTGGGCGTGGCGATGAACCGGTTCCACCAGGACTGGGACCTGCTGCTGATGCCGTCGCTGCCGATCCCGGCCTTCGCCGCCGGGCAGAACCTGCCGGAGGCGCCGGACGGCTCGACCTGGGCCAACTGGACGCCCTTCACCTACCCCTTCAACCTGACGCAGCAGCCGGCGGCCAGCGTGCCCTGCGGCCTGACCGCCTCGGGCCTGCCGATCGGCCTGCAGATCGTCGGCCCGATGTTCCAGGACGCGCTGGTGCTGCGCGCCGCGCGCGCCTTCGAGGCGGTGCACCCGGCGCCGCTGCCGCCGCTGGCCCGCCCATGAACGCACGATCGTGACCGAGACCGAGCCCTTCTGGCGCCGCAAGCGCCTGGACCAGATGACCCGTGGAGAGTGGGAATCGCTGTGCGACGGCTGTGGCCGCTGCTGCCTGCACAAGCTGCGCGACGCCGACGAGCCGCCGGACACGCCGAATGTCGACTACACCGACATCGCCTGCAAGCTCCTGGACACCCACAGCTGCCGCTGCACGCATTACCCGACCCGCCGGCGCTACGTGCCGGACTGCGTGCGGCTGACGCCGAAGAATGTCGACCATCTCGGCTGGATGCCTTCGACCTGCGCCTACCGGCTGCTGTCCGAGGGCGAGGACCTGTACTGGTGGCATCCGCTGGTCTCCGGCGACCCGGAGACGGTGCACGTCGCCGGCATCAGCGTGCGCGACAGGGTGATCTCCGAGACCGAGGTCGAGGAGGACGAGTACGAGTACCACATCGTTGAGTGGCCGGCCTGACCGGCCGGCGGGTCGACCGGCCGGCGTGAGCCCTCTCAGGGCAGATCCTTCCGCGGCAGCACCGGCTTGGGCAGGGGTGCCAGCTCGACCGATTTCGACTGGCCGCCAAGGAATTCGGGGTCGAGCAGCCCGCCGCCGGACGGGTCGCCGCCCGGCGGCGCCCCGGCGTTGACCGGCCCCATGACGCCGGCATTGTGGACCGGGTTGCCGAAGAACTGCGACCGGCCGCCCTGCGGATTGCCCTTCTCGATCTCCGCCTGGGCCGCGGACACCCGGCCGGCCAGCTCCCGTGAATAGGGCAGCAGATAGGCCCTCGGTACGCCGCTCGGCAGGTTGGAATCGTCCAGTTCCTCCAGCCAGAGATGGATGGCGCCGGGATCGCCGCGCACGGGATTCGGCTCCAGCACGCGCGTCCACAGCAGCTGGAAGCGGTCCGGCACCGCCACCGGCGCCGACCAGCCGAGCAGGTTCTGGGTGGCGAAGAACACCACGACGTAGCAGCCGCTGGCGGCCAGGATCGCCGCGATCTTGACCAGCCGCCTGACCGGCAGCCAGATCAGCACCGCGAGCAGCAGCACGCTCAGCAGCACATAGGCCAGGGACAGGCCGAGGACGCTGGTCTGCAGCGACATCATCACTGGCCGTTCTTCCAGCTGTTGTGGAAGGTCTGCAGGATCGACCGCTGGATGTGGCTGGTCTCCGTCACCGCGCCCGCCGCATCCAGGGTGAAGCGCACCGCCGTCTTCTCCTGCCCGCCCTGGTCGAGATCGACCGTCTCCTTGGCCACGATCGTCACCGACGGGTTGAGCTTCTGGACGGTGACCGTCACCGGCACCGGCTGCCCGGTCAGCGCCGCGAAGTGATAAACGTTCACCGTGTATTCGCCGGCGACGATGCCGCGCAGGCTGACCAGTTCCTGCCTCGTCGCCGTCAGCACCTTGCGGCCGTTCACCAGGACGAAGTCGTTGACGCCGCCGCGGTCGTCGCGGTCCAGCAGCATGAATCCGGCCTCGCGCCGGCGGAACCAGACGATGTTGCCGAGCGGGTCCTGGACGAAGATGTCGAAATCGTCGGGATGGTTGTCCGGCCAGTCCAGGCTGATCAGGAACTCGGCCTTGCTGTCGACCTTCCCCTCCTTCGCCTCAGGCGCGACGATCAAGAGCGCGACGAAGAACAGGAAGGCCAGGATCTGCAGCGCCTTGAACAGCACCACGCTGAACGGGTCGAAGGCCTCGTCGCGGGGCAGCAGGTCGAAGTCGTCGATCATTCGGCGGGCGCCCGGGCTTCCAGCGCCGAGACCACATGGACCTCGGTGAGGTCGACCGCGAAGGCGAAGATCTTCGCCGTGGCGCTGTCCAGCAGCGCGTACTGGATCTTGAGGAGGACGGAGCCCGCCAGGCCGACCAGCGTGGTGTACATGGCGACCGCCATGCCGTCGCTCATCAGCGACATCGACGACCGCACCGCCTCGCGGTTCTCGGTGTCCAGCCCGGCGATCGGCGCCAGCATCATGATGAAGCCGATGATGGTGCCCAGCAGGCCCAGCTTCATCAGCATGTCGCTGGCGAAGGCGCCGAAGGCGTTCGATCCGCGCAGCCGGCTGGCGAGCACCCGCAGCAGAAGCGTCTGGTCGAGCCGTTCGGTGCCCTGCAGCGCGGCCTTGGTGACGAGGTCGCGGATATGGCTCGAAACCAGGCCGGGCGGCAGGCCGTCTTTCCCCTCGCCGCCCCCGCCGTCCAGGATCCGGCGGCCGTTCCCGACCACGGCCCGGGCCGTCCTCAGGGCCGCGTCGCCCTCCCATGAGACGATCAGGACGCGCCACAGGCAGTGCAGGCTGCTGGCGACATAGAGCAGCACGATGGTCAGCGAGATATGGGTCGGGTCGCTCGCCACCATCCGGCCGATCAGGCCGAAATACCACAGGAGGACGAAGGCAAAGAGGCTGACGCCGGTGAAGATCAGCCAGGGCAGCAGCGGGTCGCGCCCGGGCAGCTCGACTCTGCGCTCGCTCATGCAGGGGCTCCGGCAACTCGTCGGCGATGGCTCGGAGCGTATCGGTCCGGCATGCCGCAAGGCCTGGGCACCGGTCACGAACCGGCTTGGGCAATATGCCCGAACTGCGCCGCGGCCCGGTCTCCGCGCTTGCCAGCCGGGGGGCCGGCGACCAGTATCGACAAGGATCCCTTCGTGCGGGGGCGACCCATGAACCTTTTCGTTCATCTCGTCTTGCGCCTGGCCGCGGTCGTCCTGCTCTGCCTGGCCTGCGCCGTCGGCTGGGTGCTGGTCGACACCCATCGCACCATCGAGAGGGAGGCGGCGGCCTCCGCCGAGAGGGTCGCCGGCACCCTCGAGACGCTGTACTGGCGCGAGCTGCTGTGGCGTGGCGGGATGAGGCGCGAGCATCTGGTGCCGGTCCCGGACTGGGAGACGCTGGCGACGATGAAGGTCATCTCGCCCGGCGTCTGCGTCACCTTCGCCCCCGGCAGCGAGGCGCCGCAGCGCCTGTGCAGCCAGCTGGAGACGATCGCCGATCCGGCGCCGTCCTGGTTCCGGGCCGTCTACGACCAGCTCTTCGGCCCCTATGCCCGGACCGAGTGGCCGCTGTCAGCGCGGCAGCCCCTGGCCGGCACGGTCTCGGCCGAGCCGGACCGCGGCGCCGCGATCCGGCAGGCCTGGCACCAGATCACCGTCGTGCTCAGCGTCGCGGCTCTCCTCGCGGCGGGCATCGGCATCCTGGCCGCCCTGTGCATCGGCCACTCGCTGATGCCGACCCGGACCATCGTCGCCGGCCTGCAGCGCCTCGGGCGAGGCGACTACAGCTACCGCCTGCCCCATTACCGCACGGCGGAGTTCGACCGGATCTCCCGCGCGGTGAACGACCTGACCGCCCGGCTGGCCGAGACCACGGCGCAGCGGATGGCACTGACCAACCGCCTGTTCCAGGTGCAGGAGGAGGAGCGCCGGGCGCTGGCCCGGGACCTGCATGACGAGTTCGGCCAGTGCCTCGCCGCGGTCGGCGCCCTGGCCACGGTGATCGAGATGGAGGCGGCGGACCGCCCCGACCTCGCCAAGGACGCGCGCTCGATCCGCGACACCAGCAAGCGCATGGCGGCGACGCTGCGCGGCGCCCTCGCGCGGCTGCGGTCGCAGGAGGTCGAGGAGCTCGGCCTGGAGGCCAGCCTGGCCCAGCTCGTCGCCGGCTGGAACGCGCAGAAGGACCGGCAGGCGGCCTTCCATCTCGACATCGTCGGCAGCCTCGCCGGCCTGCCCGAGGCGACCAGCCTGAGCATCTACCGCATCGCCCAGGAATGCCTGACCAACGCCGCACGCCACGGCAAGCCGCGCGATGTCCGCCTGCAGGTGCAGCGGGTCGACGCGGAGGGCCGCGATGCCGTGGCGGTCAGCGTCGAGGATGACGGCGGCGGCACCCTGTCCCGCCTGGGCTGGGCGCCAGGCTACGGCATCCTCGGCATCCGCGAACGGGTCGCGGCGCTGGGCGGCAGCCTGTCGATCAGCCAGGCGCGCTGGGGCGTGCGGGTCGCCGCCCTGATCCCCCTGCTGCCGGCCGGACAGGCAGCGGCGGCTCCGGCGTGACCGATCTCACCATCCTGCTGGTCGACGACCATCCCATCGTGCGGGAAGGCTACAGGCGGCTGCTGGAGCGCATGCCGGGCTACCGGGTGGTGGCGGAGGCCCATGACGCCGCGTCCGCCTACCAGGCCTACCAGAAGGCGAAGCCCGACGTCGTGGTGATGGACCTGTCGCTGCCCGGCATCGGCGGGATCGAGGCGCTGCGGCATATCCGGCAGTGGGACCGCGATGCCCGGGTCCTGATCTTCACCATGCACAGCGGCGCCGGCTTCGCCCTGAAGGCCTTCGAGGCCGGCGCCGCCGGCTATGTCACCAAGGGCAGCGACGCGGCCGAGCTGGTCAGCTCCATCGCGGTCGTCGCCAAGGGCGGCCGGGCGATGAGCGACGACGTCGCCCGCGAGATCGCCGCCGAGCGCCTGGCCCGGCCAAGCTCGCCGCTGGACGATCTCAGCCCGCGGGAGGCGGAGATCCTGCGTCTCGTCGCCTCGGGCTGGTCGGATGAGGAGATCGCGGCCTCGCTGCATCTCAGCCTGAAGACGGTGCGTAACTACCACTACCAGATCAAGGCGAAGGTCGGCGCCCGCACCGACGCCCATTTGGTGTGGCTGGCCATGGGCATGGGCCTGGTCCAGGCCGGACCGCAGGGATCGGCGGCCTCGGCGAAGTGACTCGGTGTCCCGTTGAAGCTTCCCGGGATGCGAACGAGGGTAGCCGCAGCGGTCCTTGAGATCGCCTCTCCCGTCTTTTCCCCGTCATGGCGAGGCGCGCAGCGCCGTGGCCATCCAGAGATCGAGCCGCTGGATGGCCGCGCCCCTTCGGGGCTCGCCATGACGCCCAATAGGTCCGGCCGCTGGTTTGTGTTGGCGGCCAAGGGGCCAAGGCGGCAATGTCACGTCCCGGACGGAACCGACGGAGTCGACATGTCAGGACAGGGCGTGACACTGCTCGATGGCGGCATGGGACGGCAGCTGGCGCGGATGGGCGCGCCGTTCCGGCAGCCGGAATGGTCGGCGCTGGCGCTGATGGAGGCGCCCGAGACGGTGCAGGCGGCCCACGAGGCCTTCATCGCCGCCGGGGCAGAGGTGATCACCACCAACAGCTACGCGGTCGTGCCCTTCCATATCGGCGAAGAGCGCTTCACCGCACGGGGGCTGGAATTGGCGGACCTGTCCGGCCGGCTGGCGCGACGGGCCGCGGCGTCGGCCGCCCCGGTGCGGGTGGCGGGATCGCTGCCGCCGCTGTTCGGCTCGTACCGCCCCGACCTGTTCGAGCCGGAGCGCGCGCCGGAGATCGCCCGGATCCTGGTCGATGGGCTGACGCCGCATGTCGATCTCTGGCTGGCCGAGACCCAGAGCTCGATCCGTGAGGTCGCCGCGGCGGCCGCGGCCGTGGCGAGAACCGGCAAGCCGCTATGGATCTCCTACACCATCGAGGACGAGCGGCCCGAGCCCGGAGCGCCGCGGCTGCGCTCCGGTGAGACCGTCGAGGAGGCGGTGCGCGCGACGCTCGACCTCGGCGCGCAGGCGGTGCTGTTCAATTGCAGCCAGCCCGAGGTGATGGGCGATGCCATCGCTGCCGCGGCCCGGGTGATCGGCGAGGCCCGGTCGGCGGCCCGGATCGGCGTCTACGCCAACGCCTTCCCGCCGCAGCCCGAAGACGCGACGGCCAACGAAGGCCTGTCGGAGCTGCGGGCCGATCTCGACCCCGACAGCTATCTCCGCTGGATCCGGCGCTGGGTCGGGCTCGGCGCCACCCTGGTCGGCGGCTGCTGCGGCATCGGCCCGGAGCACATCGCCCGCATCCGTGCGGCACTGCCGGAGTTGCCCCGGACCGCGTAGGTTGGGTTCGCGCAGCGAACCCAACATCCCGCCGGCGGAGCCCACTGTTGGGTTCGCCTGCGGCGAACCCAACCTACTCGGCACGCTCAACGAGTACATTTTCGTTCGACATATTGACGCCCGGCATCCCTCGCGCTACGACTGACATGTCAGATCGACATCACTGGCCGCGCACCAACGAAGGCGGCCCACCCAGGGAGATGGACGTGGCCCAGCCAGCCGAGCGTTTCGGACTTTCCGCGGCACTGACCGTCCCCTTCCGCCCCGATGGCGGGGTCGACTTCCCGCGCTTCGTCGCGCATGTGCGCTGGTGCCTGGCGCAGGGCTGCCGCACCGTCACCGCCTTCGGCACCACCGGCGAGGGCGCCGCCTTCTCCCTGTCCGAGCGTGAGCAGGTGCTGGGCGCCCTGGCCGGCGCCGGCATCGAGGGGCGCCAGCTGGTCGGCGGCATCTCCGCCTCCTCGGCCGAGGACGCCGTGGCGCAGGCGCGGCTGGCGCTGGACTTCGGGGCCGACGCGCTGCTGCTGCCCCCGCCCTTCTACTTCAAGGGCGTCGGCGATGAGGGCCTGTTCGGCTGGTTCGCCCGGGTGTTCGAGCAGCTGGGCGCCGCCGCACGCGGCGTCATCCTCTATCACATCCCCAGCGTCACCCAGGTGCCGCTGTCGGTCGAGCTGGTCGGCCGGCTGCGCGACGCCTTCCCCGAGGTGATCCGCGGCGTCAAGGATTCCTCCGGCAGCTGGGACTACGCCCAGGCCCTGCTGGCGCAGCATCGCGACCTGGCGATCCTGATCGGCGACGAGCGCTGCCTCGCCGCCGCGGTCCGGCTCGGCGGCCAGGGCGCCATCTCCGGCGTCGCCAACATCTACCCCGAGGCGATGCTGCCGCTGGTGCAGGAGGGGCGCGAGGACGACCGCATCCACCGCCTGGTCGAGGCGCTGCTGGCCTATCCGGTGATCCCGGCGGTCAAGGCGCTGGTGGCGCATCGGACGGGCGACCCGGCCTGGCTGGCCACCCGCGCGCCGCTGCAGCCGCTGTCGCCGGCCGAGGCGGCACGGCTCGGCGCCGCGGCGGACAGGCTGTTCACGACCATGGCGGAGGCTGGATGAGCGACGACCGCGCCGAGCCGCTGAAGCTGCGCGAGAAGGCCTATGACAGCTTCACCCAGCACCTGCTGGCCAACAACCTGCACGCCGGGCAGTTCATCTCCCAGCGCGAGCTGGTGGCGCTGACGCAGATGCCGCTCGGCGCCATCCGCGAGCTGGTGCCGCGGCTGGAGGCCGAGGGGCTGATCAAGACGGTGCCGCAGCGCGGCATGCAGATCATGCACATCGACCTGACCATGATCCGCGACGCCTACCAGTTCCGCCTGTTCCTGGAGAAGGAGGCGACCGCCGCCTTCGCCCGCACCGTGACCGATGGCGGCTTGGCGCTGCTGCGCGCGCAGCATGAGGAGATCATCGCCCGGGTCGGGCGCGAAGGCGCCACCCAGCAGGTGATCGACGACGCCCAGGCCACCGACTGGGGCCTGCACGACATCATCATCGACGCCCTGGGCAACGAGATCATCTCCAAGGCCTATCGCGTCAACTCGATCAAGATCCGGCTGATCCGGCGCGAGCTGACCGGCATCGCCGGCCTCGTCGTGCCGGTGATGCAGGAGCATCTCGGCATCATCGACGCGATCGCGAGCCGGGATCCGGTCCGCGCCGCCGAGGCGATGACGGCGCATATCGCCAACGCCCGCAACCGCGCCCTCGGGCTATAACGCAAGCCGGCCCGGACAGCCCGGCTCAACCAATCAGGGGAGGACATCATGGCATCCAGACTGAATCTCAGTCGCCGGTCGCTTCTGGCCGGCACCGCCGCCGCAGCCGCGGCCGGCGCCCTGCCCCGGATCCGCCCGGCCTGGGCCGCGCCGGACTGGAAGAAATACGCCGGCACCCATATCGAGGTGAACCTGGTCAAGAGCCCGCGCAGCGAGACCATCGCCCGGAACCTGAAGGAGTTCACCGAGCTGACCGGCATCGATGTCGGGCTGGAGCAGACGCCGGAGCAGCAGCAGCGGCAGAAGGCGGTGGTCGAGTTCAACAGCGGCGCGCCAAGCTTCGACGTCATCCATCTCAGCTACCACGTGCAGAAGCGGATGTTCGAGAAGGGCGGCTGGCTGGCCGATCTGCGGCCGTTCCTGGCCGACCCCGCCCTGGCCGACCCGGCGGTCAGCCTGAACGACTTCTCCAGCGCCGGCCTGGCCTATGCCACCGCCGCCGACGGCGCGGTCGGCAGCCTGCCGCTGAGCGTCGACTACTGGATCGTCTACTGGAACAAGGAGCTGTTCGACGCCAAGGGGCTGAAATACCCCGCGAGCTTCGAGGAGTTGGTCGCCGCCGCCGAGGCGCTGACCGACCCGGCCGCCGGCACCTATGGCTTCGTCGCCCGCGGCATGAAGAACGCCAACGTCCCGGTCTGGACCTCCTTCATGCTCGGCAACGGCGTCGCACCGCTGGCCGAGGACCGAAGCCTGGCCACAACCTCCGACGGCGCGGTCGAGGCGGCGAAGCTGTATCAGCGCCTGCTGACCAAGGCGGCCCCTCCGGGCGTCGCCGGCTTCAACTGGAACGAATGCCAGTCGGCCTTCCTGCAGGGCAAGATCGGCATGTGGCTGGACGGCGTCGGCTTCGCCAAGCCGCTGGAGGACCCGAAGCTGTCGCGCGTGGTCGGCAAGACCGGCTATGGCGTCATGCCGAAGGGCCCGAAGGCCCAGGCCTCCGCCACCTTCGGCGACGGCATCGGCGTGGCCGCGGCCAGCGAGAACAAGGAGGCCGCCTTCCTGTTCTGCCAGTGGGCGGTGTCGCGCACGGTGCAGGCCGACCTGCTGCAGAGCGGCTCGGGCGTGCCGTTCCGCAGCTCGATCCTGGAGGATGCCGAGGTGCGCAAGGGCGTGACCCTGCCGGCCGACTGGATCGACGCCGTCGTCGGCTCGTCCAAGGTCAGCAAGCTCGGCCTGCCGGTGATCGTGCCGGTCACCGAGTTCCGCGACATCTTCGGCATCGCCCTGACCAACATCGCCGGCGGGGCCGACCCGGCGGCCGAGCTGGCCAAGGCGACCGAGCAGTTCAAGCCGATCCTGGACAAGAGCGAGGCCTGACGTAATGACGGCCGTGGACGCCGGAGCGGGTCAGCGGCGACGGGGGCGGGCGCGGCGGCCGAATGCCGTCGCGCCGAGCCTGCGCACCTACCTGCCCTTCATCCTGCCGGCGGTGCTGGTGGTCGGGGCGGTGATCGTCTTCCCCTGGGCCTTCACCGGCTGGGTCAGCCTGCACGACTGGCAGGCCACCGGCGCCGGTGGCTTCATCGGCCTCGACAACTACGCCCGGCTGTTCGCCGACGCCCGCTTCGGCGAGGCGGTGTGGCACACGCTGGTCTACACGATCCTTTCCGTGGTGCTGCCGCTGGTCCTCGGCCTGGCGGCGGCGCTGGTGTTCAACGAGCGCTTCCCGCTGCGCGGCCTGGCCCGCGGCATCGTGATCATGCCGATGATGGCGACCCCGGTCGCCATCGCCCTGGTCTGGACCATGATGTTCCACCCGCAGCTCGGCGTGCTGAACTATCTGCTCAGCCTGGTCGGGCTGCCGCCCTCGCTCTGGGTGTTCGACCAGGCGACGGTGATCCCGTCGCTGGTGCTGGTCGAGACCTGGCAGTGGACGCCGCTGGTCATGCTGATCGTGCTGGGCGGCCTGTCGGCCCTGCCGGCCGAGCCCTATGAGAGCGCGCAGATCGACGGCGCCGGCTGGCTGCAGCAGTTCCGCTACCTGACCCTGCCGATGATCTCGCCCTTCCTGATGGTGGCGGTGATCATCCGCTCGATCGACGCGCTGAAGAGCTTCGACATCATCTACGCCATCACCCAGGGCGGCCCGGGCACGGCGTCGGAGACGATCAACATCTATCTCTACACCCAGGCCTTCAGCTTCTACGACATCGGCTACGGCTCGGCCGTCGCCGTGGTCTTCTTCGTCATCGTCGTCGCCATGTCGCTCGCCCTCCTGTGGCTGCGCCAGCGCGCCAAGCTGGCCGCGTCGTGAGGAGGCCCGCCATGTCCCGCCGCCTCCTCGCCAAGGCCCTGCGCCGCGCCGCCCTGTATTTCGCCGTGCTGGTGATCGTGTCGCCGGCGCTGCTGTTCTTCCTGTGGATGCTGTCGCTGTCGCTGAAGCCGGAGGTCGACAACATCAGCTACCCGCCGGTGCTGATCCCGACCGCCCTGGCCTGGAGCAACTACGCCCAGGTCTTCGCCGAGAACTCCTTCGGCCGCTACTTCGTCAACAGCCTGATCGTCACCGGCGCCGCCACGCTGATCGGCCTCGTGATCGGCGCGCCGGCCGCCTACGGCATCGCCAGGGCCAGGGCGACCAAGCTGGCGGTGGTGGTGATGATCGCGCGGATGACGCCCGGCCTCAGCTACCTGATCCCGCTGTTCCTGCTGTTCCGCTGGCTCGGGCTGATGGGCACGCTGTGGCCGCAGATCATCACCCATCTGGTGATCACCCTGCCGATCGTGATCTGGGTCCTGATCTCCTATTTCGAGGCCCTGCCGATCGAGCTGGAGGAGGCCGGGCGGATCGACGGCGCCAACCGCTGGCAGGTGTTCCGTCATGTCGTCCTGCCGCTGACCCGGCCGGGCATCACCGTGGCCCTGCTGTTGTCCTTCATCTTCTCCTGGAACAACTTCGTGTTCGGCATCGTGCTGGCCGGGCGCACCACCCGCACCCTGCCAGTCGCGGTCTACAACTCCCTGACCTTCGAGCAGGTCAGCTGGGGCCCGCTCTCGGCCGCGGCGCTGGTGGTGGTGATCCCGGTGCTGGTGCTGACCGTGGTCGCCCAGAAGCAGATCGTGGCAGGGCTGACCTCGGGCGCGGTGAAGGGCGGCTGAGCCGCCGCCCTCCCACGCCGGCCTCGGTGACCCACCCCAATTGGATCACTTGCAAATTAGATAAAATGCCGTAGTTTGTAGGTATATAGTCATGGTCATTTGAACCCACTGGCTCGGGGATGGTGTCATGTCCGTCATTCAGATCGCCGACGATCAGGCCCTGCCGGGAACGGCGCCCGCGGCCTCCATCCGGACCGTCCTGGTCAGCCGCCAGGACGAGATCCTTTCCCTGCGGCAGAACGCATCCGAGATCCTCTACCGGCTGCGGGCCGTCCGCGAGACCTGGTCCGACACCGACCTGCCGCCGGCGCAGGAGCGCTGGGTGCTGCAGCAGGTGCTGGAGTGCCTGACCGTCAGCTGCGAGCCGCCGACCGGGGACGAATTCGACCGGATCGCGGTGGCCGGCCAGGCGCTGGCCATGCTGTTCGACATGTCGGATGAGGAGTTCGAGGCCGTCGCCCCGGACGGCGACGACTACGACCTGGTCGATTTCGACGCCGACCTCGACGATGCGGAGGATCTGGCGGCGAACGCGTAGGACCGGCGTCGGCCGCTGCCGGACCTGTCTTCGTCGCATGCGGAAAAGCTTTGCCGCGCGGAAGGCCTTGTCCTAATCCGAGACGATAGTATCGGCTTCGGCGCGGCGCATCTTGTCCCTTTCCCTCGGCATCGACACCGGCGGCACCTTCACCGACGCGGTCCTGTTCGACCCGGGCCGCGGCGTCGTCGCCGCCGCCAAGCGGCTGACCACCAAACACGACCTGGCGCTGGGCATCGGCGCCGCGATCGACGCGGTGCTGGAGCAGCACCCGGCCGAGATCGGCTTCGTCGGCCTGTCCACCACCCTCGCCACCAACGCGGTGGTCGAGGGCCAGGGCAATCCCGCCTGCCTGGTCCTGATCGGCTACCCCGAGGCGGCGCTGGACCGCGCCGGGCTGCGCGCGGCGATCGGCGGCGATTCGGTGGTTGCGATCGCCGGAGGGCACCGTCCAACGGGCGAGGAGCAGTCGCCGCTCGATCTCGAGGCGGCCCGCGCCGCGATCCTGCAGCACGCCCCGGCGGTCACCGCCTTCGCCGTCGCCGGCTATTTCGCCGTGCGCAACCCGGCGCATGAGCAGGCGGTGCGCGACCTGGTGCGCGACCTGACCGGCAGGCCCGTGACCTGCGGCCACGAGCTGACCTCCGGCCTCGACGCGCCGCGTCGGGCCTTGACCGCGCTGCTCAACGCCCGGCTGATCCCGCTGACCGCGTCGCTGATCCGGGCGGTGCGCGGCCGGCTGGACGCCCGCGGCATCGCGGCGCCGCTGATGGTGGTGAAGGGCGACGGGTCGCTGATCGCCGACCGCTTCGCTTTGGCCCGGCCGGTCGAGACCGTGCTGTCCGGCCCGGCCGCCAGCGTCGTCGGCGCGCGCTGGCTGACCGGCCGCGACGACTGCTTCGTCTCCGATATCGGCGGCACCACCACCGACATCGCCGTGCTCAAGGACGGCCGCCCCCTCTTGAACCGGGAGGGCGCCCAGGTCGGCGGCTGGCGCACCATGGTCGAGGCGGTGGAGATCCGCACCTTCGGCCTGGGCGGCGACAGCGAGGGGCGGATCGAGCCCGGCATCGGCCTCGCCGTCGGCCCGCGCCGGTCGGTGCCGCTGAGCCTCTTGGTGCACCAGCATCCGGAGATGCTGGTGGCGCTGCGCCGCCAGGCCGAGCGGCCCGAGGCCCTCAGCCTGGACGGCCGCTTCGCCCTGCGCCTGCGTGCGCTCGACACCGAGACGCTGTCGCCGCAGGAGCGGCGGATCTGGGAGGCGCTGGCCGACGGGCCGCAGCCGCTGGAGGCGGCGCTGACCAGCCATCTGCTCGACCGGCCGCTGGAGCGGCTGGGGGCGCGCGGGCTGGTGATCCTGTCCGGCTTCACCCCGACCGACGCCGCCCATGTGCTGGGGCTGCACGGCGGCTGGTCGCGGGAGGCGGCGCTATTGGGCGCGCAGATCTGGGCCCGGCGCCCGGCCGAGCCCGGCTGGACCCCGCCCGCCGATGCCGAATCCTTCGCCCGGGCGGTGCTGGAGCGGCTGACCGCCGACAGTGCGCTGGCGCTGGTCGAGGCGGCGCTGGCCCGCGACGGCGTCGCCGACCCGGCGCGCGAGGCCCGCGGTCTGCTGCCCCGCCGCGCGGTGGCGGGGGATGGTTCGGCCCCCGCCCTGCTGCGCCCGGCCCTGACCCTCGGCCTGCCCTTGGTCGGCATCGGCGCCTCAGCCGCGACCTACTACCCGGAGATCGCCCGGCGCCTCGGCACCGAGAGCGTGGTGCCGGAGCATGCCGGCGTCACCAACGCCATCGGCGCGGTGGCGAGCGGCGTACTGCAGCGGGCGACGATCACCATCACCGCGCCGGAGGAGGGCCGCTTCCGCGTCCATGCTCCGGGCGGCATCCGCACCTTCGGCAGCCTGGAGGAGGCCGCGGCTTATGCCGAGGCCGAGGCGCGCGGCCGGGCCGAGGCCCTGGCGCGCGAGGCCGGCGGCCGGGAGGTGGCGGTGACCGTCACCCGTGCCGACCGGGTGGTGTCGATGGCCGGCGGCCTCGAGATGTTCGTCGAGAGCACGGTGACAGCGACCGCCGCCGGCCGGCCTCGGATGGGGTGAGCCGCCTCACCCACCTATTGTCATCGCCGGGCTTGACCCGGCGATCCAGGGACCACCCAGAGCGGCATCGACATTCCTGGATGCCTGGGTCAAGCCCGGGCATGACAGCTTATACCGGCGAGCTCGTGATCAGACTCGTCCCCCTCCCAAGAAAGAACCGTCATTGCGAGGAGGCGAAACCGACGAAGATTCCATGAGGGTGGATAGCGGCCAGGAGTCGGCCCAGGCTGAGGTTGCTATCCCACTCACCCTGGAGACGACCGATGCTCGATCAACCTTGCGAGGGACAGGCCGCTATCCGGACACAGATTGGCGCAATTTTTGTGTCATTGGAACTGAGCCGTTCGAGTTGGCTGATCACCTCACTGTCGCCCGGCGGCGGGGAGAAGATGTCCAAGCACAGCGTCGGGGCGGGCGATGTCGCGGGGCTGCTGGCGCTGTTTGCAGAGTTCAGGCGCAAGGCGGCGATGCGGACGGGCCGGAGCTATCCGATCATCACCGTTCAGGAGACTGGGCTGGACGGGTTCTGGCTGCACCGGGTTCTGTGTCGGGAGGGGATCGAGAGCCACGTGGTGGATCCGGCGTCGATTGCGGCGCCGCGTCGGCGCCGGCGGGCCAAGACGGACCGGCTCGACGGCGAGGCGCTGCTGCGGGCGCTTCTGGCCTACAAGCGCGGCGAGCCGCGGGTCTGCGCCATGGTGGTGGCGCCCTCTCCGGAAGAGGAGGACCGGCGCCGGCTGTGCCGCGAACGCCAGACGCTGATCTGTGAGCGGACCACGCATGTGAACCGGATCAAGGGGCTTCTGTTCGCGCAGGGTATCACCGACTACGCGCCGCAGCGGCGCGACCGGCGGGAGCGGCTTGCGGCCTTGCACACGGCCGACGGGCGGGCGCTGCCGCCGCACTTGACGGCGCAGATCAGCCGCGAGTTGGACCGGCTCGAGCTGCTGGTCGACCAGATCAAGAGGGTCGAGGCCGAGCCGGAGGCCGTGCTGGCCGAGACCGGCGCCGGTGAGACGGCCGCCTCGGAGCCGGTGGCGATGCTGTCGGCAGTGCGGGGGATCGGCGCCACCTTTGCGGCGGTTCTCTGGTCGGAGGGCTTCTATCGATCCTTCGCCAATCGCCGCCAGGTGGCCGCCTATGCGGGGCTGGCGGCGACGCCGTGGCGCAGCGGCAGCATCATGCATGAGCAGGGTGTGTCGAAGGCCGGCAATCCGCGGCTGCGCACCGTGATGATCCAGCTCGCCTGGCTGTGGCTGCGGCACCAGCCGCAGTCGGCCCTGGCACGCTGGTTCCAGGCCCGTGGCCAGCGCGACCGCAAGCGCGCCATCGTCGCCCTGGCGCGCAAGCTTCTGGTGGCCTTGTGGAAGTACGTCACAGCCGGCGTCGTCATCGAGGGCGCGGTGATCAAGACGGCCTGACCACAGGCCGCCGCCCAGCCGTTCCGCCGAGGCCCGATCAGCCTCGGCCGATCCGGGTGGACGAACCGATGGATTGCATGGCTCATCGCCGCAACGAAGACTGGTCTCGTCCTCTCGAGCCTGCCCGCCGCAAGCGGAAGCGTGGTGCTGTCGCCTCGCGCGACGACCGAATGTGAGTTTGATCTGGCCGGCAACCCAGATCGTCGCACCGGCTCGACCCAGGGATCGCCACGGCCCTCCGCTCCGGTGCTGCCGACCGCACCAGCTTGATGGCGCGCTCGATCACGTCAAGACCAAGCCGCTTCGCGGCGCCCCTGCGGGCCGGCCTTGACTTGATCTGCGCGCGCCATCGGTCACGCCATCGCCGCCAGCAACAACGAAAGACCTCTCGCCCCCCCTTGACCCATACACTCCTCATGTGAGCAATCCAGGGGCCACAGCGAGCGGCCCTGGATTGCTTCGCTACGCTCGCAATGACGATCTTTCATGGCTCGCTGGTATTGGTTTAGGGCAGTCTGTTCCTGGCCCGCGCCTACATGAGGCGGCTGGTCACCACGAAGTACAGCACGAAGATCACCCCGAGCCCCCACACCACCGTGGTGACGCCCGAGCGGCGGCCCAGCGCCAGGCACAGCAGGATGTAGGCGAAGGTGCCGATCGCCATGCCGTTGATCAGGTTGTTGCTGAGCACCGTGACCAGCAGCATCAGCACCACCGGCACGGCGTTGGCGAGGTCCGCCATGTCGACCCGCGCCAGCCCCTGCAGCATGAAGATGCCGACCACCACCAGCGCCGGCGCCGTGGCCTGGGGCGGGATGATGACGAAGACCGGCCAGATGAACAGCGCCAGGACGAAGCCGATCGCCACCACCACCGAGGTCAGCCCGGTGCGGCCGCCGGCCTGCACCCCGGCGACGGATTCGATGAAGGCGGTGACCACCGAGGTGCCGAGCAGCGGTCCGACGATGGTGGCGGTCGCGTCGGTCGAGAAGGCGGCGGTGGCGTTCGGGATCGATCCGTCCGGCTTGCGCAGATTGGCCGCGCCGGTCACGCCGATCAGCGTCGCCAGCGTGCTGAAGAACTCGCCGCACAGGAAGTAGAACAAGAGCGGCAGCGCCACCAGGAAATGCGAGACCAGATAGCTGAAGTCGAGCGCCAGGAAGGTGCTCTCCGGCCATTTCGGCAGGGCGAAGACCGCGGCCGGCAGCGTCGTCACCATGGTGCCGTCGTCCTTCAGCGGCACGAAGATGCCGATCACGGTGAGGGCGGCGATCGACAGGATCAGCGCCCCCGGCACGCCGCGGGCGACCAGGACGGGCGTGACCAGGATGCCGGCCAGGGTCAGCAGCACCGGCGGGCTGGCCAGCGACCCCATCGCCACATAGGTGTTCGGGTTGGCGACGATGAAGCCGGCGCCGCGCAGGCCGATGAACACGATCAGCGTGCCGACCGCCGCCTGGATGCCGATCTTCAGCGCGTCCGGCACCTCCTTGGCCACCTTCTCGCGCAGCCGCGACAGGCTGAGGCCCAGGAAGATCACGCCGGTGACGGCGACCATGGCCAGCGCCCCCTGCCAGGGGATGCCCATCTGCTTCACCATCACATAGGCGAACACGATGTTGGACCCCATCGCCGGCGCCACGGCCAGCGGCAGGTTGGCGGTCAGCCCCATCATCAGGCTGCCGAAGATCGCGGCCAGCGCCGTCGCGATCACCAGGTCGCCGCGGTCCATCCCGGCGGCGGACATGATCGCCGGGTTGACGGCGACGATATAGGCCATCGCCGCGAAGGTGGTGATGCCGGCGATCACCTCCTGCGGCACCGAGCTGCCGCGCTCGGACAGCCGGAAGCGGCGGTCGAGCCAACCCCCATTGGACGACGCCCGCGCATTGGAAACGGTCATGAGCCCCCCTCGCCCGGGTCTGCGCCGGGTCGGTTCGAACGGAACGGCGCTTCCCCCTACCAGACGACGGGGTGGGTCTCCCCGCTCTGCACATTGACGAAGCCCTGCGGCGCCTGCTCGCAGGGCGCCACCAGCACCCAGCGCCACGGCGCGCAGGTCAGGGTGGCGAAGATCAGCCGCTCCGGGAAGCCCGGGAACCAGCGCGGATGGAAGGTCGGCTCGTACATCCAGTCGATGCCCTCGGCCGCGGCATAGAGCGCCTGCATCTCGGCATCGAGCGCCTCCGGCGGCCGGCAGCTCATCAGCCCGCCGATCTCGTAGCGCACGGTCGCCAGCACCTCGCCGTCGCGCACCAGGGCCCAGCCGCCCTGCAGCTCGGTCAGCGTGTTGACCGCCAGCGCCATGGCCGCGTCGGAGGAGCCGGTGACCCAGATGTTGTGCTTGTCATGCGCCACCGAGCAGGCCAGCGCCGTATCCGGCGTGCGCGGGCCGCAGCCGAGCCAGAACATCTTCGCCACCCGCCCGTCGCCGGAGAAGCGGTCGACGATGGCGAACTTGGTGATGTTGCGGTCGGGGTCGCGCTGCACCGCGCCGTCGCGCACCGGCAGCTCGGCGGTGATGAAGCCGTCGTCCCAGTGGAAGGGCCGCAGCAGCGCCGCCTGCATGGTCTCGCGGCCCGGCGCGGCCGGCAGGGCGAAATCCGCCGCGGTCAGCGGCCGCCTCATGTTGACCGTCTGCCGCGCCCAGGCCGGCCAGTCGATCGCCGGCACCGGGCCGGTGTAGCGCTTGCCCTCCGCCACCGGCTGCCCGTCGGACCAGACCTCGGCGATCTCGAGGCTGGCGATATCGGACAGCAGCACGACATCGGCGTAGCGCCCCGGCGCCAGGCTGCCGACCCAGGGCGTCAGCCGCATGTGCCGCGCCGGGTTCAGGGTGATGCACTGGATCGCGGTCTCCGGCGCCAGCCCGTGCCGGATCGCCAGCCGGGCGTTGTGGTCGGTGGCGCCGAGCTTGAAGGTGTCGGAGACGCTGCGGTCGTCGGTGGTGAAGGCGATCTGCGACCAGTCGGCCAGGCCCTTTTCGATCAGCCAGGGGATCACCTCCGGCATCGAATAGGGCCGCAGCTCGACGAAGATGCCGTGGGCCAGCTTCTCCCACACCTCCTCCGGCGTCCACGCCTCGTGGTCGGAGGCCAGGCCGGCGGCGGCGAAGGCGCTGATCGCGGCGGTGTCGCGCAGCCCCGCGCCGTGGCCCTCGACCACGCCGCGCTGCTCGAAGGTGGCGCGGATCATGCCCCACAGCCGCGGATAGGACGGGTTCTCGGGGTTCCAGACCGCCGGCCAGTCCATCACCTCGTCCAGGCCGGCAACCATCAGGCTCTCCTTCAGGAAGCCCTTCTGCTCGTCATAGCCGTACCAGCCGCCGCCCCATTCATAGGCCGTCGGCGGCACCGCCGATCCCGGCAGCGGGAAGATCTTGAGCGGCGAACCGCGGCGCCGGGCCTCCAGCCAGAAGGCCAGGTTGTTCGGGCCGTCGACATTGGAGAATTCGTGGCTGGCCTCGCAGGTCCAGGTGTTGCCGCGCGGCAGCACCAGCGCCGCTTCCCATTCCGGCGTCAGATGCGTGCTCTCGATGTGCTTGTGCACCTCGCCGAAGCCCGGCACGGCCGCGAGATCCGGCTTCTCCACCCGCCGCGCCGCGGTGCCGGGGAAGGTCCCGGCCGGGCCGGTCCAGGCGATGCGCCGGCCCTTGATCGCGATCTCCTGGTCCTCGCGCCAGCTGCGGGTGTGGACGTCGAGCAGCCGCCCCACCCGCAGCAGCGTGTCGGCCGGGCGCTTGCCCAGCGCCGTCAGCACCAGGTCCTGGCGGATCGCCACCTCGTCCTCGGCGCCGATCAAAAGATCATCGGGCAAGGAGGTCGCCATGGCCGGTCTCCGCATTGGGTATGTCCGCCCTTTACCTCTCCCCGGGAAGGCCCGCCAGTCCCTTTTCCGCGGGGTGCAGGTGACATTCCGAGGGGCGCCGCCAGCCGAGGGATGGCTGGCCCCGGCGACCCAAGACCAACTTGAAATCAAGGACGGAACGAGCCCAAAATCGAACAGCAATGAAAATGAAATAAATATGACACACAATTCGGTTCTCAATTTTATTTTCCATGCATAATCGAGTCACCTTAACAAAACTTTATCTGATCTCGGCTATAGCTCGCCTGTCAGTGATTCCTTGACTGTGGGCAGCCAACCTCCGCCTCAGGCGTTCGCCGGCCGGCGTGGCGCGACCCGGGTCGACGGACAGCCAGCAGGAGATCCCCATGTCCATCCCCACCTCCCGACGCCTCCTCCTCCAGGGCGGCGGCGCCGCCCTCGCCCTGGGCGCCATCGGCAGCCTGGGCGCGCTGTCGCAGCGCCAAGCCCAGGCCGCCGCCACCGGCGAGAACTGGACCGCCCCGGTCCGCAGCCCTTACGGCCCGCTCGCCCCGGTTGCCGACGAGAGCACCGGCCTGCCGCTGCTGCTGCTGCCGCCGGGCTTCCGCTACAGCTCCTTCTCCTGGACCGGCGACCGCCTGGCCGACGGCCAGCCGGTGCCGCGGGCGCATGACGGCATGGCGGTGATGCACGGCCAGGGCGGCCGCTGGTTCGACTTCGGCCTCGGGCACGGCCAGGGGCACGGCCGCGGCAACGAGCTGATCCTGATCCGCAACCACGAGGTCGGCACCGCCGCCACGCAGATCACCGCGCCGGGCACCTACGACACCGGCACCATCGGCACCGACGGCCTGCGCGCCGGCGGCGGCACCACCACGCTGCGCTTCCGCAACGGGCGCTGGGTGTCGGCGGAAGCCAGCCTGGCCGGCACCCTGACCAACTGCGCCGGCGGCCGCACGCCCTGGGGCACCTGGCTGAGCTGCGAGGAGGTCAAGACCAACGCGATGTCCAGCGCCGGCCGCCGCCACGGCTATGTCTTCGAGGTGCATCCGGAGGCCGAGCGCACCACCGGCCGTCCGCTGGTGGCGATGGGCCGCTTCAGCCACGAGGCGGTGGCCGTCGACCCGCGCACCGGCATCATCTATCTGACCGAGGACGACCGCAACAAGTCGGGCCTCTACCGCTTCATCCCCAACGACCGCTCGGGCCGCCATGGCGCGCTGGAGGATGGCGGCCGGCTGCAGGCGGCCCGCGTCCGCCGCAAGCCCAATGCCGACCTGGTGGTCGCCCATGTCGGCGACGAGTACCAGCTGGAGTGGATCGACATCGAGCAGCCGGACATGGACGCGGTTCCCGCCCCGATCGGCTTCCCCGACATCGGCGCCGGCGACACGCTGAGCGGCCCCTTCGCCCAGAGCTGGGCCGAGGGCGGGCTGCGGATGAGCCGCGGCGAGGGCATCTTCTACGCCGACGGCCGCATGTTCATCGTCGACACCAGCACGGGCAAGGAGCCGAGCGGCCGGCTCGGCCGCGGCTACGGCGCCGTGTGGGTGCTGGACCTGTTCACCCAGCGGCTGCGGGCGCTGTTCGTCAGCGACAGCCAGATCGCGGCGCACAACCCGGACAACGTCACGGTCAGCCCGCGCGGCGGCGTGGTGCTGTGCGAGGACCCGGACGCGGCGCCGGCCGGCAGCCCCGACAATTACGGCCCGGGCACCCGGCTGGTCGCGCTGACCCGCCACGGCGCGCCGTTCTACCTCCTGAAGAACAATGTCGAGCTGACCGCCGGCCAGATCGCCGACGCCGGCAAGACCATCGCCGAGGGCGACTACCGCACCAGCGAGTTCGCCGGCGCGTGCTGGAGCCCGGAGGGCCGCACCCTGTTCGTCAACATCCAGACCCCGGGCATCACCTTCGCCATCACCGGCCCGTGGGAGCGCGGTCCGCTCTGACCCGTCGCGTAGGTTGGGTTCGCCTGCGGCGAACCCAACATGCCGACGCCGACGCACCCGTTGGGTTCGCGGTCCGCGAACCCAACCTGCGCTCGTGTCTCTCACAAGATCTCGAACACCTCATAGGCCGCGCCGTTCGGCCGGCGTTCGCCGACGCCGACGGCGACGATCCGGTTCAGCCAGGCATGGTCCGGCGACGCCGTCTCGAAGAACGGGGCGATCCGCAGATAGTATTCGGACCGCCCGACCGCTTCGCCCCGGGCGATCCGGTCGCCGACCTCGGGCGCGGCGTGCCGCACGCCGCGATAGGTCATCAGGATCAGCGCCCCGTCGCGGGCCCGCAGGGTCAGCCGGACATCCTGCTGGAACGAGCCGTCGGCGCGGGTCAGCAGCAGGTCCGAGCCGCCATGCGGCAGGACCTCGCCGGCCAGCCGCTCGCCTTCGAATGTTCCACCCGACACCGGCACGACCCGGCGTTCGCCGGCCGGCGTCCTGCCCAGCTCGTGAATCGGATGGAGAGCGATCGAGATGCTGAACAGGGGGCGGGACATCAACTCGGCCATGGGGACCTCCGCGCATGCCAGAGGCCCCATTCGACACCGGCGACCCCGCGGCCCAAAGCGAGCGATCTTGCCCGTCATCTTAAGCTGTCCTTAACCCGGATCTCTCACACGCCCTGCGTCCTGCGCCGGTTCAAAATGCCGACGGGGCAGGAGAGCGGCGCAGCGCGATGCCTTTGCATCGGGCCAGCCGTTCGACGCACCCTGTCGGCATTTTCAACCGGCCCGAAGGGTCGTCTTGCGGCGGCCGCCTGCGGGGGCGGGCCGCTCAACTGTATGTCCCCTATACGCTTTTCGCGTCCCGCCCTCGCATCCGACTCGCCGCAAGGCGACGCAGGGCGTAGGGGGTGTGAGAGATCCGGGTTAACATGGCGCATGCCGAAACGCCTGCCGGCCCTGGAATCGCTGCGCGTCCTCGAAGCCTGCGCCCGCCACGCGAACTTCACCCGGGCGGCGGCCGAGCTCGGCGTCACCCCGGCCGCCGTCAGCCTGCGGATCCGCGATCTCGAGGCGGAGCTCGGGGTGGCGCTGTTCCGCCGCTCCGGCCCGAGCGTGACCCCGACCGAGACCGGCGCGACGCTCGCGAAACGCATGGCCAAGGCCCTGGGCCTGATCCGGTCGGCGGTCGATGACTGCCGGGGGGCGGCCGATGGCCTGCGGGTGACCGCGGTTCCGACCTTCGCCATGCGCTGGCTGACGCCCCGGCTCGCCGCCTACCACGCCCTGCCCGATGCCGTCCCGATCCGGCTCGATGTCTCGGCCGAGCTGCGGCCGGCCGACGGCTTCGACATCGCGATCCGGACCGGGCATGGCGACTGGCCCGGCTTCGAGGCGACGGCCCTGATGCCGGTCGACGCCACGCCGATGCTGAGCCCGGCGCTGGCGGGCCGGGCGAAGCTGTCGTCGCCGGCGGATCTGGCGGCCCTGCCGCTGCTGCCCCATGACGATTGGCGGCGCTGGTTCCGCGAGGCGGGCGTCGAGGCCCCTGCCCTGCGCTTCTACGCCGACGACTATCCGACGCATGAGCTGGACGCCGCGGCCGCGATCGAGGGGGCCGGCGTGGCGCTGCTCTCGCCGCGCCTCTTCGGGGCGCTTCTGCGCGACGGCAAGCTGGTGCAGCCCTTCCCGCACGTGATCCGCGGCCCGGCGGCCCATCACATCCTGCTTCGGCCCGGGGAGGCGCGGCGGGCGGCGCTGCGCTTCCGGGACTGGCTGGAGGATGAGGCGCGCCGGCCGGATGCCGGCCCTATGCCAGCTGCTTGAGCATGTAGCTGGTGTCCTCCAGCACGCCGGCGGGGGAGCGGGCGTGGCCGGGGACGATGCCGAACTGGCGGAAGCCGAGGCTCTCATACAGCGCCTCGCCATGGTCTCCGCGCCGCGTGTCGAGCAGCAGCAGGCTGCGGCCGTGCCGGCGCGCCAGGTCCTCGGCCGCCAGCATCAGCCTCCGGGCGATGCCGCGGCGCCGCGCGGCCGGGTGCACCAGCAGCTTGGCGATCTCGGCCCGGTGGATGCCGTTGGCCGGCATGCCCAGCACCAGCTGCACCGTCCCGACGGTCCGCCCGTCCAGCCGGGCCACGATCAGCCGCCGGGCGCGGCTGCGGAAGGCGGGCTCCAGCCCCCGCCAGAAGTCCCGCGCCGCCTCGACCGTGAAGGGCAGCACGAAGCCGACGCTGGCGCCGTCCAGCACGCAGCCATGCAGCACCTCGGCGAGGTCGTCGAGATGCGGGGCCAGGCCGTCGGGCTCGACCTCCGCCACGGTGACCTCTCTCGCATCGTTTTCGAGAACAATGGACATCATCCAGGCCGACTTTCAGCGTTTCAGATTTCTAGCCCCTTCCGGAGCGGCATCGACATTCCCTGGATGCCCGGGTCAAGTCCGGGCATGACAGTGAAAGAATGGCTTGATGACACAGAGACCGTTTGGAAATGCGCTGGTGTGAGTCGGCTGGCGACGGTTTCGAGAACCGGCGCGCAGCGGACGTTGAGTCCGTGAGCACCGGAAGCGCAGAAACCGCCGTCAGACGGCCGCACCAGTAGCATTTGCAAACGGTCTCTCATGGCTTGCACAGGGCGATGACGTAATGGGCCGGCTGCGGGCCGGGGCAGTGGAAACGGGTCGGGCCGAACAGGCGATAGCGCAGGCAGTCGCCGGGGCCGAGCCGGTGAACCACGTCGTCGACCAGCAGCTCCAGCTCCCCCTCCAGCATCCAGACATGCTGCTCGATGCCGTGGATCGGCGGCGTGTCGTAGCTGACCACGGCGCCGGCCGGCAGCACGCCTTCGACCAGCTCACCGCGGAAGCCGGCGGCGGGCGGCGAGACGCTGCGGCGGCGGAAGCCGGTCTCCGGATCGGTCCAGCCCGGCTGCTCCTTCCGGCGCAGCAGCTGCGGCGGGTCGGTCTCGACCTCGGCGATCAGGCCGGACATGGTGCGGCCATAGGCGGTGCAGAGGCGGCCGAGCAGCGACGCGGTCGGGCTGGTCTCGCCGCGCTCCAGCCGCGACAGCGTCGCCCGGCTGATGCCGCTGCGCTCGGCCAGGGCGTCCAGCGACCAGCCCTGCTCCGCCCGCAGCGCCGCCAGGCGCGCGGCCAGGCGGGCGTCCACCGGCTCCAGTTCGTTGGCGATCTCGCTTCTCATGATCGGGAAATTATCCCGATCATGAGAGAACGGCAAGAGTCTACGGCGCCGGCGGCGGGGCGAAGCGCGGATCGCGCGGCGCATCGGCCGGGAATGGCCGGGGCGAGACGGCAACGACCTCGTTGGCCGGGTCGTCGAGCGTGAACAGCGCAACGCCGATGACGCCGATGTTGCGCGGGTCGCCCAGCCGCGTGTTGGCGGCATAGGCGTCGCCCGGCGCGGAGAAGCGGAAGGCCGCGACCTCGTCCTCGCTCTTGCGGAAGCCCTCGATCACCAGCCTGTCGCCCGGGATGACCACATAGCCGCGATGGGCGATGCTGCCGGGGCGGCCATTGAGCACGTCGAGCCCGTCCACCGTCGCCACGATCTCGACCGTCTGCCGGCCGCGGTTGCTGAAGGCCAGCCGGTAGAGGTCGCCGGATCGGCCCTGAAGGCGGAGGTCGCCGCCGCTTGTCGGCGTCAGCTGCATCGGCGTGCCCCTGGCATTCAGCACCGAGAATTCGACGGCGCCGCCCGGCACCGGAAGCCGGCGGGTGGTGCTCACCGGCCCCGTCGCCGCGCTGCGGCGGCCGTCGTAGCGGATCGTCACCTGTGCCTCCGGCCGGTCCGGCCGGAGGCGCGCGAGGCTGACGAACCGGATCGGCGACCGGATCTCCTCGCCCCAGCGCGTGCCGAGCCGCTCCTGCTCCGCGACCTCCGGCCGGTGCGGCGGGACCGTCGCGGAAGGCTGCGGCACGAGCCCGTCGGCGGCATCCGGCGAGAGGGCATAGGCAGGCGCCGGCTCCTGATGCAGCGTCACCTCCTGCACCGCCGGCCGCGACGAGACGCAGGCGGCCAGGGCCAGCAGCAGCCCGGCTGCCAGGATCTTCGATGGAATGCGCATGATCTCTCCCCCGAGACATCCAGCGCCGCATCATCGGTCCCGGTCTGCGGCGAAGCCATGGCCGGGCGGGGGTGAATCGAAGGCCGAGCAATCCCGGTACAGTGCCGGGCCGGCGCCCCTGCTACGGAACGGCAGCGTGCCCGACCGCGCCCAGACGGAGACGACCATGACGCTGCGCCGCGCCCTGCCCCTGATCGCCCTCCTCGCCTCGCCCGGCGCCGCTTCGGCCGCGGACGCGCCGCCCGACTGCCGCGCGCCGGCGGCGCTGGACGACGGCTGGGCCGTCGCCGCGCCCGCGGAGGAGGGCTTCGATCCCGCACAGATTTGCGCCCTGGGCCCGGCGCTGGAGGCCTGGCCGGAGGGGAACGCCCATGCCGTGCTGGTCGCGCGGCACGGCCGGCTGGTCTATGAGCGCTACTTCGCCGGCGAGGATGAACGCTGGGGCCTGCCCCTGGGCCGCATCCCGCACGATGCCGGGACGAAGCACGACCTGCGCTCGATCACCAAGAGCGTGACCGCGCTGCTGGTCGGCATCGCCGTCGACACCGGCTGGATCAAGGACATCGACGCGCCGGTGCTGTCGCTGCTGCCGCAATACGCCGACCTGCGCTCGCCGGAGAAGGATCGCATCACCCTGCGCCACCTGCTGACCATGTCGAGCGGCTTGGCCTGGAACGAGGAACTGCCCTACAGCGACCCGCGCAACAGCGAACGGCTGATGTCGGACGCGCCGGACCCGTATCGCTATGTGCTGGAGCAGCCCTTCGCCGCGACGCCGGGTGAGCGCTGGACCTACAGCGGCGGGGCGACGGCCCTGCTGGCGGCGGTGCTGAAGCAGGTCTCCGGCCGGCCGCTCGACGTGCTGGCGCAGGAGGTGCTGTTCACCCCGCTCGGCATCACCGATGTCGAGTGGGTGCGCTATCCGAATGGCGACCCGGTCGCCGCCTCCGGCCTGCGTCTGCGGCCGCGCGACATCGCCAGGATCGGCCGGCTGGTGCTCGACCGCGGCGCCTGGCAGGGCCGGCGGATCGTCTCGGCGGCATGGGTCGAGCAGGCGACCGCCCCGCAGATCGGCATCGAGGACGGGGTCGATTACGGCTTCCAGTGGTGGCTCGGCCGGTCGCAGGCCGACGGCCGGGAGATCCGCTGGAGCGCCGGCGTCGGCTGGGGCGGCCAGCGGCTGTTCCTGGTGCCGGACCACGACCTGTTGGTGGTGGTCACGGCCGGGCTCTACGACCGGCCCGACCTGCAGGACCGGCTCGGCCGCACCGTGCTGGACCGCTTTGTCCTGCCGGCGGTGACGGGTTCCGGCGCCGGCGGTCCGGAAGAGTGATACCGCGAGCCTGAAGATCACCCGTAAACACAATGTTCATTGCGCGAGCCTGCGCGGCTCGTTCATGATATGTTCCATGAAGGAGATCCCTGCCGATTTCGATGTCCAGGCCTATGGCCGCGGCTGCGCCCTGCAGCAGTGCGAGATGCTCTCGCGCCTGGCCGAGATCGGCATGCAGCTGGCCGAGGCCGCCGGCGCCCGCGCTCTCGCCCTCGCCGCCCAGGCGGCAGAGCCCCAGGCTGAGCCCGTGGAGGCGGAGGCTCAGCCTCCGGCTGCGGACCCCGGCCTCGCCTTCGCCCGCTACGCCCATCTGGTGCGCCAGACCCTGGCCCAGCGCGCCCGCGCCGTGCGGGACCTGTCCCTTCGCGACGGCGGCCGCGACGCCCGCCGCGCCCGCCACCGCGAGCAGGTCCAGACCCTGATCGGCCGTCTGATCTGGAGCGATGCCGAGGACCGCGGTCGCGCCGCCGCCCTCGACCTGCAGGTCTCCCAGGCCTTCGCCGACCTCTATGGCGACGCCGAGGACCCGGTCGAGGACCGCCCGGTCGGCTCGGTCGTGGCCGGGCTGGTCTGCGGCCTCGGCCTGGCCGACAAGTGGAACCGCTGGGCGCCGCACCGCGTCAGCCGGCCGCGCCCGGGCCGGCCGGACGGCAGCCCGGAGGAGATCCGGGCCGAGCGCGCCCGCCGCCGCGCCGCGGTCACCGCCTGGATCGAGCAGGCCGTCGACGACCTCGCCGACCCCGCCCTGGCCACCGACATCCGGGCCGGGCTGGCGGTGCGGATGCGCGAGCCCGATGTCGAGACGCTGCTCGACACCGAAAGCTTCGGCACCGCCGTGGTCCGGCTCTGCCGCTCCCTCGGCTTCGACATCGAGAACGACCTCGACATCCCGCTCGACGGCGCAGACGACGCCGCCGAAGTCCCGCCCGACAGCAGCTGAGCGCCGCCGCGATGCGTCTTTGGGCTCGCCGGTCTCGGCGGGCGCGCTATCGGGCCGTTTCAGGGCGATGCCTGCCGCCGGTAGAAGGCGGCCGCCCCGGCGGTGAAGGCGCTGCGCGAAGAGGCGTCGAAATAGAACATGTGCCCGCCCTTGTAGAGCCGGAGTTCCACGCGCCCCTCGCGCCCCAGCGGCGGCAGGTGGTCGATCAGGTAGCGACTGACCGAATAGGGCGTGACGATGTCGCTGCGCCCATGGGCCACCAGCACGTCGAGGTCGGGGTTGAGCGCCAGCAGCTCCCGCAGGTCCCGCTCGATGCTGGCCTGGCCGATGCCGCGCGCCTCCCATTTCCATTGCCGCGCGACCTCGCGGTTGAGCAGATTGAAGGTCAGCGCCGTCCGGAAGCCGAGGGCGTCGCGCGCATGGCCGACGAACAGCCCGCCGAGGGCCTGGGTATAGCCGTCGAGCACCGGGTCGAGGCCGTCATCCGCCGGAGAATCCGGGAACGGGTCGGACGAGAGGAAGGCGGCGTCGTAGGCGCTGGCGATCTCGGCCCCATCCTCGCCGGCCCGGTCGAGATAGGCGTCGCCGATGAAGCCGCGCGAACGGGCGACGGTCTCGGGCGACACTCCGGTGAGCCGGGCCACGCGGGCGTGGAAGGCGTCGGCCGCCTCGCCTTCGGGCGGCCGCCCGGCGAGCGTCGTCAGGTAGTCGGTCAGGGCGAAGCGCTCGGCCGCGGCCAGCGCGTCCGGCGTGAAGGCGCCGCGGCGGTCGAGCTCGGCGGCGGCCAGCGAGGGCAGCCGCAGCGCGGCCACCAGCGCGAAGCGGTCGGCGCCGAATGTCAGGCGGCCTTCCGTGAAGGGCGAGACCATGACGATGCCGTTGACCAGGACTCCCTGCTCCCGCTGCAGGGCCCGCGCGACCTTCACGCTGCGGTAGCCGCCATAGCTTTCCCCCAGGATGAATTTCGGCGAGGCGCCGCGGCCGTTCTGCGCCAGATACAACGCGATCACCTTGGCCAGCGACTGGGCGTCCGCACGCTCGCTCCAGAACTCCTCCGCCTTGTCGGGCTTGGCGGCCCGGCTCCACCCGGCGCCGACCGGATCGATGAAGACCAGGTCGGTGAAGGCCAGCCAGGTGTCGGGGTTGTCCTGCAGCCGCGCCCGGGCCGGATCCCGCGCGAAATCGGGCCCGACCACCCGCGGCCCGGCCAGGCCGAGCTGCAGATAGGCCGAGGCGGCGCCGGGCCCGCCGTTGAACACGAAGGTGACCGGGCGGGTCGCGGCGGGCGCGTCGTCCAGGACATAGGCGGTGGTGAAGATCGCGGCCGAGCGGTCGCCGTCCTGGTCGTACAGGGGCATGGTCCCGGCGGTGGCGGTGTAGGCCAGCGTCCGGCCGTCGACCGCCAGCGTGTGGCGGGTGACCGCATCCGCCGGCAGCAGCGCCAGCACGCCGCCGGCCGGGGCGGCGCGGCCCGCATCGCCGCCGTCCGGCTGCTGCGCCGGGGCGGCGATGGCCGTCAGCAGAACCAGCAGCCCGGCCAGGCACGCCCGAAGCGGGGTCCGGCGCAGCATGGCCATCCGTCGGGCTGAACTTCCGTCCTGCTTTGCCACTTCAATATCCCGCTGAAATTCCACGCAATCGATGTTATAAAGGATCGAGCGGAACAAAGATAATCGGACGCCTCTATTTCTCTGCCATTGCGATTGGCCAGCTCCGATGTCCGCGCGCTTCCTGCTTGCCGCCGCCCTGCTCCTGATCTCGGGATGCGATCGGACGCCGCCCCCGAATCCGACGATGCCCGGAACGGCAGCCGCCGGCCCGTCCGCCGATATCGGCGGCGAGGTCGCCCGTCTGCAGGCCGCGCTGGCGCGGGATGTTCCCGGCCGGATCAGCGACGCGCCCGACGGCGAGCGGCGATGGGCGGCCCTGGCGCAGGCCGAGATCGCGGCCGGCGGCCACGCCGTCCGCCGGCCGCAGCTGGTGGTGGTGGTCGACCGGAACCCTGCCGTCCAGGAGATGCGTATCCTGCTGGTGCAGCCCTTCGGCGCCTGGCGGAGCCTCGGCGGCGCCAAGGTCTCGACCGGCCAGGAAGGCCGGAACGGCTATTTCATCACCCCGACCGGCGTGTTCCTGCACACGGACGAGATCCTCGACTGGCGCGCCGAAGGCACCTTCAACGCGAACGGCATCCGCGGCCTCGGCCTCCAGGGCATGCGGGTGTGGGATTTCGGCTGGCAGACCGCCGAACGGGGCTGGGAGGCGGAGGGCCGGGAATCGACCATCCGCCTGCTGCTGCACGCCACCGATCCGGACGTGCTGGAGCAGCGCCTCGGCCGGCCGGCCTCGAAGGGCTGCATCCGCATCCCTGGACCGATGAACGTGTTCCTGGACCGCAACGGCATCCTCGACATCGACTACGAGGCGGCGGCGAAGCTCGACCCGCGCTACGACGCCGTGCTGCGCCCCGACCGCACCCCGACGCCGCTGGCCGGCAACATGCTGGTGATCGTGGATTCCGCCGGGGGCTCCGCCGCCACGGCGCAGGCACGGTAGACGGCCTATTCGGTCTGCACCCCGCGCTCGCGCAGCATCGTCACCAGGGCGTCGCGCTGCGCCAGGTACTCGTCGCGCAGCAGGCCCAGCACATGGGCGTCGAGGAACTGGCCCCCCTTGCGCACATGCTGGCGCAGCAGCCCCTCCTCCCGGAAGCCGAAGCGCTTGTGCATCCGCACCACGCCGGGATTGCTGGCCAGCACCTCGCAGCACAGCTTGTTCAGCTTCAGCTCGAGGAAGACGTGGTCCAGCACCTTGAGCTCGACCCAGCTGCCGATGCCCTTGCCGCGCAGCTCCCCGGCGCCGAGATAGAAGGCCCAGGAGCACTTGCTGTTCTGCTGGTCGATATCGACCAGGTTGGCCAGGCCGATCGGCTCGCCACCGTCCTGGATGATCCAGTAGACCCGGCGCGGATCGGCCGTCGCGCGGCTGAACCAGGCATCGTGCTCCGGCCGCGTGATGACGTGGTCGGTGTACTGATGGACCGCGACATGCGGCAGGTTCCGCCAGGTGAACAGCCGGTCGGAATCCCCCGGCTCCACCCGCCTCAGGCTCAGCATTCCCGCGCTCCCCCGCTTGTCGTCGTCCGTGGCCTGACAGGCCGGGCCGGCCCTGTCCTCATGTCGCCTCTTCTACATCGTCATTGCGAGCGCAGCGAAGCAATCCAGGGCCGCTCGCACCGGCCCCTGGATTGCTTCGTCGGCTTCGCCTCCTCGCAATGACGGGGAGAACCGACACGCGATCAACCGCTCAGGCCGCCAGCGCCCTGCGGCGCTCCTCCACCACCTGCTCGGCGATGCGGCCCATCAGCTCCTGCAGATGGTCGAAGCGGGCGGTGAAGCTGCCGACGCCGAGCGTGACCGAACGCAGCTCGACCGCGAGGCCGTGCATCTCCGCCTCCGGCATCTGGCATTCGATCAGGTCCCAGCCGGTCCAGCCCTCGCGCGCGGTCATGCCCAGGATCTGGCCGCGCCGGCTGGAGACGATGGCGTGCACCTTGGCGGTGTATTCCGCCGGCACCGCGATCGACACCGCCTGGATCGGCTCCAGCAGCACCGGGTCGCAATTCGCCAGCCCCTCCGCCATCGCCATCTGCGCCACGGTGCGGAAGGCCTGGTCGGAGCTGTCGACCGAATGGTGCTGGCCGTCGACCAGGGCCACGGCGATGTCGACCACCGGGAAGCCCAGCGGGCCGCGGTTCATCGCCTCGCGCGCCCCCGCCTCCACCGCCGGGATGTAGTTCTTCGGCACGGCGCCGCCGACCACCTTGTTCTCGAACACGAAGCCGCCGCCGCGATGCAGCGGCCGGATCTCGACCTGGATGTCGGCGAACTGGCCGTGGCCGCCGGTCTGGCGCTTGAAGCGGGAATGCTGCTTGGTCGGCCGCCGGATCGTCTCGCGATAGGCGGTGCGGGTCGGCACCGTGGTCACCGCGACGTTGAACCGGCTCTTCAGCCGCTCGACCGCGATCTGCAGCTGGATGTCGCCCTGCCCGGCCAGGGTCAGCTCGCCGGTGGCCTCGACATGGTGGACCGACAGCGCCGTGTCCTCCTCGCACAGCTTGGCCAGCGAGGTGGTCAGCTTGACGTCGTCCTTCCGGTCCGACAGCGACAACGCCACGGCGTGCACCGGCTCCGCCGGCTTCGGCCAGTTCCAGGTCGGCTCCGCAGTGCCGTCGGCGCGCAGGGTCTGGCCGGTCGCCAGGTCGTCGAGCCGGGCGATGCCGACGATCTCGCCGGGGCCGGCCTCGGCCAGCTTCTGGTTCTCCCCGCCCTTCAGCCGGTACAGGCCGGAGATGCGGCGGCTGCCGAGATTGCTGTTGTCGGCCAGCCGGCCGCTCCACAGCCGCGCCAGGCTCAGCTTGCCGGTGTGCGGCTGGTGCTGGGTCTTGAACACGGTGGCGGCGAAGCCGCCCTGGGCGTCGTAGCCCAGCCGCATCGCCGCCGCCTCATGCGACGGCGCCTCGTGGCGCAGGGCCTTCCACAGCCGGGTGACGCCGTTGCCGTGCTCGGCCGAGCCGAAGAACACCGGCACGATCAGGTCCTGCTGCAGGTCCCGCGTCAGCTGGGCGTAGATCTCCTTCGGCGCCGGGATCTTGTCCTCGAGCAGCTGCTCCAGCAGCGCGTCGTCGAAATCGGCCAGGGATTCGAGCAGGGTCTGGCGCGCCTCGTCCTGGCGCGGCTTGATGTCGCCCGGCGCCTCGATCAGGTCGGAGGACTGGTTCTCGCGCCATTTGTAGGCGCGGCCGCTGACCAGGTCGACATAGCCGGAGACGCTGTCGCCCTCGCGGATCGGAACTTCACGGAGCAGCAAGGGGCGGGCCGAGACCTGCTGCAGGGCGGCCAGCAGGTCGCGCATGCGGATGCCGGACCGGTCCATCTTGTTGATGAACAGGATGTGCGGGATCTCGTGCTCGTCGAGGAAGCGCAGCAGCGGGGCCAGGATCACGGCGCGGTCGGGGTCGGCCTCGGCCACCACCACGGCGATGTCGGCGACCATCAGCGCGGCCAGGGCGTCCTGCGCCAGCTCGACCGAGCCGGAGCAGTCGATCAGGGTCCAGTCGTCGTCGAGATAGCGGCAGGAGGCCAGGTTCGGCTCGATCGTCATCTGCCGGGCGCGGGCCTCGGGCGAGGCGTCGCCCACGGTGTTGCCCTGGGCCACGCTGCCCTTGCGCGGGATCGCGCCGGCGCTGTGCAGCAGCGCCTCCATCAGCGTGGTCTTGCCGCTCGAATACGGCCCCACCAGGGCCGCGCTGCGATATCTGGGGGCAGGGCGTTCCTGCGGCATGCGCATCCTCCCTTCTGCACGGGCCCGCCGTGCCGACCGGGCGAATGCCCGATCACGCGGGCGCCTTAGGAGGTCAGGATGTCACTTTCGCGACGATCGGCACAGCCCCGATTCGAGCGTCAGGCGATCGACCCCGGCGTGAAGGTCGGAACGACCGTAACCGGGCGGCCCGGCAGGTCCAGCGCCGTCACCCGCTCCGGCGTGCGGGCGATCACCCGGCCGGCGCGCAGCACCAGCAGGCGGGTCGCCTTCAGCCGCACCGCCTCGAACGGATCGGCGGCCTGCAGCAGCACCAGGTCGGCCCGGCAGCCCGGCGCCAGGCCGTAGCCGTCGAGCTCGAGGATCTTGGCCGCTTCGGTCGTCACCGCGGCGAAGCAGCGGCCGATGGCGTCGAGCGCGGTCATCTGCCCGACATGCACCGCCATATGCGCCACCTCCAGCATGTCGGCCGAGCCCATCGAGTACCAGGGGTCCATGACGCAGTCCTGGCCGAGGGCGACGGTGATGCCGGCCGCCATCAGCTCCGGCACCCGGGTCATGCCACGGCGCTTCGGATAGGTGTCGTGGCGGCCCTGCAGGGTGATGTTGATCAGTGGGTTGGCGATCGCCGCCACCCCGGCCTCGCGCATCAGCGGGATCAGCTTCGAGACGTAGTAGTTGTCCATCGAATGCATCGAGGTCAGATGCGACCCGGTCACCCGCCCGCCGAGGCCGAGGCGATGGGTTTCCGCCGCCAGCGTCTCGATATGGCGGGACTGCGGATCGTCGCTCTCGTCGCAATGCAGGTCGACCGGCAGCCCCCGCTCCGCCGCGATCTCGCACAGCCGGCGCACCGAGGCGGCACCGTCCGCCATGGTCCGTTCGAAATGCGGGATGCCGCCGACCACGTCGACGCCGAGATCGAGCGCGCGCAGCAGATTCCGCTCGGCGGTGGCGGAGCGGTACAGCCCGTCCTGCGGGAAGGCCACGAGCTGCAGGTCGAGATAGGGCGCGACCTTGCGCTTGACCTCGAGCAGCGCCTCGACCGCCAGCAGCCGGTCGTCGCAGACATCGACATGGCTGCGGATCGCCAGCAGCCCTTGCGCCACGGCGAGGTCGCAATAAGCAAGCGCGCGGGCGACCACCGCCTCCTGAGTCAGCTGCGGCTTCAGTTCGCCCCACAGCGCGATGCCCTCGAGCAGCGTGCCGGAGCGGTTCAGCCGCGGCAGGCCGAGCGACAGCGTGGCGTCGAGGTGGAAGTGGGAATCGACGAAGGGCGGCGTCACCAGACGGCCGGTCGCGTCGATCTCCTCCCGCCCCTGCGCCGCCAGGCGCGGCTCGACCGCGGCGATGCGGCCGCCGTCGATGCCGATGTCGATGCCGGTGCGCCCGTCGGGCAGGTTGGCGTTGCGCAGGACGAGATCCATGGCGGGGCTGGCCTTCGGGAATTTCACTGAGGGAACGGCGCCGCCGACGATAGCATGCGGCCGGTGCAGAGAAAGACGGGAGAGCGCCCATGATCAGCACGGCATGGGGCGAGATCCGCCGGGCCCGGCCCGACGAGGCGGAGGCGATCCGGACCCTGGTCCGCCGCGCCTATGCGAAATGGGTCGTCAGCGTCGGCATCGAGCCGAAGCCGATGCGGGCCGACTACGCCCGCGCCCTGGCCGAGCACGAGATCTGGGCGATCGACGGCATGCGGGGCTGCATCGCGCTGATCGAGCTGAAGCCCGAGCCCGACCACCTGCTGATCGTCAATATCGCCGTCGATCCCGACCATCAGGGCCACGGCCTCGGCCGCCGGCTGCTGGATTTCGCGGAGCGCGAGGCGCGGCGCCAAGGGCTGGCCGAGCTCCGGCTCTACACCAACATCCGGATGTCGGAGAACCGTGCCCTCTACGCCGCCCGCGGCTATCGCGAGACGCATCAGGAGCAGCGGGGGGAGTACCTCATCGTGCACATGGCCAAGGCCATCCCCGCCGCCTGATGTCGCGGAGCGGCGCCGCTACAGCACGAAGTCGCCGGCCGCGAGGGCGATGCCGCCGGTCAGGGTAATGTGGAAGTCGGTGACCTTGTCGCCGTTGACGTCGCCGCCGATGGTGGTGACACCGTCTCTCACGACATAGCGCAGCTGCCCGGCGATGCCGGTATAGACGCCGGTGCCGATGAAGCTGAAGGCCTGGTCGCCGGCGACACCGGTGTTGGCGTCGATCAGGTGCAGGTCGATCCTGTCCGCCTGAGCGCGGCTGAAATCGGCGATCCGGTCGGCATTGGCCCCGACCACGCTGTCGCCGAGCGCGGTGAACCGGAACTGGTCCGCCCCGGCGCCGCCGGCGAGCGTGTCCCTGCCGGCCCCGCCGACGAGGACATCGCTGCCGTTCCAGCCCTGCAGCGTGTTGGCCCCGGCATTCCCGGTCAGGCTGTCGGCGCCCTGGCTGCCCGAGAGATTCTCGATGCCGGTCAGCGTGTCGCCCTGGGCGATGCCGCCGCTGCCCTGGCCGGTGGCGAGGCTGACCACGACCCCGACCGAGCTCTCATAGTAGCTGGCGATGTCGATGCCGGCGCCGCCGTCGAGCACGTCGCCCCCCGCCCCGCCGCGGAGCAGGTCGTCGCCGGCACCGCCATGGAGCGTGTCGTTTCCGGCCACGCCGTCGAGCGTATCGGCACCGCCATAGCCGGACAGCACGTTGGCGACCGCGGAGCCCGTCAGGATATCCCCGAACCCGTCCGTGCCCTGGATGTTCTCGATATCGCTGCCGATCGTGTCGCCCTGTGCGTCGCCGCCGGACGCTGTCAGGGCCGTCAGGTTGACCCGCACCGCCGCGGAGCCGTCGTAGTTGATCGTGTCGATGCCGGCACCGCCGGTCAGGACATCCGCGCCGGCGCCGCCGGTGAGGAAGTCGTCTCCATCGCCGCCGTTGAGCGCGTCGTTCCCGGCGAGGCCGGACAGCACGTCGGCCCCGGCCAGGCCGGACAGCGCATTGGCGGCGGCGGAACCGGTCAGGCTGTCGTTGAAGCCGGTGCCGCGGACGTTCTCGATATCGTTGCCGATGCTGTCGCCCTCGGCATCGCCACCGAAGGCCGTGAACGTGGTCAGGTCGATCGTGATCCCGGCCGCCCCGCCGTAGACGATCGTGTCGCTGCCCGCGCCGCCGATCAGCGCGTCCGCCCCGGCGCCGCCCTCGAGGACATCGCTGCCGGCCCCGCCGTCGAGCGTGTCGTTGCCGGCCAGCCCGCCGAGCCTGTCGTTGCCGCCATTGCCCGACAGCACATTGCCGAAGGCCGAACCGGTCAGGACGTCGTTGAACCCGTCGGTGCCCTGGATGTTCTCGATGTCGCTGCCGATGGTGTCGCCCTGGGCGTCGCCGCCGACGCCGGTGCCGCCGATGGTCACCGTCACCCCGGCCGGGCCGTTGTAGACGATGGTGTCGACGCCGGCGCCGCCGTTCAGCACATCCGCCCCGGCGCCCCCCTCGAGGGTGTCGTTGCCGCTGCTGCCGTTGAGACTGCTGATCCCGCCATGGAGCACGTCGTTCCCGGCGCCGCCGCGCAGCACGTCGTCTCCGGCACCGCCATTGAGCGAATCGTCGCCGCCCAGGCCGTCGAGCACGTCGTTGCCGCCCTGGCCCAGCAGGGCGTTGGCCGCGGCCGACCCGGTCAGCGTGTCGTCGAAGCCGTTCGAGCCCTCGATGTTCTCGATATCGGCACCGATCGTGTCGCCCTGGGCGTCGCCGCCGGATGCGGTCAGCGCCGTCAGGTTGACCGTCACGGCGGCGGTGCTGGAGAAGTAGGTGATCCGGTCGATGCCCGCTCCGCCGCTCAACGTATCGGCGCCGGCGCCGCCCTGGAGGATGTCGTCCCCGTCGCCGCCGCGCAGGATGTCGGTGCCGGCGCCGGCGTTGAGAGTGTCGTTGCCGGCCCCGCCGTCGAGCAGGTCGTTGCCCGAGCCCGAGGCGTCCCCGGCGACCAGGGTGTCGTCGCCGCCGAGCCCGTAGAGGGCGTTGTTGCCGGCCCCGCCGACCAGGCGGTTGGCCGCGGCCGACCCGGTCAGCGTGTCGTCGAAGGCCGTGCCCTCGATGTTCTCGATGTCGGCGCCGACCGCATCGCCCTGGGCGTCGCCGCCGCTGCCGGCGCCGCCGATGGTGACGGTCCCGCCCGCGGCGCTGGCGCCGTAATCGGCGGTGTCGGTCCCGGCGCCGCCGTTCAGCGTGTCCGCCCCGAGACCGCCGCGAAGCGTGTCGTTGCCGTCGCCGCCATTGAGGGTATCCTGGCCGGCCAGCCCGGAGAGGATGTCGTTGCCGCCGAGGCCGTTGATCGTGTCGTTGCTCGCCGTGCCGTCGAGAATATCGGCGCCCGCATCGCCGTTGATGACCGCCATGATGAATCCCTGATCGGAAAACGAGAAAATTGCCGAGGGATCCTGCCGGAAAAAGACACTAATGACGGTTCGTTTTGCAGTTATTTTGTTGCGCGCCGATCCGCCGTCGGACCGCGGAGTCTAGCCGCCGATCGCGCCGCAGAGCAGCGCCATGGCGACGGCCTCGGCACGGCTGCCCGCCCCCAGCTTGCGCATGGCCGAGGCGAGGTATTCGTTGACGGTGTAGACCGATAGGGACAGCCGGCGCGCCGCCTCCTTGCTGGAGGCGCCGCGGGCGACCCAGGTCAGGCAGTCGCATTCGCGCGGGGTCAGCGGCGGCCGCGGCCGGGGCGCGGCGGCGGGGGCTTCCAGCGCGGCCAGCCCGCGCTCGATCCGCAGCGCCCGCCCGAGATGCGGCCCGATCGCGCGAAGCATACGGACCTGCGCCTCGTCCCAGTCGGGCCGGCGCCGCGGCCGCCACACCGACAGCATCGCCGAGAGGTCGCCCTGGGCGAAATCGACCCAGTACAGGCCGTGGTCCTTGCCCTGCGGCCGCATGAAGTCGTTGTAGAACTCGGTGCGCCGGTACTCGGCGTTCGGCATCAGCGCCGAATGGGCGAAGGCGGCGTTCGGCTTCAGTCGCGGCAGCAGGGGCAGGAGCGGCAGCAGCCTGGAATAATGCGCGTGGTACCGCTCGACATAGTCCGGATCGGTCTCCGTCGCCATGGTCGCGGGACCCGGCGCGGCCGGGCCGATCCGGCGCAGCACCACGGACTCGCCGCCCAACGCCTCGCCCAGCCGGCGCAGCACCGCGAGCCAGTCCTCGTTGCCGGTACCGGCGTCGTAGATCTGGTCGATCAGCCCGAGAATCGGCGATTCGCCCGCCCGGGCGACGGAAGACGGCTCATCGACCGCCGGCGGATGCGCCGACCCGCCGATGGAACGGCCTTGCATGGATATCCCCTCTCCCCTCGCACGCCGGGCGGGGCCCGGCGCTGCACATGCCGTGCATAAGAGAATACTGGATCGGACCCGGTCCTGTCGCGGTGACGGCGCGCACACCCGCTACGGTGGCACTCGCAATGGGCCCGGCTGTCGCGATAAAGCCGTTACGGCGCGAGACGGAATTCCGGAGCGGATGATGGACGTGACGATGCGCACCGCCGATGAGGCCGACCTGCCGGCGATCCTGCGCCTGCTGGCGGACGATCCCCTGGGCAAGAACCGTGAGGCCGCGGTCGAGGCGCCCTATCGGGCCGCCTTCGCCGCGATCGCCGCCGACCCGAACCAGGAGATGGTGGTGGCGGAGCTGGACGGACGGGTGGTCGGTTGCTTCCAGCTCGGCTTCATCCCCGGCCTGTCGCGCCGCGGCGCCTGGCGGGCGCAGATCGAATCCGTGCGCATCGATTCGGCGCTGCGCGGCCGCGGCGCGGGGCGGGCGATGATGGAATGGGCGATCGCCCGGGCGCGGGCGCGGGGCTGCGCCCTGGTCCAGCTGACCACCGACAAGCGCCGCCCCGACGCCCACCGCTTCTATGCCCGGCTCGGCTTCGTCGCCAGCCACGAGGGCATGAAGCTGGAGCTGTGAGGGCGACGGGCATCGGCTACGGTGTCACCGGGGGAGGATCGCCATGCCGTCACCCAAGCTCGTGCCCGAACTCTACGTCTCGGACATCGGCCGCAGCCTCAGCTTCTACACCGGGCTGCTCGGATTCGCCGTGCTGTACGAACGGCCGGAGGAGCGCTTCGCCTATCTCGACCGGGACGGCGCCGCGCTGATGCTGGACCAGCCCGCCGATCCGGGCCGCATGTGGCTGGCCGGACCGCTGGAGCACCCTTATGGCCGCGGCATCAACCTCCAGATCGAGGTCGCGGATGTCGACGCCCTGAACGCTGCCGTGCTGGCCGCCGGGGCCCTGATCGAGCGGCCGCTGGAGGAGCGCTGGTATCGCCGCGATGCCGTCATGCTCGGCCAGCGCCAGTTCGTGGTTCAGGATCCCGACGGCTATCTGCTGCGGTTCTGCCAGCTTCTCGGATCGCTGCCGGCGCCGCAGGACGGTCGCTGATGCTGTTCAAGCGCCCGGTGCGGGGCCGGATCGCCGCCGGCCGCGAGATCGCCGCCTTCAAGACGGATGTCCGCAAGCTGAAGGCGCTGGGGCTGACCGAGAGCCTGAAGGTCGGCTACCGCCTGTCGCCGCGCGGCCGCGCCCTGCTCGAGCGGATCGGCGAGGACACAGCCCCTCGGCCTTGACGCCCCCTGCCCCTGCCCGCATGGTCGCGCCACCTTCGGACGGAATCGGCGGGGCCTCTTGGACGACGCCAGCCCAAGCAAGGATGGACCGGCCGGGCTGACGCTGCGGCCGGCCACGGATGCCGATGCCGGGACCCTGGCGGCGATCCACCGCCGGGCCCGCGAGTCGGCGGCGATCCCGAACCTGCACAGCCGCACCTCGGTCCGCCGCTTCCTGCTGCGCACCATCCGGCAGTCGCAGGTCATGATCGCCTGCCGCGACGGCACGCCGGTGGGCTATGCCGCGCTCCACAACGGCTGGCTCGACCAGCTCTACATCCACCCCGAGCACCATCGCCGCGGCATCGGCACGGCGCTGCTGGCCTGGGCCCGGCGCGACAGCCCCGGGCTGCGCCTCTACTGCTTCGCCCACAACGCCCGTGCCCTCGCCTTCTACCGGTCGCATGGCGGCGTGATTCTCAGCGAGGGCGACGGCTCCGACAACGAGGAAGGGCTGCCCGACCTGCTCCTGGGTTTCCCTGAAACCTAAGGATTCTCAGGCAAGCCCGTGATTCCCATGCTGAATCCGCATGCGGAACGACCTGAACTTTGCGATTCCGCGCTTGCGCCAGCCACGAAACTGACACAATATCTGGGGCCCTGGCACGAACAACCACCCACGGGTAGGGGCAGCCACAAGAATCGAATCTGTGGCGATTCTCTCGCGGGCGGGAACCGTGCCGGGTCCGGAAAGTCGCAGGGTTCTGCGGCTCACGGAAACTAATAACTGGTTCTTCACTGGGTATTCACTGATCTATCCACTGGGTTATCCACAGAGAGAGCAAATTTTCCAATTTCAATACTTGTTTTTGACTTATGATGAAGGTTCCTTGACTGGTCTGTGGCGGCTCGCTGACGCGAGTCGCGGGTCGAGTTCGGTGCGGGGATCGCGGTCCCCGATGGGCATCAGGCGGGGGTCGCGGGCAGCGCGACGGACGAAGGAGGATCGGGGGCCATGCGGATCGAACGGCGTTTCACGGCCGATGGGCACGACGCCTATGAAGGGATCGAGTTCCGGTCGGCGACCAGCGAGATCCGCAATCCGGACGGCTCGGTGGTGTTCCGCCAGACCGACATCGAGGTGCCGGCGGAGTGGAGCCAGGTCGCGTCCGACATCCTGGCCCAGAAGTACTTCCGCAAGGCCGGCGTCCCGGCGCGGCTGAAGCGCGTCCGCGAGAAGGGCGTGCCCGAGTTCCTGTGGCGCAGCGTGGCCGACGAGAAGGCCCTGGCCGAGCTGCCCGAAGCCGAGCGCATGGGCGGTGAGCGCACTGCCCAGCAGGTGTTCGATCGGCTGGCCGGCACCTGGGCCTATTGGGGCTGGAAGGGCGGGTTGTTCGATTCGGCCGCCGACGCCCGCGCCTATTTCGACGAGATGCGCTTCATGCTGGCGCAGCAGATGGCCGCGCCGAACAGCCCGCAATGGTTCAACACCGGCCTGCACTGGGCCTACGGCATCGACGGCCCGGCCCAGGGCCACTGGTATGTCGACGAGAAGACCGGCGAGCCGCGCCTGTCCGACAGCGCCTATGAGCGGCCGCAGCCGCATGCCTGCTTCATCCAGTCGGTCGCCGACGACCTGGTGAACGAGGGTGGCATCATGGACCTGTGGGTCCGCGAGGCCCGCCTGTTCAAATACGGCTCCGGCACCGGCTCGAACTTCTCCAAGCTGCGCGGCGAGGGCGAGCGCCTGTCGGGCGGCGGCCGCTCCTCCGGCCTGATGAGCTTCCTCAAGATCGGCGACCGCGCCGCGGGGGCGATCAAGTCGGGCGGCACCACCCGCCGCGCCGCCAAGATGGTGACGGTCGACATCGACCATCCTGACATCGAGACCTATATCGACTGGAAGGTGGTCGAGGAGCAGAAGGTCGCGGCCCTGGTCGCCGGCTCGAAGCTGGCCCGCAAGCACCTGAACGAGGTGATGGAGGCGTGCCACGGCGTCTCCGACGCCGAGGTTGGCGACCGCTTCGACCCGAAGCAGAACAAGGCGCTGAAGCGCGCCATCCTCGGCGCCCGCAAGGCGATGCTGCCGGAGAACTACGTCCAGCGCGTCATCCACTTCGCGCGCCAGGGCTACACCGGCATCGACTTCCGGGTCTACGACACCGACTGGGATTCGGACGCCTACCTCACCGTCTCCGGCCAGAACTCGAACAACTCGGTCCGCCTGACCAACGCCTTCCTCGAGGCGGTGCAGCAGGACGGCGAGTGGAAGCTGATCCGCCGCATCGACGGCAAGGTGTCGAAGACGCTGAAGGCCCGCGACCTGTGGGAGAAGATCGGCCACGCCGCCTGGGCCTCGGCCGATCCGGGTCTGCAGTTCGACACCACCATCAACGAGTGGCACACCTGCCCGGAATCGGGGCGGATCAACGCCTCGAACCCGTGCTCGGAATACATGTTCCTGGACGACACGGCCTGCAACCTGGCGTCCCTGAACCTGATGACCTTCCGCCGCGCCGACGGCTCCTTCGACGTGCCGGCCTTCGAGCACGCCTGCCGGCTGTGGACCATCACCCTCGAGATCGCGGTGATGATGGCGCAGTTCCCGAGCCGCGAGATCGCACGTCTGTCCTACGAGTTCCGCACCCTCGGCCTGGGCTACGCCAATATCGGCGGCCTGCTGATGGCGTCCGGCATCCCCTATGACAGCGTCGAGGGCCGCGAGATCTGCGGCGCCATCACCGCGCTGATGACCGGCGTCGCCTACGCCACCTCGGCCGAGATGGCCAAGGCGGTCGGCCCCTTCCCCGGCTACGCCAAGAACGCGCCGCACATGCTGCGCGTGATCCGCAACCACCGCCGTGCCGCCTATGGCGAGACGGAAGGCTATGAGGGCCTGTCGATCCTGCCGGTGCCGCTGGAGGCCGACGCCTGCCCGGACCAGGAGCTGGTCGCGGCCGCCCGCCGCGCCTGGGACCGCGCGCTCGGGCTCGGCGAGAGCTTCGGCTACCGCAACGCCCAGGCGACCGTGATCGCGCCCACCGGCACGATCGGCCTGGTGATGGATTGCGACACCACCGGCATCGAACCGGATTTCGCCCTGGTGAAGTTCAAGAAGCTGGCCGGCGGCGGCTACTTCAAGATCATCAACCGGGTGGTGCCGGAGGCGCTGCGCGTCCTCGGCTATGACGACGCGCAGATCGAGGCCATCGTCCGCTACGCCGTTGGCCACGGCACGCTGGAGAATTCCCCGGCGATCGGCTGGGCCGCGCTGAAGGCCAAGGGCTTCACCCAGGCGGCAATCGACGCGCTCGAGCTCGGGCTGAAGTCGGCCTTCGACATCAAATTCGTGTTCAACCGCTACACCTTCGGCGACGAGTTCCTGACCGGGACGCTGAAGGTGCCCGCCGCGGCGCTGGACGACGTCACCTTCGACCTTCTTGCCTTCCTCGGCTTCTCCAAGGCCGAGATCGAGGCCGCGAACACCTTCTGCTGCGGCGCCATGACCCTGGAAGGCGCGCCGGAGCTGAAGGACGAGCACCTGCCGGTGTTCGACTGCGCCAACCCCTGCGGCCGCATCGGCAAGCGCTTCCTGTCGGTCGAGAGCCACATCCGCATGATGGCGGCGGCGCAGCCCTTCATCTCGGGCGCGATCTCCAAGACCATCAACATGCCGAACGCGGCGACGGTCGAGGACTGCAAGGATGCCTATCTCCTGTCCTGGCAGCTCTGCCTCAAGGCCAACGCCCTCTACCGCGACGGCTCGAAGCTGAGCCAGCCGCTCAACGCCTCCCTCCTCGACGACGACGCCGAGGACGAGGAGGAGAGCGTGGTCGAGCGCATCATCGAGGCGCCGGCCGGCGCCCGCGCCCCGATGGTGGCGGAGCGGATCGTCGAGCGGGTGGTGGAGCGGATCGTCGAGAAGACCGGCATCCGCGGAAAGCTGCCGCACCGCCGCAAGGGCTACACCCAGAAGGCGATCGTCGGCGGCCACAAGGTCTATCTCCGCACCGGCGAGTACGATGACGGGCGGCTGGGCGAGATCTTCATCGACATGCACAAGGAAGGCGCCGCCTTCCGCAGCCTGATGAACAACTTCGCCATCGCCGTCTCGATCGGCCTGCAATACGGCGTGCCGCTGGAGGAGTTCGTCGAGGCCTTCACCTTCACCCGGTTCGAGCCCTCGGGCCCGGTGCAGGGCAACGACGCCATCAAGATGGCGACCTCGATCATCGACTACATCTTCCGCGAGCTGGCGGTCTCCTACCTCGACCGCAGCGATCTCGCCCATGCGACGCCGGACGACCTGACGCCGGACACGGTCGGCAAGGGCGTGACCTCGGACGACGGCAAGACCCCGGCGGTGGCCGAGGCGACGCCGATCCGCAAGGTGGCGTCCACCGGCTTCGTCCGCGGCAACTTCCGGGTGTTCGAGGGCGGCAACCTCCGCACCGTCGCCCGGGTCGGCGAGGTGCAGGAGCTGGTGAGCGAGGCGGCGACGGCCCTGCACACCGAAGGCGCCACCGCCCTGGCGCCGGCGCCGGAGCCGGTTCCGCTGCGCAGTGCGGCCTTGAACGGCACGGCGGATGTCCGCCTGGCCAAGATCCGCGAGGCGCGGGCCAAGGGCTATGAGGGCGATCCCTGCCCCGAATGCCAGAACATGACGCTGGTGCGGAACGGCACCTGCCTGAAATGCGATACCTGCGGCGGGACCACCGGCTGCAGCTGAGGCCCGGAGGGCGATAGGAAGCGGGAAGAAGGAGGTGCCCCGGGCGCGAGTGTCAAACCTCACAAGAGATAGCACTCGCCTCGCAAAACCGGCACCGGGTCCCGGCGGGCTTCACGAAAATGGCGCTCGCCGGGACCTTATTGCTCCAGACAACAGCCGCCCCAGAGGGGGGGGGCGGCCTCGTCAGACGCTTGCTCAACGGCCGCGATCCACGATGTGAAGGTGACCGTCGTCGGCACCCGGGAGGCTGAAGCGCCTTCGGCCACGATATCCGGCCGTGTCGGCTGAAACGCAGTCGCGATTTTCAGCTGAAAAGTGGGCGGCGCCTCCGTACCCGCGCCCGGCCCTCCGACCAAGGTGGTAGCTCGCCATGCCCGGGGCTCAGCATTGCGATGCCCCTGCCCTACCACCTCCGCTCGCCGGTCCCCCTCCATGAATGACGGTCGGCGCATCCAGCACGCCGAATGTCCAATTGTGGGAAGGCCGTGCCGTCAATAGCGTTTCCGACGCATACGAAACAGAAGGTGCAGCATGACGGCCCTTCCTGACCCCCCTCCGCAGATCGACACGCCAGATCAGAACGACACGGCGGATCGTCGAGCGTTCCTGGCCAAGTGCGGCCGATTTGCGGTCGTGACCCCTCCCGCGGTCACCATGCTCCTGTCGACCAGCCTGAGCTCACAGGCGATCGCACAGTCGGGCGGCCGGGGCGGTCCGCCGGGCCATAATCCGGGCCCTGGCGGAACACCCCCGGGCCATGGCGGCACACCCCCGGGGCATGGCGGCGAGAATCCAGGCCGGCACGGCGGCCTGTTAGGCTGGCTCCTGGGCCTGCTGTCCTAGGCGTCGCGAGGATGATGCCGTCAGCCGACGAGACCGGCGGAACCGAGGCTGGCCCGGGCGAGGTCGACGCCGCAGGGCCTGCTTTCGCGGTGATGAACGGCCGAAAGCTGGCGTTCAGCGAGCCGCGGCAGGAGATCTACGAACTGAACGATACGGCGGCCTACATCTGGTACCGCCTGGCCGATGGCGACGCGCCGGCGGCCATCATCGACGGCCTGGCCGGACTCGGGATTTCGCCGGAGACCGCGGACGCCTATGTCCGCGACGCGCTGGCCGTCTGGGCCAGGCTCGCCGGCGCCGGCAGGGCCGGCTTGGGCACGGCAGCCAGAGGCGGTGCGCAGCCTCAGGTCATCCACGTCGCCGGGCTGGTCGTCCGGATTCGATACGACCGCCCGTCCCTGGCGCGGATCGTCGCGCCCGCCTTCGCCCATCTCGCAGCGAAATCCCCCGCCGCGCACGAGGTCGCCCGGGCGGATGTGTCGCTCGAGATCCTTGCCGAGGGGACCCGGTTCCGATTGCAGGCGGATGGTGTGGGCCTGGACGCATGGGGCCTGGACGAGCTCCTTCCGGCCCTGAAGGCACAGCTCACCGCGGCTGTTCTGGCCCACGGCCGGTATGCGCTGGCGATCCATGCGGCGGCCTTGGCGCACCGCGATCGCATGCTGCTGCTCGGCGGGGAGGCCGGGGCGGGCAAGACGACCCTCGCGCTGGCCTTGGCGCATGCCGGCTTCGGCTATGCCGGCGACGACATCGCCCTGCTGACGCCGACCGGCCGGGTGGCCGGGGTGCCGTTCGCCGCGGCGGTCAAGTCCGACGCCTGGGGGTTGGTCTCGTGGTTCCGGCCGGAATTGGAGACGGTCCGAACCTGCCTGAGATCGGATGGGCAGCATGTCCGCTATCTGCCGCCGTCCGCCCCTCCGGTGATCGAGCCCCTGCCGCTCGGCTGGGTGGTGCTGCTGCGCCGGCAGCCACGCCGCGCCGCGGCGTCCCTGGCGCCCTTGGACAAGGTCGACGCGATGCGGATGATCCTGGCTGAGGCGACCGCCCCCGGAGAGCGGCTGCGGACAGCCGCGTTCGGGCAGCTGGTCCAGGCCATGGCAGGCGCGCAATGCTATGTGCTGCACTATGCCCGGCTCGAAGACGCCGTGCGGGAACTGCAGCGCGGATGCGCCTGAAGATGCCGGCATTGAGGGCCCTGATCAGGGCCCTCGACGGCATACCGCCCGATCCCGCGGACTGGCTCGCCGTGATCGAGATCGCCAATCGCTCCTGGCTGACGCCGGCGGTGTTCCTCGCGCTTGAACGCAGCGGCGCCCTGCCTGGGCAGCCAGGCGAGATCCGCGACTATCTCGGCTTCATCCACGGTCGCAACCGGCAGCGAAACCTTCGCCTCCGGGCGCAGCTGATCGAAGCGATCGGAGCGCTGAACCGGGCGGGCATCAGGCCGGTGGCCCTGAAGGGGGCAGGCATCCTGCTCCTGGTGCCCGATGCCGATATCGGCGCCCGGATGATGAGCGATCTCGACCTTCTGGTCGCAGACGCGGAGAAACCCGTCGCGGACGCCGCTCTCGGGGCGCTCGGCTATCAGGCGTCGCAGGATCTGCATGGCCTGTGGCGCTCCGCGGACGCCGGCGTCCTGGAACTGCATTGCCTCAACGATGCGCTGGAGGCCTACGGCGCGGCAGTCTTCGCAGCGGCGCGATGCTGCTCCGTCGAGCGCGACCGCATCCAGGCCTGGCTGCCGTCCCCGACCTTCCGCGCCGTCCATCTGATCATGCATGACCAGATCAAGGAGGGTGACTACTGGCGCGGCAGCATCGACCTGCGCCATCTCCGCGATCTCGCCGCGCTGGCGGAGGAGATCGACTGGTCCATGCTCAAGGCGAGCCTGTCGGCGGCCGGCTGGTGGAACGCAGCCGAGACCCAGCTTCTGACCCTGCACGACCTGTTCGGAGTCGAGGTGCCGGCGGAGCTGACGGGCCGCCTGACTCCCCGGCTGCAGCACTGGCGGCGGATGGCTCAGATCCGGCATCCGGTCCTCGCGGCACCGCTGCGCTTGGCCGGTGCGACGGCGTGGCTGGCCCGGCGCATCCGGCTGGGAGACGGGCCTTCGTTCACCCTGGCCGATTTCGCGCCGCGGATCGCACGCAAGCTGCTGCAGGGACGCCGGAGAACCATCGAGGCCCTGATGGGAGTCCATCTCGGCCCCAAGCTCTAGGCCTTTGTACTCCGGCGACAAGGCGGACCCGCAAAATGGCCATCCCCCTTTGAGGGAGGGATACTTCCAAATCTCGGAAGATACTCCGAAAAACCCCGGCACCCCCGACCAAGGTGTGAACGGCGGTGCCGTTTGTTCAGGTTCCAGCCATCTCCTCGCCTGGTATACGAGTTTATGCAGACCAATGTATATTAGGAAATGACGCCGCTCGCGGAAGATGGATGACAATCACACAATCCCGGCGCGCAAGTCTGAAAGACAATCAGATGCGAGGATTTCCACTAGAAAGTCGCCTGAACGGCTTTATTTCACTGTCGGAAGAAGAGCTTGAGGTCCTAAGGGATCTTCACATTCAACGAACAATTCACAACAACACCGAACATTCGTATGAAGACGATGACAATAAATCGATTCACATCATCCTGAAGGGTTGGGGATATACGTACAAGGACCTTCCGAACGGCAAGCGGCAGCTGATCGATATCCTCATCCCCGGTGATGTCGCCGGACTTCGCACCAGCCTTCTCGGCCCTCACCATCATGGATTTCGGGCGATCGGCGAGCTCGAAACCGCTGAGATCGATGGTCGATCGATCGTTCGGCTGTTCCACGATTGGCCGCGCATTGCCCTGGCCTTGTTCTGGATCGCCAACCAGGACGCCGTCCTCATCGCCGAACGCCTCGTCGATATCGGGCGCCGTTCCGCCGTCACCAGGGTGTCGCGCTTCCTGCTGGAGCTCGGCGCCAGGCTCGAGACCGTCGGCCTTGCGACACCAGACGGATTTCACTGCCCGCTGACGCAGAACGACATCGCGGATGCCCTCGGCCTTTCGGCTATCCATGTCAACCGGGTGCTCCGCCAATTGCGGGAACAGGGCCTGCTGGCGTTCCGCAACGCGATGGTCGAGTTCCTCGCCCCCGAACGGCTGATCGCGCTGGCGCAATTCGAAGCTGCGGATCCTCCCGCTTCCGCCACGACCGGCCGGCCTCCCCGACGAACCCGCCCCACCAGAGATCCGGATCAAGCGTGAGAGAGATCCACCAAGGAGAGCAGTGATGATGGAGATCCCCCGCGTCGGCCCGCTGCCGAATGAACGCATACTTGTGGCCGGCGGCGCCGGCTATGTCGGAAGCCATGTCGCCTGGCTGCTGTGCCGCCTCGGCTTCCACGTCACCGTCCTCGACGACCTGTCGACAGGGCATCGGGGCGCCGTGCCCGACCGGGCCGAGTTCATACGCGGGGACGCGCGCGACCGTGCCGCCGTGTCGCGGATCTTCGCGGAGCAGAAGCCCACTGCCGTCATCAACTTCGCGGCGCTCAGCCTGGTCGGCGAATCCTATCGGGACCCGCTCGGCTACATCGCGCACAATCTCGCGATCACCCTCAACCTGGCGAAGGCATCCGTCGAGTCCGGCGTGTCGAGCTTCCTGCTCTCGTCGACAGCCAGCATCTTCGGACCCGACGCGGCCGGGCCGATCGCCGAGGATGCGCCGATACGGCCCGGCAACCCCTACGGGGAGTCGAAGGTGATGTGCGAGCGGGTGCTGCACTGGCTGGAAGTCGCGTCCGGCATCCGGACCGCCGCCCTTCGATACTTCAATGCTTCGGGAGCCCTGCTTTCCGGCAGTCTCGGAGAGGCTCACCTCCCCGAGACCCATCTGATCCCGATCGTCATCCAGGCCGCCATGGGCCTGCGCGACCACGTCGACATCTTCGGCAACGATCATCCGACCCCGGATGGGACATGCGTTCGCGACTACATCCATATCCTCGACCTGGCCGATGCGCATGTCAGGTCGCTGATCGCCCTGAGGACCGCAGGCGGCCTGCGCTACAATCTCGGCAGCGGCCGGGGATACAGCGTCCGCGAGATCGTCCGGGCGGTGGAGGAGCTGACCGGACGCCGCATCGCGACCCGGCTTCGGCCGCGCCGTCAGGGTGATCCCCCGAGCCTGGTCGCATGCACGGATCGGGTTCGGCAGGATCTCAACTGGCGTCCCGTGCACAGCACCCTTCCGACGATCATCGGGTCGGCCTGGAAGTGGCATGCCGATCACCCATACGGCTACGACGCCCAGGCAGCGTGACCGCCGGATGTCGGGCGCCGCCCTTTCAATGCGGGATAGGCGATCGGTTCGATGCGGCCCGCCATTCTGCGGAGAACCATCGCCTTTGCGTTCGATATTCAGGGCGGCTTTCGGCTGTATCGACCCGCGCAAGCCATGCCTTTTCCCAAGCGCCTTGCCGTCACATGGGGTAAAATTTTCCCCCAAAGAGGTATATTCGGATTAACCTGAGTTAGAGACATTCCATATATACTACGATATTATCCTGATCGTCGCTGATCTTACTGCCATGATCCGAGGGAAATCCAAGTATTTATTGGGAGTATCAACCTAGAGACTAGAACACTCCCGCCGCACCACAGAACACTAGCGCACTGTCGATGAACAATTTTGCGGAAGTGGAACAAAAAAACATAAAATTCGACAGATCCGACCGACGTGCAATTTTTTGATGCTGGGGGATCAGATTATGTCTTATCAAATGGAAGCGATGAGCCGGCCACCGGAGGCGACTGTCGCGAGCATAGGCGTCGTTCGCAGTGACTGCGATTTCGCCGACGCCGACTCCTCCACGGAACACCGGGTGCGGCTGCACACCAGCTGCATCGTCATCATCGATTCCCGGGCGCTGGACAGAGAATGCCTGGCCAAAGGCCTGATGGCGAATGACGCCAGCATCAAGGTATTCTCCTTCGGGACGATCGAGGAATGGCAGCAGGCCATCGATCTCCACGACCGTGCATCGGCCATTCTGCTCAGCCTGGGGTCGCGCACCGGCGGCGATGCCACCGTCGAGGCCGAGATCGGCGGCCTTGCCGGGACGTTCAAGGAGATCCCGATCATTGCCATCGGCGATCTCGACAATCTCAGCCATATCATGAAGATCCTCGAATATGGCGCCCGCAGCTACATCCCGACGAGCGTCGGGCTGGATGTCGCGATCGAAGCCATCCGTCTCGCCCGGGCCGGCGGCACCTTCGTGCCGGCCAGCAGCCTGGTGGCCATCCACAAGCGCATCGCCGCGGAAACCACGGCACCGGCGCCGACGCTGAACACGCTGTTCACCGCCCGTCAGGCGGCCGTGGTGGACGCGCTGCGGCGGGGCAAGGCCAACAAGATCATCGCCTATGAGCTGAATCTCTGCGAAAGCACCGTGAAGGTGCACATCCGCAACATCATGAAGAAGCTCAAGGCAAAAAACCGGACGGAAGTCGCCTTCAAGATCAACGACCTGTTTCCGCACGGCGTGATCGGCACCTAGCCTTAGGCGTGCCGAAGAGGCCTTCGCTCATGACCATAGCCGACGGGGCCGCCGGACGGACAAGCCTGTGACGGCCGTGTCCTCGAATCTCATCGCCTCGTCGGGCCGGCCCAAGGATCAGACCCGTGATCGTGTCGAAGCAGGCCGCTGTGCGGCAGACATCGAAGGTGCGCGAGTATCTCCGGTTCCTCAGGCGCCGGAAGTATTCGGTCGCGCTTCCAGCCCTGATCTTCCTCGCGGTCGGGCTGACCCTTTATTCCGTGATGCCCCGCCGCTACGTGGCCGAGGCGGTCGTTGCGCTTGACCCGCGGCGCATCCAGATCCTGTCGACCGAAGCGGTGCTGTCGCCCCTGCCGCAGGAAAGCCCCGTTCTGCGGACGGAACTGGACATCATCAACTCCCGGCTGATGGCCGAGCGCGTGCTGGACCGGCTGGAGCGGATGGGGCTGGAGATGCCGTCGCCGGCCACGTCCCTGACGAGCACCGCGCTGCAGCTCTTCTCCGGCCGAACGAGGGCCCAGGCGGAGGCCGCGGCACCGGTGGACCGGCGAACGCAGATCGATCGGCTGCTCGGCAATCTGACGGTCAGCAACGACGGCCGTTCCTACACGATCTTCATCATGTTCGCGGCGACCGATCCGGTCTATGCCGCCGCCGCCGCCAACGCCTTCGGCGAGGCCTATCTCGACTACCAGGCCGACATGCAGGCCGCCGCCACGCGGCACGCCACCGAGTGGCTCGGCTCCAAGCTGGTCGACCTCCGCAAGCAGTTGGAGGCGTCGGAAAGCGCAGTCGAGGCCTTCCGGCGCGATGCAGGCCTGGTCATCGCGGAAGGCACCAGCCTGCAGGCGCAGCAGCTCAGCACGCTGAACACCGCCCTGATCCAGGCCCGGTCCGAGCGCGCCGCCGCGGAGGCCCGCTATCAGACCGCGACGACGCTGGCCCGGAGCGACAACGGTCTCGACTCCTTCGGCGCGGTGCTGGGCTCCCCCATCGTCCAGGCGCTGCGCGCGGAACAGGCCAAGGTCGACCGTCAGCTCTCCGAATACGAGGACACCGGCGTGACCAAGAGCGCGGAGCTGCCGGTGCTTCGATCCCAGCAGGCCTCGCTCCGGCAGCAGATCAGGCAGGAGGTCGACCGGGTGGTCGCCAGCCTGGCGAACGAGGTCGAGGTCGAGCGGCGGAAGGAGAGCGGCCTCGAGACGACGCTGCAGGCGGCCGAGGCGGCGCAGTCGACCGTCAACGCCGCGCAGCTTCAGCTGAACCAGCTGGAACGCGAGGCGAGCGCCAACCGCACGGTCTACGAGAGCTATCTGACTCGCTACAAGCAGACGATCGAGCAGGACGGCCTCGCCCTGCCTGAAGCACGGCTGATCTCGCAGGCCGAGCCGCCCGGCCTTCCTGCGGCGCCGAAGCTGATACCGTTCGTCGTGCTCAGCCTGCTGGCCGGATCCGGCCTCGGCCTCGGCGTCGCCACGCTGCGGGAAGGCTTCGACAACCGGGTGCGATCGCGCCGCGATCTGGAGGAGATCACCCCCCTCCCCGTTCTCGATCTGGTGCCCTATCTGCGGGCGCCGCGCACCTTGCCGGTCCATGCCGCGGTGGTCGAGATCCCCGGGTCCGCCTTCGGCGAGGCCGTGCGGCGGCTGCGATCCACCCTGCTCCTTGCCCCGATGCTGAGACGGGCCAAGGTCCTGGCGCTGACCTCCCCGGAACGAGGCGACGGCAAGACGACGCTGTGCCTCACCCTGGCCCGCTCCATGGCGCTGACCGGCCAGAAGGTCATCCTGATCGACGCCGATCTGCGCAATCCGATGGTGGCATCGATGACGGGCGTCGAACCATCGGTCAGGCTTCTCGACGTGGTCCGCGACGGCCGTCATCCGAACGACGCCATCACGGCCGACAGGATCTCGCCGCTGCATCTGATCGCCGCGTATCCGGATCGGCTCGCGGCCGAGCGCCTCCTCGACGAAGCCGGTTTCGCCGCTTTGCTGTCCCAGCTTCGCCAGCGCTATGACCGCATCATCATCGACATCGGATCGGTCGAAGCGTCGACCAGCACGACCCAGCTCGGCTCGCTGGTCGACGGCATGGTGCTCGTCACCCGCTGGGAGAAGACGACCCGGAGCATCGCGGCATCGTCGATCCGGCACCTGGCCTTCCGCGGGGCGCCCATCTCGAGCGTCATCCTCAACGGCGTTCGCGGGCACCGGCCTGACCGTGACGAGGCCGACCATCCGGCCGTCCCGGCGCTGCCCGACGGGACGGCTCTGCTCGCCAAGCCTTACAAGGCCGGGGACGACTTGGCTGTTGCGCACGAAGCCTGACGCCACCTTGCCCTGAAGCCCCCCTGCAAGGACCATGAGGTCACGCGACATGCCACTCAGCCCCTTTTCCGCGCCACGCCGGCGCCCGACCCGGGCCCGCCTGGCCCTGCTGCTCCTCGCCGGCCTGGCGTCGGCCCACCCGGTCGCCGCCATCGCCCAGGATACGCAGGCCTACAAGGTCGGCCCTGGCGACACGCTGGCGATCACCGTCGCAGGCCAGGAGGGCTTCTCCGGCAAGTTTTCGATCGGGCCGGACGGCAGCATCAACTACCCGCCGCTGGGCGACCTCCGGGTGGCGAAGCTGACCCCGGGCGAGATCGCCGACCGGATCGGCCAGGGCCTCAGCCAGTATCTTCAGGCCGGCAGCGGCGTGCGCGTCGCGATCGAGGAATACGCCCCGGTGTTCGTCATCGGCGACGTCGACCGGCCGGGACAATACCAATATCGTCCGGGCATGATCGCGCTGGAGCTCGTGGCCGTCGGCGGCGGGATGCGGCGCGCCCAGTTCACCAGCGAGAACGGCACCCTGCAGATGATCCAGACGGAACAGGACTATGCCGATCTGAAGCTGCAACAATTCGCGCTGCAGGTCCGGAAGGCCCGGATCGCGGCGGAAATGGCCGGTACCGAGTTCAACTATGCCATTCCGGATCATGACGGCCTTCTCGACCGTCCGGCGATGCAGCGGGCCATCGATGCCGAGACCACCCGGTTCCGCACCCGCCGGGATGTCCTGCAGAGTCAGGAAAAGGCGTTGATGGATCAACGCGCCAGCTACGATTCCGAGATTGCGGCCCTCGAGCAGAGCATCAAGCTCTATGACGAGGAGATGGCGCTGATCGCCGAGGACGTCGCCGCGACCAGGACGCTCGCCGACCAGAAGCTGGTCGTCCAGTCCCGACTGAGGGAAGTGCAGCGCAGCTATTCCGCGGCCCAGCGGGACGAGCTGGAACACCGGTCCTTCCTGGCGCGAGCGCGCCAGAACCAGCTCGACATCGTCCAGCGCCTCGTCGAGCTGCATAATCGGCGGGCCGACGAGAATGCGAGCACGCTGCGCGATATCGACCTCGAATTGTCCCGAAACGGGCAGAAGCTGGCGTCCCTGCTCTCCACCCTGACCGAGTTGAAGCGGCAGGCCGACACTTCGGCAGCCGCGGTGACGACCGTCACGGCGTCCTACACCATCACGCGCGTCGTCGACGGCCAGCATCAGCAGATCGTGGCCGACGAGCAGGCAGCGATCGAGCCGGGCGACATCCTTCGCATCGACCAGAAGCTGACCGTCAGCGGCACCCGGGTGAGCCTGAACTGACAGCCGGTGCCCGCCCGGCGACGATCATCCTGACCCGGGGAGCGCCGGCGAGATCGACGGCGCTCCCCGGGGCATACAGGCAGGGACAATGAGCGGTTATGCCAGCCGGTATCGTCCGCCGCGGAGATCCCGGCCGTCCGCCGCGTGATCGATCCAGTGGCGGGACGTCTCCTCGATCCCCCGGCGCAGGTCGATGCTCGGCTGCCAGCCCAGCGCTCGTATCCGGCCGACATCCAGCAGCCTGCGCGGCGGGCCGTCGGGCCGCGTGAAATCGAAGGTCATGCGGCCGCGATAGCCGGCGACCTCCGCCACGAGCGCCGCCAGGCCGGCGATCGAGATCTCGGCGTCGGCGCCGATATTGATCGGCATCGGCCCGTCGTAGCGGCGCATCACCAGCACGCACGCGTCCGCCAGGTCGTCGACATGGAGGAACTCCCGCCTTGGCCGGCCGGAGCCCCAGATCGTGACGGTCGGCCGCCCCTGCGTCTTGGCCTCGTGGAACTTGCGGATCAGGGCCGGCAGGACATGGGAGGTTTCGGGATCGAAATTGTCGTTCGGACCGTAGAGATTGCAGGGCAATGCGGAGACGAAGCGGCAGCCATACTGGCGGGCATAGCTCTCCGCCAGCTTCAACCCGGCGATCTTGGCCACAGCATAGGCCTCGTTGGTGGCCTCGAGGGTTCCGGTCAACAGCTGCTCCTCCCGGATCGGCTGCGCGGTGTCTCGCGGATAGATGCAGCTGGATCCGAGATGAAGCAGCTTTTCGACGCCGACGCGGTAGGCCGCATGGATGATGTTCGCGGCGATCATCAGGTTGTCGTAGAGGAAGTCGGCCGGCCTGGACGCGTTGGCGACGATGCCGCCGACCCGTGCCGCGGCGATGAAGACGATGTCGGGCCGCGTCTGCTCCATCCAGGCGGTGGTGGCGGCCTGATCCCGCAGGTCGAGCGCGGAGCGCTCGGCCAGGATCAGGCGGCATTGCTCGCGACCGAGCCTGCGGCACAGCGCCGACCCGACCATGCCGCGGTGCCCGGCGACCCAGACGCGCCTGCCGGCGAGCTCGATCGGGGCGTGGACGGATTCAGTTGAAGCGGTCATTGCGTCCGGTTTCCCACATGACGGTCTGCAAATCCGACTGCACCATCTCCGCCACCAGCGCCTCGAACGGCACGGTATGCCGCCAGCCCAGCCTCTCGCGGGCCTTCGCCGGGTCGCCGATCAGGAGGTCGACCTCGGTCGGCCGGAAGTAGCGGGGATCGATCTCGATCAGGGGTGAGCCGGTCCGTGCGTCGAGGCCCTTCTCCTCGACCCCCTGCCCCACCCATTCGATGTCCCGGCCCACTGTCCGGAAGGCGAGCTCGACGAATTCTCGCACCGTATGGGTCTCGCCCGTCGCCAGGACATAGTCGTCCGGTTCATCCTGCTGCAGGATGCGCCACATGCCGTCGACGTAGTCGCGAGCATGGCCCCAGTCCCGCTTGGCGTCGAGATTGCCCAGGAACAGGCTGCGCTGCAGCCCGCGTTCGATCGCGGCGACCGCCCGCGTGATCTTCCGCGTGACGAAGGTCTCGCCCCGGATCGGACTCTCGTGATTGAACAGGATGCCGTTGGAGGCGTGCATCCCGTAGGCCTCGCGATAGTTCACCGTGATCCAGTAGCCGTAGAGCTTGGCCACGGCATACGGGCTGCGGGGGTAGAATGGCGTCGCCTCATCCTGTGGGATGCGTTGCACCCGCCCGAACAGCTCGGATGTGGACGCCTGGTAGAAGCGGCAGCGGTCGCCGAACCTCAGGACACGCAGGGCCTCCAGCAGGCGCATCACCCCCAGCGCGTCCGCGTTGGCGGTATATTCCGGCGTCTCGAAGCTGACCTGAACATGGCTCTGGGCGCCGAGGTTGTAGATCTCGTCGGGCACCACCTCCTGGATGATGCGGCAGAGATTCGTCCCGTCGGTCAGGTCGCCATAATGCAGATGGAAACGAGGGGTCGCGCCGTGCGGATCCTCGTACAGATGATCGATCCTCTGGGTGTTGAACGACGACGACCGCCGCTTCACGCCGTGAACCCGATAGCCCTTCGACAACAGAAATTCGGCAAGATAAGCACCATCCTGCCCGGTAACACCAATGATGAGCGCGGTCTTTTCGGACATACACCAACTCCGCACTAAAAGAGAACGAGATATCTTTTCGTATTATTGTCACAACATCGATTTTATGAAGACAGGCCCGATCCGGCATCCTGTCCAATGGGGTGCGTGCCGCCGGCGGGGAGGTAGGCGGGTGCAAAATCGGGCGGGGCGAGCCATCCCAATGGCTGGCCCTATATCCGTTCGGCGATCCCACCCGGATCGAGCGGCCGGCCGCGGCGGACCAGCTCGGCCGCCCGGAGACCGCCGGCCTGCAGGCGGACGATCGGCTCCGGGCCGAGGGCGTTGAGCAGGATCGCCATATGCCCGTGTCGCGGCGGCTGGGGCGGCCAGACGGCGATGCCGCGGCGCCGGACCTCGTCGCGATCGATGTCGCCCCAGAACTGCGCCAGCAGCGCCTGCGGCGCCACGCACGCCAGATGGCGGATGTCCTCGCCCGCGAGCCGCAGGCCTTCGTCATCCGGCCGCAGCGACACCAGCACCGCCTCCCACGCGGCATCCGGCACCGTTCCCGCTGTCTCGAAGACCTCGGCCCGGGCGCCGGCGGCCGCAAGCCCCTCGGCCAGGAACGGCGCAAAGGGGTTGTCGCACAGCACGGCAATGCGCTGCCCGACGACCGGCAGCCCGGCGTCGCGCAGCAGCCTCACGCACAGCGGCCCCAGAAAGGGGAATACCCCAACGGCAGGATGGCGCTCGTTGACGGCGACGATCGGAATGCCGCGGCGGCGACACGCCTCGCGGTCGATATCCCCGCCCCGGATCTCCCAGCCCTCGAACATCAGCCCGATCACCGCCCGCTTCGGCAGTTGGTCGATCAGCCGGGCGTCGATCGGCCGCAGATGGCCGCTGTTGGTCAGAATGTCGACCGTCGCCAGCATCTCCGCCGGCAGGGTCTCGATCACCGCGACGCGGTCCTGGACGCCGAGCGCTCGGGCCAGGGCCATGGTTCCGGCCGCGATCTCCGCGGCCGTGCCGTAGCGGCTGGAGCGGGTGAAGGCCCAGACCCGCGCCGCGCCGGCCAGCGCCGCGATCACGGCCGTCGTCGCGTAGGCGCCGGTCGCGGCCTCGGTCAGCACGGTCAGCCCGGTCAGGTCGAGCCCGGTGGCCGCGATCCTCTCCCGCATCAGACGGCACAGCAGCGTCACATCGTCGGCCGGTGATGCGCCGCCCATATCAGGCGGCATGGACCGGCTCCCGCTGCCCCGGAGCCGCCGAGGCCAGGGCCCTGCGCAGCGCATCCACCACCTGGATCTGCACCGCCGCCGTCATCTGCGGGAACAGCGGCAGCAGGATACAGCGATCCCGCGCCTGCTCGGAATTCGGCAGCGGGAAGCGCAGCGGCTGGTCGGCATAGGCGGGTTCGAGATGGGCGCACATGACACCGCGCCGCGTGGCGATGCCATTGTCCAGAAGGCTCTGCATGACCGCGCGCTGGTCCGCTTCGGCCGGCAGGTGGACGCAATAGCTCTGCCAGTTCGAACGGGCCCAGCTCGGCTCGAATGGCACGGTCACCCCTTTGAGGACGTGCAACAGCTGCCGGTAGTGATGCGCCAGCTCGCGGCGACGCGCCACGATCGCCGGCAGCCGCTTCAGCTGCTGACGCCCGATGGCGGCCTGAAGATCGGTCATCCGGTAGTTGTAGGCCGGCGTGCCATAATCCTCGAAGACCACGGTCCCGCTGCGGTGCCGGATCGTGTCGGGCACCGACATGCCGTGCTGGCGCAGAAGCCGGAACCGGGCGTCCCATTCGGCATTGTTGGTCGTCAGCATGCCGCCGTCACCGACACTGACCAGCTTGCGCGGATGGAACGAGAAGCAGGCGATATCGCCACGCGGCCGCCCGATCTTCTCCCACCGGCCGTTGAACAGGATCTCGGATCCCGCGGCACAGGCTGCGTCCTCGATCACGGCCAGTCCGTGGATTCGCGCGATCCGCAGGATCGCCGGGAGATCGCAGGGCATTCCGATCTGATGGACGCAGAGGATGGCCCTGGTCCGCGGCGTGATCGCCCGTGCGACGGCCTCGGCCGAGATGTTGAAGGTCTCGGCGTCGATGTCGACGAACACCGGCACCGCGCCGCATTGCCGGATCGCGTTGGCCGTGGCGATGAAGCTGTGGCTGACCGTGACGACCTCGTCGCCGGGCTCCACGCCGAGCGTGAGCAGAGCCAGATGCAGCGCCACGGTGCAGTTCGCCACGGCACAGGCATGGCGGGCGCCCACGAACCCGGCGAACTCCGCCTCGAACGCGGCGACCTGCGGGCCCTGCGTCAACCAGCCGGAGCGGATCACCTCCGCCGCGGCGGCGACCTCTTCCTCGCCGAGCAGAGGCTGGGTGATCGGGATCATGCGACGCTCGCCTCGGGAATGGCGACCTGTTTGGCGGGACCGTCCGACGGGGCTGCGGCGACCGGCCGGCCGGCCGAGGCCTGCCGCCACCATGCCACGAGTTCGCGCAGGCCGGTCTCGACCGGCACGCTGGTGCGGAACCCGAGCAGCTCCTCGGCGGCCCGCGTATCCGCCACGCGCTTGGCGACCGGATTCACCGTCCGCTCCGCCATATGCACCGGGGCCAGCCATGGCCGCTCCATGGCAGCGCACATTGCCCGGGCGAGATCCAGCAGCGATGTTTCCTCGCCGCTTCCGACATTCAGCGCCACATCCGTGGCGTCGGTGGTGGCCGCCAGGATGTTGGCGCGCGCCACATCCTCGACATGCACTAGGTCCATGGTCTGCTGCCCATCGCCATAGATGATCGGCGGGCTGCCGGCCTCGATCCGCTCCATCCAGCGGATCATGACCTCGGTGTAACGGCCGTGGATGTCCATGCGCGGCCCGTAGACGTTGAAGTAGCGCAGGGCCACATAGTCCAGCCCGTACATGTCGTTGAAGGACCGCAGCAGGCCTTCTCCGAACGTCTTGGCCGCGCCGTACAGCGTGCGGTTGGCGTAGGGGTTCTGCGCCTCCGGGGTCGGGAACTGGTCCGCCATGCCGTAGATCGAGGCGGAGGACGCCATCACCACCTTGCGCACCTTGGCGGCGACGCACTGCTCGAGCAGATCGAAGGTGGCGTCGACCATCACCTCGATCGCCTGCCGGGGCTCGGCGGCGCAATGGGTGATGCGCAGTGCGGCCTGGTGGAACACGGTATCGATCCCGTCGACCAGCCCGGTCATCACCGACCTGTCCCGGATATCGAGGTCGATCAGGCGCACGCGGCCGCTCTCCATGGCCTGCGCCAGGTTCTCCGGCCGGCCCCGAACCATGTTGTCGACCACCAGGATCTCGGAGCATCCGGCCTCGACCAAACGATCGACGATCCGCGATCCCACGAACCCGGCCCCGCCGGTGACCAGCACCCGCTTGCCGGTCAGAATACCGCTTTGGCTGGACATGATGACCTCAATCAGGAAGGTGGGAATTGATGTCGGTCAGGCGACCGAGGCCTTTTGTGGTTGGCAGATTTCTGTCACCGCCCGGGCGATCTGGCGCGCCACGTCCTCTGCCAGCTCCGGATAGATCGGCAGGGACAGCGTCTGGGCGGCCATGGCCTCGCTGACCGGGAACTGCCCGGGCCCGTAACCCAGCCCGGCATAGGCCGGCTGCAGATGGACCGGCCGCGGGTAATGGATGCCGGTGGCGACGCCGATCTGCGCCAGGCGGGACCGGACGTCGTCGCGGTCGTCCACCTGGATGGCGTAGACGTGATAGGCATGGTCCTCGCCCGTCGACCGGGCCGGGAGCCGGAGGCCGGCGACGCCGGACAGGGCCTCGTCGTACACGGCCGCGACCCGCCGGCGGCCATCCGTCCACTCGTCCAGATGGCGCAGCTTGACGCCGAGGGCAGCCCCCTGGATGGCATCCATGCGGTAGTTGAAGCCGTGCCGGACGTGATTGTACTTGCCGTTCTGGCCCCAGTCCCGCAGGCAGCGGATCGTCTCCGCCAGATCGGCGCGGTTGGTGACGATGGCTCCCCCCTCGCCCACGGCGCCGAGATTCTTGCCGGGATAGAAGCTGAAGCAGCCGATATCGCCGAATGTCCCGGCGGCGATGCCGCCGCGCCAGGCGCCATGCGCCTGCGCCGCATCCTCGATCACCCAGACGCCATGCCGATGGGCGATTGCCAGGATCGAATCCATATCGGCCAGGCGGCCATGCAGATGGACCGGCACGATCGCCTTCGTCTTCGGCGACAGCGCCGCCTCGAGCGCCGTCGGATCCATCGTCCAGGTCACGGGATCGATGTCGACGAAGACCGGCGTCGCCCCGGCATAGAGGATGGCGGCAACGGTGGCGACGAAGGTCATCGGAACCGTGATGACCTCGTCACCCGGACCGACGCCCGCCGCCAGCAGGGCGAGGTGCAGGGCCGAGGTTCCGGTGTTCAGGGCCACCGCCTCCCGGACGCCGCAATAGGCGGCAAAGCCGTCCTCGAAATCCGCGACGGGTGCGCCCAGGACATAGTCGGCGCTGCGCAGCACCTCCAGGACCGAACGCTCGAGCTCGGGGCCGATCTGGCGGTACTGCGCCCGCAGATCCAGGAAAGGTATCATGACGCTCTCCGCAGCTTGACGAGGTCGACGGGCTGGCCCCGCTGCTTCATCGACTGCGAGGCCGCTTCCAGCATCTCGACGATACGGAGGCCGCTGCTTCCGTCCGTCGTGGGCCGCGACTTGGTCTGGATGCAGTGGACGAAGTGTTCGACCTCGGTCAGCAGGGCTTCCTTGACCGAGATCTGGGGCGACCACATGTCCCCCATCCGGTAGGAGACGAGCAGCTTGTGGATGTCCTGCACGTCGCTGGCCAGATCGATGCCGCGATCGTAGACCTTCACCTTCTCGCTGGCCTGCAGGTCGTCATAGACGATCATCCGGCGGCTGCCGCCGATCAGCGTCTGCCGGATCTTGACGGGTGCGAGCCAGTTGACGTTCAGGTGGGCGATGGCGCCGCCGCTGAAGAAGATCGTCAGCTGCGCCATGTTCTCGGGATTGCCGGGGACATGGCCGGTGCCGCTGGCGGATACGGCGACGGGATGCGTCGGCAGGACGAAATCGAGGATCGCGAGGTCATGGACCGCCAGGTCCCACAACACGTTCACGTCCCGCTGGAACAGTCCCAGGTTGATCCGCGTGGAGTCGTAGTAATAGATGTCGCCGATCGCGCCCGAGGAGATCATCTCCTCGATCTTCTGCACCGCGCCGGTATAGATGAAGGTGTGATCCACCATCAGCGTCAGGCCGCGCTGCGCCGCCTCCTCGATCAGGATCGACGCCTGGGCGGAGGATTCCGCGATCGGCTTCTCGACGAGGACGTGCTTGCCGGCCCGCAGGGCGGCGAGGGCGATATCGAAATGGCTCGCGACGGGCGTCGCCACCACCACGGCGTCGACCCGCGGATCGGCCACCAGCTCGCGCCAGTCGGAGAGCAGACGCGCCGTCGGATGGCGCTTATGCGCCCGCCTCAGGGCATCGTCGGACATGTCCGCGACGGCGGCGACGGCACAGCCTTCGGTTTCGGCCACGGTGCGCGCCAGATTGGGCCCCCAGTAGCCGTACCCCACCAACCCCACACCGATCACGACACGGCCCCCTTCGAGAGTTGAGTATGTTTGCCAGCTCCGCCCCCCGCCTTCTCCGCGCCTCGCGCACATCGCCGATGACGCGCGCCGGAACGCCTGCGACGATGGCGAAGTCGGGAACATCGCGGGTCACGACGGCGCCGGCGCCGACCAGAGCCTCCGCACCGACCGTGACTCCGCCGATGATCGTGGCGTTCGAGCCGATCGACGCCCGCCGCCGGATCAGGGTCGGCGTCAGCTCCCAGTCCCCGTCGACCTGAAGGCTGCCGTCCGGATTGGTCGCCTGCGGCAGAAGGCCGTTGGTGAACATCACGCCGTGCGCGATCATCACCTCGTCCTCGATCACTACCCCTTCACAGATGAACGAATGGGACGAGATCTTGCAGGACTCGCCGATGCGGGCGTTTTTCTGGATCTCTACGAAGGGGCCGATCCTGGTGTGGGCGCCTATGGTGCAGCCATAAAGATTGACCAGGCCGTCGTGAAAAATGACAACGCCTTCTCCGAGATCGACATTGGTGATCGGCATTCATCGATTCTCACTTAATTGTAAGGGGCATGAATATTGATTTAGGCGCCTCAATCGAGGCCGCACGGAACCATACCGCGCTCAGCCAGAATAAGAATTTGACCAAGGGAATGCTGGCGGCTCAATCGGGCCGGCCATTTTGATAACCCCGGCGGGGCCAGGGTGAGGATGCACCTACCTCTCCCGGTTGATCGACGGTCCCCCCGGGGGGCGACGGTTCCGCCCCGCGAGCGACAGCTACCGCCTTTGCGCTTCTTGCTGCGCCGCGGAACAGCGCACCACTGTAGCGGCATCGAGAGTGCGGACGAACAACTGGCGATGCGCGTTCGTCCCGAGGGCGGCCCTCCCAAAGCCGTCGGCGAAAGGAACCAGGACCGCGCGATTCATGAAAATCATTCTTGTGAACCGTTACCTGTATCCCGACCAGTCGGCGACCAGCCGGATGACGTCGAGCCTGGCGACGGGCCTGGCGGAGCGGGGATTCACCGTGGTCGGCCTGGCCAGTCGCGACATTCACAACGACCGCAGTGGGCGCCTGCCCCCCGAAGGGCAGATGGGCGCGGTCCGGCTGCAGCGCCTCTGGACCTCCGGCTTCGGCCGGGCGACCCTCTGGGGCCGGGCTCTCGACTACCTCACCTTTCACATCTCCGCGGCGCTGTGGGTGCGGCGGCATGTCGAGCCCGGCGACATCTGCATCATCGGCACCGATCCGCCGCTGCTGTCGGTGACGCTGGCCCTGCCGCTCCGGCTCAAGGACGCGCAGATGGTGAACTGGCTGCACGACCTGTTCCCGGAGGTCGCCCTCCGTCTCGGCGTGCCGGGCGCCGGCCCTCTCGGCACCGTGGCGCTGGCCCTGCGCGACTGGTCGCTCCGGCAGGCCGCCGTCAACGTGCCGCCGATCGGCACGATGGCACGGCTCCTGGAAGATCGAGGCGTCGCCGCGGACAGGCTGAAGGTCGTCCACCACTGGGCCGACGGAACGGACATCCGCCCGGTGCCGCCGGCCGCCAATCCCCTGCGGCGGCAATGGGGGCTCGAAGGCAAATTCGTCGTCGGATATTCCGGCAATTTCGGCCGGGCGCACGAATTCGACACGGTGCTTGCCGCCGCGGAACGCCTGAGATCGCGTGACGACATCAGGTTCCTCTTCATCGGCGACGGCCACCGGCGGCCGGAGGTGGAGAAGCGTGTCCGGCAGAGCCGGCTGCACAATGTCCAGTTCCAGCCGCTGCAGCCGAGCGAGCGTCTTGCCGAGAGCCTCTGCGCCGCGGACGTGCACCTCGTCTCGCTGCTGCCGTCGCTCGAACCCTGCATCATTCCCAGCAAGTTTTACGGCATCCTGGCCGCCGGCCGCCCGACGATCTTCGTCGGCGACCTGGCCGGCGAAGTCGGCTCCGCCCTCACCCAGGCCCGGTGCGGCCGGTCCGTCGTCATCGGCGACGGCGAGGGGCTGGCGACCTGCATCCGCGAACTGGCGGAGTCGCCGGAGACCTGCGCCCGGATGGGCGCCGATGCGCGCCGGCTGTTCGAGACCGAATACACCCAGACGCGGGGATGCGATCAATGGGCAGGCCTGATGATGCGCCTCCTGCGCCGGCCCGACGGCGCGATCTCCCAGGCGCTCGAGCCGCCACTGGCGAAGAAGAAGGCATCGTGACCAGAAGCATCGTCGTCAGCCAGCTGGGCGCGCGCATGCACTACGCCGTGCCGCGCATCCTGCACCGGGCCGGGATGCTCACGCATTTCTACACCGACATCTGCGCCACGAAGGGCTGGCCCCGCCTGCTCGGCCGCTTGCCCCGGAGCGTCCTGAACAACGGCCTGCGGCGCCTCGCCGGCAGGGTCCCGGCCGACATCCCGGCCGATCGGATGACCTGCTTCAACGGGATCGGGCTGCTCTACACCCTGCATCGCATGCGCGCGCGCAGCCCCTCCGAGGAGACGGCCGCGATGCTCGCCACGGCGCGGGCGTTTTCCAGGCGCGTCGTGCGGCGGGGTTTCGGCGACGCGGACGGCTTCTACGGAATCGCCGGCGAGTGCCTGGAGCAGATGCAGGCGGCCCGCGCGGCGGGGCTGTGGACGGCGGTCGAGCAGATCATCGCGCCGCGCGGAATCGTCGAGCGGCTGATCCAGGAGGAGGCCGCGCGGTTCCCCGACTGGGAGAGACCCGGACCGCCGGACCGCCATGCCGAGGCATTCGGCGCGCGCGAGAAGGCCGAATGGGAAGCGGCCGACCTGATCGTCTGCCCGTCCGAGTTCGTGCGGCAGACCGTGATCGAGAGCGGCGGGCCGGCCGGTCGTTGCGTTCTGGTGCCTTATGGGGTCGACGCCCGCTTCCAGCTTCCGGAGCGGCGCCGCATCGGCGGCCCTCTGCGCGTGCTCACCATCGGCGCCGTCGGTCTGCGCAAGGGGTCCCCCTATGTCGCCGAGGCCGCGCGGCAGCTGGCAGGGCATGCCGTGTTCCGCATGGTCGGTCCGTGCAACCTTCCCGAGCAGGCCCGCTCCCGCCTGGGCGATCTGGTCGAGATCACGGGACCGGTCCCGCGGGCCGAGATCCTCGACCACTATGCCTGGGCCGACGTCTTCCTCCTGCCGTCGATCTGCGAGGGGTCGGCGACGGTGATCTATGAGGCGATGGCCGCCGGGCTGCCCGTGATCACCACCGCGAACAGCGGCAGCGTCGTGCGCGACGGCCTCGACGGCTTCGTCGTCCCCATCCGCGATGCGGCCGCCATCGCCGAGGCGCTCGCCTTCCTGCATGGGCATCGCGGCCGTCTCGCCGATATGTCCCGCCAGGCCCAGGCCAGGGCCCGCGACTTCGATCTCGCCGGCTATGGCCGCCGGCTCCGCCAGGCGCTGGCGCAGCCCGGCGAGCACAGGCCGGCCCTGGCCGTCCGTTGAGAGGATCGACCATGCAGGCCCGTCCGGCCATCTCACAAAGGTGTTCCGCCGCCACGTCCGACCAGGAGGCGCCGCCGACCCCTCTGATCAAGATCGGAATGATGCTGGCCTCCACCGCCGCGGCCGATGGTGGCGTGTCGGAAGTCGTGCGGGAGCTCGCCCGCACCATGCACGATCCGTCGTCGGTTCAGGTCGACGTGCTGACGTTGCAGCGCCGCGGCGATGCCGAGCCGTCGGAAGGCTGGGACGGCATTTCCATCCGCCGGGCGCGAAGCTTGGGCCCGAGGAGCTTCGGCTATTCCCGGCAGCTCGACATCCTTCTCGACGAATCCGACATCGATCTGCTGCATGTCCACGGCCTCTGGATGTATCCGTCAATCGCGGCGCAGCGCTGGCATCGACGGACCCGGCGACCCTACGTCCTCAGCCCGGAGGGCATGCTCGACCCCTGGGCGCTCGCCAGCAAGTCGTGGAAGAAGGGCCTGGCGATGCGGCTCTACGAGGATTCGCATCTGCGCGGCGCGTCCTGCCTGCACGCCCTCAACGAATCCGAGATGCAGTCGATCCGCGCCCTCGGCTACACGGCCCCGATCTGCCTTGTTCCGAACGGCGTCAGCCCACCGCCCGCGGACCTGCCGCCGCCGCCCTGGCACGGCCGCATCCCCGAGGATGCCAGGGTGCTGCTCTATCTCGGCCGGGTGACGCCGAAGAAGGGCCCCGCTCAGCTGATCCGCGCCTGGTCAGCGCTGCAGGCAGGGTGGCCCGCAGCGGCACGGTGGCACCTGGTCTTCGTCGGCCCCGGCCCCGACACCTATCTCCAGGAGCTCCAATCCACGATCGAGCAGGTCGGCGTGCAGGAGAGCGTCCACATCGTCGGTCCAGCCTATGGCATCCACAAGTCCGCATGCTTCGGCGCATCGCACGGCTTCGTTCTTCCGTCATTCAGCGAGGGGATGCCGATCGCCGCACTGGAGGCCTGGTCCCACGGTCTCCCCGCGCTGCTCACGCCGCAATGCAACCTGCCGGAGGGCTTCGCCCATGACGCCGCCGTCGCCATCCAGCCGGATGTGGCGTCCATCGCGGACGGCCTGCGCCGCCTGACCGCCATGACCGACCGGCAGCGCGCGGCCATGGGCGCCAGGGGACGGGCGCTCGTCACCGACCGCTTCTCCTGGCCCGCCGTCGCCCGGCAGTTCGAACAGGTCTATCGCTGGCTGCTCGGCCAGCAGCCGCCGCCCGACACGATCAGGCTGGCCTGATCATCCCTTCCCGGAAAGCCGCCCGATCGCCCGAGGGAGATGATCCGATTGCGCCGCTCCATCATCTTCGCCTTCATCGCCCGGTACTCGATCAACGTCATCAACCTGCTGATGGCCGCCATCCTGGCTCGGCTGCTGCATCCCGACGAGATCGGCGTCCTCGCGATCGCCGCGGCGATCTTCATGATCACCGAAGCCCTGCGCGATTTCGGCACCAGCGTCTATCTCATCCAGGCCCGGGACATCACGCCGACGGGGGCCGGCACCGCCTTCACCGTGATGCTGATCCTGTCGCTCGCCCTCGCCGGCACGGCCTATGCCCTGGCGGGCCCGATCGCCGCCTTCTATGACGAGCCGAGGCTCGAGCCCGTCCTGCACATCGCGGCCCTGGGCTTCCTGATCGGGCCGTTCCTCAGCCCGAGCCTGGCGCTGCTGCGGCGCGACATGGCCTTCGACGCCATCGCGGTCATCATGATCTCCGGCGCGGTGGTGAACCTGGTCAGCGCCGTCGCCCTGGTGCTGCTCGGCGCCGGATATGCCGGGCCCGCCTGGGGATCGGTCATCGGCGGGCTGGCGAGCACCGCCCTCGCGCTGCTGCACCGCCCCCAGCTCTGGATCTTCCGCCTGACGCTGAGGGATTGGCGGGCCGTCGTCTCCTTCGGCGGCTATTCGAGCGCGACCGCGATCCTGAACCTGTTCTACATGATGCTGCCGCAGCTGGCGCTGGGCCGCATCCTCGGCTTCGAGGCGGTCGGCCTGTACAGCCGGGCGACCATGCTGTGCCAGATGACGGAGCGCACGATCGCCAGCGCGATCGAGCCCGTGGTCCTGCCGGCCTTCGCCGCCCAGGTGCGCAGCGGCGAGAACCTGAAATACGCCTATCTGCGCGGGATCAGCTACATGAGCGCGGTGCAGTGGCCGTTCCTGCTTTGCCTGGCCCTGCTGGCGGATCCCGCCGTACAGCTGCTGTTCGGGCCGCAATGGTCGGCCGTGGCGCCGCTGGTGAGCACCATGGCCCTCGCCTCATGGGCCCTGTTCCCCGCCTTCATGACCTATCCCGCGCTGGTCTCGGTGCAAAGGGTCAGGGACACCCTGATCCTCAGCCTGATCGTCCTCCCGCCCTGCATCGCCGTCATCATCGGCAGCGCCTTCGCCGGGCTGCACTGGGTGGCGGCGAGCCTGTTCCTGACGGCGCCGCTGCAGATCTTCGCGTCGTTCACCTTCATCCGTCGGTCGATTCCCTTCAGCTGGGGCGAGCTGGCGGCGGCGTGCCGGCGCAGCGCCCTCGTGGCGCTGGGCACGGCGGTCATCCCGCTTGCGGCGGTGGCCATGGAAGGGTTCCGCTTCGAGCGGCCGCTCGCCGCGATGCTGATCGTGGTTCCAGCCACGGCGGCAGCCTGGCTGATCGGATTGCTGGCGACCGACCACCCGCTGCTGTCCGAGATCGGCGGCAGGGCCCGTGTCCTGTCCTGGCTCGGCACCCGCCCGAGGACCTGGCTGGGACGAGCCAGGCATGCCAGGCCATGGTGACGGCCGGTCCCTTCCGGCGCGATGTGCTCAGGGGCCTGTCCGGCCTCGCGGTCGCCGGCGCAGCCGCCTCGGCCGCCCCTGCTTCGGCGGCCGAGGTTCCGCCGAGCACGGTGACGCAGATCTACACGCCGCGGGATTTCGGCGCGCGCGGCGACGGGGAGGCGGACGACACCTCCGCCTTCCGCGCCATGCACCGGACACTGCGGCAGCGGCAGGCGGAGGATGATCGCTTCCGCGCCGCGGATCCGCAGCGCCCACCCGTCGAATTCGTCATCCGCCTCGATCCGGGGCGCTATCGCTACACCTGGAACCGCTGGACCTGGGGGCTCCGCCGGGTCACCGTCCTGGGCTACGGCGCGACCATCCAGTGCCTGCATTCCGGCCCGTACGACATCGACCAGGCGCCGCTCATGAGCAACCGGGACCATTACTGGGCCTGGGCGGCGGACGGTCCGGCCTATGGCGACACCTCGGCCGGGCCGGCGGAGCAATACGGGCTGCGGCTTCGTACGGCCAGGCCGGGGGACGAGGCCGTGACCCTCCTCGCCCCGGCGGCCCCGCTTCCCTTCGCGTCCGGGAACTGGGTGCTGATCCAGTCCTACGCGCAGCAGCAATACGGCTACCCGCCGAACATGCGGTACTTCGAGCGGGCCCGGGTCACCGCCGTCGACGGCCTGGTGATCCGGCTGGACCGCCCCCTGCGCCATCTCCATCGCGACGACTGGCCCGAGGATCCGTCGCAGCCGCCGGCCATCGGCAGCGCCCGGATCGTGGCGATCGACCGGCCGGACTGTCCGCTGGCCCTGTCGCAGCGGTTCCTCGGGCTGACCGTCGCGTCCAATCCCCGTCACGCCGTGCGTGACGCCGGCATCAGGACCACGCGCGAAACCCTGAACATCAACGGCACCATGCAGGCCGTCGTCGAAGACTGCGACCTGATCGCCTTCGGCGTCTCGCAGGTTGGCGACGTGCAGGTCCGCAACTGTTCCTTCGCCTATACCGAACCGGACAAGCTGATCGACCGGTTGAGTTTCGAAGGCTGCACGATCGGATCGCTCCAGCAATGCACCGGGGTCAACCATCTGACCCTCCGCAACTGCACGATCGAAGGCGACGCCCAGATCCTCGCCCGTGAGGCCGTGGTCGACGGCTGCACCTTTCCCGGGCCGGCTTCTCCAGGGGAAGACCGGCGCGGAATCAATCTGGAAGGCCCGAACCCGACCCGTCGCATGACCGTCACCGGCTGCCGCTTCTTCGGCCGCGGCGACCCGACGGGGCATGCCCTGCGCGGGCCGGTCTGGATCGAGGCCGCGATCGACGGGCGCGACGTCCGGCTCCGCGACGGGAACCGGCTTCATGTCGCCTATGGCAGCCAGGCCTATTCCACCCTGGTCGATCTTCTCGAAGAGGGCTGGCCGATCCGGATCGAAGGACCGGACGGCCCGCAATTCGGCCGCTGCTCGGAGATCGCGGATGCCGGCGACGGGGCCGTCATCGGCGTCTCCGTGCCGGGGCGGCTTCGGCCCGGAGCCCGGCTGTCGATCCCCCGCCTCCTGTCCCTGTCCGTCACCGGCTGCCGCTCGACCGGATTGCCCGGCACCCGTCCGGATCCGCCCGATCTCACCTGGGAAGACGAGATCGACCATTCACGCCGCCTGCGGATGGTGCTGCGATCGACCGTCGCCTCCCGCCCGGCTTGGCTGCCAGGCTATCTCACGGCGTTCCGCTGCATCGTGCTGAGACCTTATACCGGGCCGTCGCCGGGGTGCTTCCTCACCTTGCGGGAAGAGGGGCCGGAGCCGTTCGAGCTGAACATCGACCTGACCCAGGCGGGGACGCGCGAGGTGACCGGCACCGGCCTGCGGCTGAACCCGAATGACGGCTTCACCATCGGCGGCCGGCCGGCGCGGCAGCTGCCGGATCTCCGCTATGTCCGCGCGGCCTGGGCGCTGATCGTCACCGAGCCGGGCGCGGTTCCAGCCCCGGCCCTCGGATCCGAGGCGGAGCAGGCCGTCCTGCGCCTCGAGGTCGAGGTCGAGCCGCCCTTTGCGTGAGGCCTCCGGGCCCGGTCAAAGCCGCTCCACATACTCCGGCTCGCACCGGCCGCGGACGAGAAGGGAAAAGGCGACGAGATTTCCCCTGAGCCGGCCCAGGCGGTCGACCGCATGGTCGCGGGCCAGCGCCCCCCAGAGATTCGCCGCGACGGCGCGCCCCCAATGCCCCCTGAGAAGGCCGGCGAACGACATCTGCCCTTTGCGCTTGAGATAGTACGAATTCATGATCTGCGCGAAGCCGAACTGCCGGCCGCTGATCCGGCCGCCCGGAACGGCGAGATGCACGGCCTGGGCGTCGCAGCGGGCACAGCGCCCGAGGGCCAGGCAGCGCCGCGTGAAGTCCGCGTCCTCGAGCCACGCATAGAGCCGCAGCCGCTCGTCGAAACGCACCTGGTCGGCGATCTCCCGGCGCACGGTCATGTTGCAGCCGATGGCGTTCAGCGTATAGGCGAACCGGCCGGCCGGCTTGGGCTGGGCTGCGAGAAGCCGCAACGCGTCCGGCCGCCCGATCCCGCCGTCGCGGACCAGCTCGCCATCCGCCAGCGCGATCTCCGGATGCTCGGCGAAAAAGGTCCGGATCCGCTGGAGATAGGCCGGGGCGAGCTCGATATCGTCGTCGAGGAACGTCACCAGCCGGACGCCGGGGGACAGCTCCGTCAGCGCGCAGTTGCGCTGCGCCGGCAGACCCCGCGGCGCAATGACGATGCGGATGCCCGGCTCGCGCCACAATGCCTGGGGCACGTCCTCGCGCCTCGGGACCGAGAGGATGATCTCGGCCGGCTGCACGATCTGGCGCCGGAGAGAGGCGATCGTATCGCCGAGAACGCTCGGCCGGTTCGCCGAGCAGATGACGACCGCGTGATCGGTAGCCGTCTCGCGATGCATGGTCGAACCTCCTTCTGAGATGCCGGCGCGCCGAGAGATCGCTAAGACGATCCGGCCGGCACCGCTCTTCCGGCGATGATCGGCGGTTCATCGTTCGGAACCCGGCGTATCCGGGCGAAGAGCAGGCAAGGCAGGAACAGGAGAGCGAAATGCACCAGCGTGCTCGGCACCCACTGCGTGTGATGAGTGATGGTCAGCATGCCGGATGCGATGCAGAGGATGTAGATGATCTGCGCCAGCGCCCAGCCGGAACAGGCGGCGCGATAGACCCGCGACAGGAAATAAGCCACCAGGAAGAACTTGAAGGCGCCCAGATAGTAGAATGACCCGAAGGCGTCGGCCATGCCGGTCTCGGTACTGCCGAGATCCGGAACATAGTTGCGGTCATCGAAGGTCTGAATCACCAGAGAACGCTTGAAGGTCTGACCGACCACCTGCGCCGGCACGAAGTTCCAGACCAGAACATTCCAATGATAGATCCCGTAATCCCACTCCTGCGTCTTGCTCTGCGCATCCATGAGATAGATGGCGTTCCGCATCTCCGGCCCGCCATTCTGCAGCACGTTCCGGAAGTTGCCGAGGACGTCGATGCTGGAGACGCCCTCGATGGAGGGTCCGTTCTGCTGGCGCGTGTTGTTGCGGTAGTCGCCGATGCTGTTGAGGCCGAGGATGGCCAGCAGCACCGCGCCAAGGGCGAGGGTCCGCGGCAGCACCCAGCCGCGCTGGAACCAGGCGACCAGCAGGATCGCCATGCCGAATTCGATGAACTCGCCCCGTTTCCCGCCCATCAGGATGCGGTCGATAACGAAGAGGGAATCGAACAGCGCGATCGCCAGGGCGATGCGGGACGGCCGGCGCCCGAAGCAGAGCACCGACAGCATGAACCCGTAGGTCAGCATCCGTGCGAAGAACAGATACATGACCGCCGTCCCTGTCGGCATGGTCGACATCCGGGCTTCCGCCGGCAGCCGGCTCAGCGCGAAGTAGAAATAGGCGCCGAGGAGAGACATGCCGGCGGCGACATACAGCAGCCGCTTCTCGTCGAACACCCATCGGAATCCGGTGGCCGGCCTGTCGCCGGCGGCCCAGCCGACCCCGCACATGATGGCGCACAGGATGGTGAAGACCGCCGTCTGCTCGAAGGCGCCGACCGGCAGGAAGCGGTCATGCGCGAGCCCGACCATCTGCGGCACGATGAAGCCCAGGAAGGTCGCCCCGGCCAGGAACGGGAAGCCGTAGATCCCGCCGCGCCGCCTGAGGCCCTGGATCATCAGGGCGATGCAGACGACGAACAGCCCGAAGGTGAGGAATTCGTTCATCAGACGGCGATCCCGTATCGCAGCGAGTACCAGCCGAGCTTGACGTACTCCTTCATCACCCACAGCCCGTCGGACCGGCCCATCATCTGCCAGACGGATCCCCCCGGCTCCACCGGGGCCGACATCCACTCCAGCTGCGGCGCGGTGCGTTCGAAACAGGCGAGCGCCCGGCGGCTGTGAAACCAGCTGGTGACCAGGATCGCGCGCCGCGCGCCCATGGCCGACAGGATCGGGGCGGAGAACAGGGCGTTCTCCCAGGTGTTTCGGGATGCGCACTCGATCTGGATCACCTCCGTCGGCACGCCCGTCTCGGCGATCAGGCGGCGGATGTCGGCGCAGTCGCCGCCGCCGGAGACCAGGACGCGCGGCGCCGCCCCGGCCCGGTAGAGCGCGGCCGCCTGCGCCGCCCGAGGCGGGCCGTCGCCGCCGAGAACGACGATGACGTCGGCCGGCTGCCGCGCGGTCCGGACGAAGAGCAGCGTCTCGGCCGATTTCAGGCCCACGGCGACCACGGCACCGTAGGCGAGGACGGCGATGACCGCCGCGGCCGCGAGCCGGCGCCCCCAGGCAGCGCGAGGCGTCGTCACACCCGCAGCCCCTGCTCGCGGCGGCGGATCTCCATCATCTTGACGACGATCATGTACTCATAGGCCGTGAGCAGCCGGCAATACAGATAGCCCGCCCCCCCATCGAGGAATCCGCCCCGGATGAAGTACATGTAGAGGAACCTCAGGGCCGGCCGGAACGGCAGGCGGAACGACAGCTCCTTGAGCGCCCGCCGCCGCAGCTCGGCGCGACCGCTGAAGATGTCGGCGAGCTTCAGCCCGCCTCGCCGGAGGCTCTTCAGCGATTCCTGCGCCTCAAACCACGAATACCGGTTGTGCTTCTCGTACCAGGCATTGAGGCCCTTGTTGAAGCTGTAGTGGTAGAAATGGCTCTGCAGGCGTCCTTCCAGACCGTCGGCGACGCATTGCAGATTGATCTGGCGCTCGAACGAGATCTTCTCCGGTCGCACGAGGCGGACCACCCAGGTCGGGTACAGGCTGCTGTGGCGGATCCAGCGGCCCATGAAGATGTTCTTGAACCGGACCCGGAACATCACTTCGGGGCGGCCCGGGTCGGCGGCGATCGCGAGCATCTCGTCCCGCAGGTCCGGCGGCGTGATCTCGTCCGCATCCGGCATATAGACCCAGGGATGCCTGAACTCGATCTGCCTGAGCCCGTAGGTGCGCTGGGCGTGCTCGTTGTCCTGCACGCGATGATACACCCGCGCGCCTGCGGCCTTGGCGATCTCCACCGTCCGGTCGGTGCTGCCGGAATCGAGCACGACGATATCGTCGCTCCACGACACCGCATCCAGGCAGTCCGGCAGGTTGAGTTCCTCGTTCAGGGTCAGGATCAGGACGGAGATGCTCATGCGCGATTTCCCTGCTGCGCGACCGCCCGGGACCGGTTGCGGATCATCCTGGCGGGGTTGCCGACGACGACCGTCCAGGGCGGCACGTTCTTGAAGACGGAGGCGCGGGCCCCGACGACGGCGCCTTCGCCGATGACGACGCCCGGCCCCACGAAGGCGTCGGCGGCCACCCAGGCATGGTCGCCGATCGTGATCGGCGCGGTGGTCAGGGCCATGTCCGCGGAATCGATGTCGTGGCCCGCGGCACAGAGGAAGCTGTACTGGCTGACGGTCGCGTGCCGGCCGATCGAGATGCGGTCGACCGCGTAGCAGTCGACGCCGGGGCTGAGGCAGCCGTGGTCTCCGATCTCGAGGTTCCAGGGCGCCCAGATGCGGGCGGACGGGTGCACGACGGCGGCACGGCCGATCCGGGCCCCGAAACGCCGCAGCAGGAAGCGCCGCCAGCCATGGAGGGGCTTGGGGCTCGGCCGGTAGAGCAGCAGCCAGACGACCCCCCACACCGCCCGCGCGGCCTTGTTGGCGGCCGAATGCGGGCTCGGCCTGGACGGCTCGCCCCCCCCTTCCGCCTGGTCCGGGAGATCCGGGCGGGTCCCCGCCACGGCCCGGCTGCCGGACGGCGCCGCCGCGGATCGGGTCATCGCCCGCATCGTGCCGCCCTCCTCGAGGCCCGGCCGCCATTCTGGGGGAAGATCGTCATGCGTAGCGCTCACGAAGCATCCGAAGGCCGTTCTTGACCGGTGTCGGCAGATAGGTCCTGAAGCCGTCCCTCAGCCCCGCCGGGAAGCTCCATCGCGCGAGATCGAGCGGTGCGGCCACCGCCGGGCGAGCCCCGGCCAGGCGGTCGAGAAGGTCCCGATACCGCCGCGCCATCAGGTCCACGCCGAACAGGTCGCGCGCGGACTGGCTCGCCCGCTCCGACATCCGCGCCAGCGCCGCCGGATCCTGCGCCAGCTCCGTCACGGCGCGCGCCGCGGCCTTGACGTCGCCCACCGGAAAGAGCCGCCCGTTCCACCCGTCCCGGATCGCCATGTCGGTGACGCCGCGGATCAGCGACGCGACGGGCACGCAGCCGGCGGTCATCGCCTCCACCATCGTCACCGGGAACCCTTCGAAGCGGGAGGGCATGATCAGCATGTCATGTTCCGCGAGCAGCGCGCCGACGGCCTCCGGCGCGACGGCACCGCGGAAGCGGATGCGCCCGCCGAGGCCGTCGCAGCCCTGCTTGAGGCGGGCCAGGTCGGGGCCGTCGCCGGCGACGGTGAGGGTCACCGGCTCCGGCACCTCCCGCAGGATGCGCGGCAGCCAGAGCACCCCTTTCGCCTGGTCCTCGATCCGGCCGAGATAGAGCAGGCGCGGCCGACCGCCGGCACCGCGGCGGTCGCCCCGGACCATGCCGGCGGCCTCGATCCCGTTCGGAATCACCTCCGTCCGGCCGGCGTCGAAGCCATGATGCGACACGAGGTCGGCCCGGATCCTGTCGGAGACGGCCACCGTGGCATGCACATGGTCCCGGATCGACCGGGCCGCCGCATAGGTCCCCGGGGTGATGTTGTGCACGATCATCACCCGGAGGATCCGCGGGGAGAGGTAGCGGGCGCAGTTGGTCTGCACCCGGTCGGCGCAGACATTCACGAAGACGCCGTCGAAGCCCCCGCCTTCGATCGCCTCGATCGTCGCGCGGGCGCCGGCCTTCTCGTCGTCGCCCGGCCGGCCCACCACGGTGCCGCGATCCCGCTCGGCGCGGAAGGCCGGGCTGCCGGCAGCGCCGTGGGCCGCGGGCCCGTGGCCGAGCCAGCGGAGATCGATGCCGGCCGGGGCCAGTCCCGCATGCAGGTGGCGGAACACCGAATATGTGCCGCCGATATGCGGGAAGCCGAAATAGGCCAGCTTCATCGCCTGGGTTCCGGAGCGAGCTGCCCGGCCGCCGGCACGCGGTCGCGCCGGGACGCCATCCAGACGAAGCCGAGCTGCGTCGCGACCGGCGCCAGGAGCCCGATGGTCAGCACCGAGTCCGGGATCAACAGCACCGATCCGAGATAGGCGACGGCGCCCAGCAGGATCGACACCCCGATGATGATCATCGCCGAGAGCGCGTGCGGGACGCCGAGGTCGAGCAGAAGATGATGGAGATGCCAGCGGTCGGGCGAGAACGGGCTGCGCCCCGCCAGCAGCCGCCGCACGATCAGGCTGAGCGTGTCGACCACCGGGATGATGCAGACCCACAGCAGGACCGGGAAGGGAATCGTCGGCTGCGGCCCGGAGGAGAGGTCGATGATGAAATAGCCGATCGCGGCGCCCAGCATCGTGCTGCCCGCATCGCCCATGAACACCAGCGCCCGCGGGCGCCAGCGATGGCGGGTGTTGAACACCAGGAAGCCGAGGACCGCGGCCAGCAGCAGCGCGATCTCCGCCACCAGCTCCTGCCGCCCGATGAAGGAGGCCAGCAGCGCCAGCCAGAACAGGGCCGCCGCGGCGGTCCCCCCGGCCAGCCCGTCCAGGCCGTCGATCATGTTGAAGGCGTTGGTCAGGCCGACCAGGAAGACGATGGTCATGACCAGGCAGACGGCCGACAGGAGCGGCTCGCCCAGCGCCGACGCCAGGCCCGGGGTGCTGGCGCCCAGATCGGCGATCCGGTGCTGCCCGAGGACGATGATGGCGATGGCGGCGAAGGTCTGCGCCAGAAGCCGGATCAGGGGCCGGAGATCGAGGCGATCGTCCGCCGCGCCGGCCGCGACGATGACGGCGAGGCCGCCGACGAAGACCCAGGGGCCCTGCAACGTCCGGTCGAAGAGCAGGAGTCCGATGCCGTAGGCGGCGAACATCGCCAGGCCGCCGCATCTCGGCACGATGCCTTCGTGCCGCTTGCGTTCCGACGGCCGGTCGACCAGGCCCAGCCGCGGGGCGATCCGCTGCATCCAGGCCACGAGAACCACGGCCAGCAGAAAGCCATTGAGCAAATGAGGCGTCAGGTCCGGCATCGCGTCCCCTTCCGAAATCGTCTGGTCCGCCGATGGCGGCGGGAAAAGCAGTGCAGAAGAAAAGGCCTCGATCCCCGCAAAGCGTCTGAAAAGCTAGGCGCAGCGCCCCGTCGAACTCGATTCGGGAGAACTAATGAGGGCGGCCGATCGGAAGGAGCATGCCCTGCCCTGTCGTCCCCTTTTGGCGGCGGGTGCCTCATCCATCAGGACAGTGGACACGGCGCTCCATCGCATGGCGTGCGAACGGCCTCACCCGGCCGGATCGCGGCGGCCGAGCACGTCCCGCACCAGGGCGACGAAGCGCCTGTCCGGCCGGTGAATCCGCGTCAAGGCGCCGAGCAGCGGCAGGAACGGAGTCGACGGGTCGAGCTCGTGCACCAGCCGCAGCAGGCGGCGGGCGGTGCCCCAACGGCCGCGGGCCGACTGCGCCATGGCGGTCCAGAAGGCGTGCTGCGCCAGCCGGCGCAGGGCCAGGCGGTGCAGGAAAGGCGCGTGCTCCAGCCCATGCCCCTCGTTCCGGAAGAACGACCGGAAGGCCTCGGCGCGCTGCTGATAATCGCGCAGGATGACGTCGGAAGACGTGACCGACATGTTGCGGCCGTGCACGCGCTTGATCCCCTGCAGCATCGGGGTGCTGGCGACGGCTCCCCGGCTCGCCAGCCGCAGCCACATCTCCATGTCGCCGGAATGCGTCAATTCCGGACGGTAGCCGCCGACGCTCTGCTGCGCGGCCGTCCGGACGACCGCCGTCGGGGTGGCGATGGGATTGCCCGGCTCGCGGCACAGGCGGGCGGTGAAATCGATACCCGTCTCGATCCGCCACTCCGGCTGGGCCTGCGGGTCCGGCATCGGCGGCAGGGGCTGGTCCGGAAGCAGGTCGTGGGCGAAGCCGTAGACCAGCGCGATGTCCGGATGGCGGTCCATCACCGCGATCGCACGATCGAGCGCGCCCGGCACCAGCAGATCATCGGCGCTGAGCAGCAGCAGATAGTCGGACCGGGCCCAGGCGATGCCTTCGTTATAGGTGCGGATATGCCCGTGATTGACGGCATGCGCCAGCACCTCGATGCAGGGATGCCGTTCCGCGTAGCGCCTGGCGACCGCTACGGAATCGTCGGTCGAGGCATCGTCGATGACGAGGATGCGGAGATCCTTGGTCGCCTGGGCGAGAACGCTGTCGAGACAGTCTCCGAGAAAATGCCCGTAATGGTAGCAAGGAATGCAAATATCGATCTTCGGCATGGAAACGCCTTTGGTTCGATGACGATATACTTGGCGGCCGACGTGCTGACGCCGGAAGAAGCCTGGATGGTGCCTGTCCAGCATAGCCAGCCTTCGGCGCGGCCCCCGACGCCTCCATTGGCAGATCCATCTCCCCCGAGCGGCGTAGCCGGCTTCCTCCGAACGGAGCCGGGCGGCGGCAGGAAGCCTGAATGGTGCCGGGCGGGGGCGCCCCCGTAGAGTGGCCGGCCTGAAGCCGATCGCACATCACGGTTGTGCACTGCGGTCCGGCTTCCGGCCGCGCCGGCGGAGCGCGGCGTTCGGGACGCCGGCGAGGAAGCGGCGGCAAGACCGGTCGATGCTGCCGGCGTCCCCCCTCCTCCCAGCTTCCTTTGCTCTGCGATTGCTCTGCGCTCTTCCTCCTACATCCATTGGAGAGGGGGGAAGCGGCCGAAGGGCTCAATCGCGGCGGACCGCTTTGGCACTGCACAATACGGGTCTCGATGAGCGTGCGGCAGGCCGGACGTCACGAAAGGATGCGGATATGGTTGCGCTGAACACCTCAGCCCGCGATGCCTTGGCAAGCACCCTCGCTTTGGCAGTCACGGACAGCACAGCCCCCGGATTCCAGGCCTCTCTGCCGGATGCCCCGGCGTCCGACGGGACAGCGGCCGGGCAGACGGCCGACCCGCTTCTGGCCGGGAACGCCGCCGATCCATCGGCCGCCGCGCCTGCCGTCGTCGAGGACACGGGGGCTGCGGCGGAAGAGCCGACGCGGGGGACGATCCGGCCCCTGTCCGCCGACGCTCCCGCCGCTCGCCTGCTGGATCCGGGGGCCGCGACGGCGGCGCCAGCCGCCCCTGCAACCACGATGGAATCCGCGAACTCGGCCCTGTCGCTGCCTCTCGCGGCCCCGGTCGGCGCGGTGCTGGCCCCGATCGGATCCCTGCTCGACCGGCTGATGCCCGGGGCGCCGACCCCGTCCGGGGAGACACCCAGCGTCCCGAGCGAGACGGAGGGCGGCGCCGCATCCATCCCCGCCGACACCGGCCCGCCGGAGCCCCCGACGCTGCTTCCCCAGACGGCGGCCACGGCGATCAATCCGATCGTCCTGGAGAACCAGAAGACCGGCAATCCGGAGAGCGAGTGGGGCATCGAGGGCAGCGGCAGCGCCAATATCCAGGGCTTCGCCACCAGCATCAGCGTCAATCACGGCCAGACGGTCGACTTCAAGATCGCCACGGATTCGACCGACTACCGGATCGACATCTACCGCCTGGGCTATTACGGCGGCATGGGCGCCCGCAAGGTCGCGACCATCGACCGGCAGCTCACCTCCGCACAGGTGCAGCCGCACCCGCTGGTCGACTACAGCACCGGCCTGATCGACTGCGGCAACTGGTCGGTCTCCGCCAGCTGGGACGTGCCCGCCGACGCGGTCTCCGGCGTCTATATCGCCAAGCTGGTGCGAGAGGACGGGACCGAAGGCGCGAGCCACATCCCGTTCATCGTCCGCGATGACGAGGCCGACAGCGACATCACCTTCCAGACGTCGGACACCACCTGGCAGGCCTACAACGCCTGGGGCGGCGCCAGCCTCTATGGCGGCAACGTGCCGACCGATCCCGCCGACCTGATCGGCTGGACGCCGCCGAACTGCAGTTGCGGCCTGACCGCGATCGGCCGCGCCACCAAGGTCAGCTACAACCGGCCGTTCATCACGACGGACAGCCCCTATTCGGCCGGGCCGCAGGACTGGATCTTCGGCGTCGAGCATTCGGCGATCCGCTGGCTGGAGCAGAACGGCTACGACGTCAACTACATCTCCGGCGTCGACACCGACCGTGACGCGGCGCAGCTGCTGAACACCAAGATGTTCCTGTCGGTCGGGCATGATGAATACTGGTCGGGCCAGCAGCGCGCCAATGTCGAGGCGGCCCGCGACGCCGGCGTGAACCTGGCGTTCTGGAGCGGCAACGAAGTCTATTGGAAGACCCGGTGGGAGACCAGCATCGACGGCAGCGGCACGCCCTACCGCACCCTGGTCACCTACAAGGAGACCTGGGGCGACCGCACGGACCCGAGCAACACCGGTACCGGCACCTGGCGCGATCCCCGCTTCGCCGATCCGGGACAGGAGCCCGAGAATTCGCTGACCGGCACGATGTTCACGGTCGACGCCTATCGCCTCGACACGATCACCATCCCCTACGACTATTCCAACCTGCGGTTCTGGCGGAACACGGATGTCGCCGACCTCCAGCCCGGCCAGACCTATTCCCTGGTCCAGAACCTGCTCGGCTACGAATGGGATTCCGACGTCGACAACGGCTTCCGCCCGGCCGGGCTGATCAACCTGTCGCTGTCGACGGTGTCGGTGGACACGTATCTGCGGGATTACGGCACCAGCGTCGGATCCGCCACCGTCGACCACAGCCTGACCATGTACCGGGCGGAGAGCGGCGCCCTGGTCTTCGGCGCCGGCACGGTCTACTGGTCCTGGGGCCTGGACGACAACCACGACAACGAAGCGACGCCGGTGGACCGGAACGTCCAGCAGGCGATGGTCAACATGTTCGCCGACATGGGCATCCAGCCCGGCACGCTGCAGGCCAGCCTGATCATGGCGACGGGCTCGACCGACCATACGGCGCCGACCGCCACCGTGCTGACGCCGGCGAACGGCACCGGCCTGGTCGAAGGCCAGCGGGTCGTCATCACCGGCACCGCCCAGGATTTCGGCGGCGGCATCGTCGCCGGCGTCGAGGTCTCCACCGACGGCGGCGTCACCTGGCGCAAGGCGTCGGGGCGGGAGAGCTGGAGCTACGCCTGGAACGCGCAGGCTGCCGGCACCTATGTCATCATGGCCCGGGCGGCGGATGACAGCGTCAATCTCGGGGCGGCGTCGACGGGCGTCTCGGTCACCGTCACCCTGCCCTCCACGGAAAGCATGTGGACCTTCGCCAACAAGCCGACGCAGGTCCATATCCAGGATCGCAACGCCGTCGAACTCGGCATGCGCTTCAGCTCCAACGCCGCCGGCACGATCAGCGGCGTCCGCTTCTACAAGGGCTTCTACAACCAGGGGACCCACACCGGCAGCCTGTGGAGCGCGGACGGCACCCTGCTGGCCACCGCCACCTTCACCAACGAGACGCTGGAGGGCTGGCAGACCGTCACGTTCTCCAATCCGGTCTCGATCCAGCCGGGGACGACCTACATCGTCTCCTACCACAGCAACGGCTTCTATTCGGCCGATGCTGGCTATTTCGACGTCGCCCGCACCAACGGTCACCTGACCGCGCCGGTCGGGGCGGGCGTCTACGCCTATGGTACGTCGAGCCTGTTCCCGAGCAACGTCTTCCAGAACGAGAATTTCTGGGTGGACGCCCTGTTCACGCCCGGGCCCGGCGGCGGCAATGTCGCCCCCGTCGCCAACAACGACAACGGCCTCGCCACCAACCAGGGTGTCGCGCTGACGGTCCAGGCCGCGACCCTGCTGGCGAACGACACCGATCCCAACGGCGATCCCTTGACCGTCACCGGTGTCGGCAACGCGGTGAACGGCACGGTCAGCTTCGACAGCCAGTCCGGCGCGATCACCTTCACCCCGACGGCTGGCTACAGCGGCCCGGCCAGCTTCACCTACACCATCTCGGACGGTCGCGGCGGCACCGCCACCGGGACGGCCAACCTCACCGTCAATCCGCCCGGCACGGGCCTCAGCCTGTGGTCGACCTCGACGACGCCGGGGACGGTCACCGTGAACGACGGGAGCCCGGTCGAGCTCGGCGTCAAGTTCGTCGCGTCGAGCAACGGCACCATCACCGGCATCCGGTTCTACAAGGGGGCACAGAACACCGGCCCCCACACCGCCAGCCTGTGGACCGCGACCGGCACGCTGCTGGCCACCGCCACCTTCACCGGCGAGACCGCAACCGGCTGGCAGACCGTCACCTTCGCCAACCCTGTCGCGATCAGCAGCGGCACGACCTATGTCGCCTCCTACCACACCAACGGCTACTACTCGGCGGATTCCGGCTATTTCACCGCCAGCTACAGCAACGGTCCTCTGAGCGCCCCGGCCAATGCCGGCGTCTACGCCTATGGCGGGTCCAGCCTGTTCCCGACCAACAGCTGGAACGCCTCCAACTACTGGGTCGATGTCCTCTACAACCAGTCGGGCGGCGCCTCCAACCAGCCGCCGACGGCGGTGGCGGATGACGGCTTCAGCACGGCCCAGAACGCGCCTTTGGCGATCGCGGCCGGGGATCTGCTGGCCAACGACACCGATCCGAACGGCGACGCGCTGACGGTGACCGGCGTCAGCAACCCGGTCAATGGCGCGGTCAGCCTGAACAGCCAGACCAACACCATCACCTTCACCCCGACTGCCGGCTTCACCGGAACGGCCAGCTTCACCTACACCATCTCGGACGGCCGCGGCGGCACCGCTTCGGCCACGGTCGACGTGACCGTCCGGCAGGCCGGCGACGGGGTCAGCCTGTTCCTGCCGACCGACACGCCGGCGACGGTGACCGAAGAGGATCCGAATTCGGTCGAGCTCGGCATGAAGTTCTCGGCCTCCGCCGGCGGCACCATCACCGGCATCCGGTTCTACAAGGGGCCGCAGAACACCGGCCCCCACACGGCCAGCCTGTGGACCGCGAGCGGCACCCTGCTGGCCACTGCCACATTCACCGGCGAGACCGCCACCGGCTGGCAGACCGTCACCTTCGCCAACCCGGTCGCGATCAGCGCCGGCACCACCTACGTCGCCTCCTACCACACCAACGGCTACTATTCGGCCACCAGCGGGTACTTCACGACCTCCCGCTCGAACGGTCCCCTGACCGCTCCGGTCGATGCCGGCGTCTACGCCTATAGCGGATCCAGCATGTTCCCGACCAACAGCTGGAACGCCACGAACTATTGGGTCGATGTCGTCTACAACCAGTCCGGCACCGGGACGAACCAACCGCCGACGGCGGTGGCGGACAGCGGCCTCTCCACCAACCGGGACGCCGCACTGTCGATCCCGACCTCGACTCTGCTGGCCAACGACACCGATCCGAACGGCGACGCGCTGACGGTGACCGGCGTCAGCAACCCGGTCAACGGCACGGTGAGCCTGAACAGCCAGACCAACACCGTCACCTTCACCCCGACCGCCGGCTTCACCGGGACGGCGAGCTTCACCTATGCCATTTCCGACGGCCGCGGCGGCACCGCTTCGGCGACCGCCTCGCTGACGGTGGCGCCGCCCCCGGCCGGAAGCAGCCTGTTCTCGGCCTCGGACACGCCGGCCATCGCCAGCGTCAACGATCCATCGCCGGTCGAGCTGGGCATGAAGTTCCAGGCCGATGTCGCCGGCACGATCACCGCCCTGCGCTACTACAAGAGCGCCCAGGACACCGGCACCCATCAGGGCCATCTCTGGACCGCCACCGGTCAGCTGCTCGCCACGGTCACCTTCACCAACGAGACCGCCAGCGGCTGGCAGACGGCGGTCCTCGCCCAGCCGGTCGCGATCGACGCGAACACGACCTACATCACCTCCTACCACAGCAATGGCTACTACGCGGCCACGCCGAACTATTTCGCGGACGACGTCGTCAACGGCCATTTGCGCGCCCTCGCCGATGCCACAGGCGGCGGCAACGGCGTCTTCGCCTATGGCGCCAGCGGCAGCTTCCCGACCGGCAGCTTCAACCGCACCAACTACTCGGCCGATGTCGTCTTCAACCCGCAACTGGCCGCCTGAGGGGCGCGGCATGACCTCTCCGCCGCGCCTTCCCGTCACGGTCCTCTCCGGCTTTCTCGGGGCCGGCAAGACGACGCTGCTGAACCATATCCTGCGCAACCGCGAAGGCCGCCGGGTCGCCGTCATCGTCAATGACATGAGCGAGGTCAACATCGACGCCGACCTGGTCCGCGACGGCGGCGCCGATCTCAGCCGCACCAGCGAGTCCCTGGTCGAGATGACCAATGGCTGCATCTGCTGCACCCTGCGCGACGACCTGCTGCACGAGGTCCGCCGCCTGGCCGCCGAGCAGCGGTTCGACTATCTGCTGGTGGAGAGCACCGGCATCTCCGAGCCCCTGCCGGTGGCGGCCTCGTTCTCCTTCCGCGATGCCGGCGGCGCCTCGCTCGGCGATGTCGCCCGGCTCGACACCATGGTCACGGTGGTCGATGCGATCGGTCTGCTGCGGGACTATGCCGGCCGCGACCTGCTGCGCGACCGCGGCCAGGCCGCCCATGACGGCGACGCGCGCACGCTGGCCGACCTGCTGGTCGAACAGATCGAATTCGCGGATGTGGTCGTCCTCAACAAGGCCTTCGACGTGTCCGCCGTGGAGCTGGTCCAGATCCGCCGCATCCTCCGCGCCCTCAACGCCGATGCCCAGGTGGTGGAGGCGGAGTACGGCCGGGTTCCGCTGGACGCGATCCTCGACACCGGCCTGTTCGTGGAAGGGAAGGCCGCGACCCATCCCCTTTGGCACCGGGAGCTGTTCGGGCCAGGCGGACACACGCCGGAGACGGAGCTCTACGGGATATCGAGCTTCGTCTATCGGGCCCGTCGCCCGTTCGACCCGGAGCGGCTGGAGGAGTTCCTGGGGCGCAGCTGGCCGGGACTGATCCGGGCCAAGGGCTTCTTCTGGCTCGCGACCCGGCCGGACTGGATCGGCCAGCTGTCGATCGCCGGCAGCCAGCGCCGTGTCGACGGCAAAGGACTGTGGTGGGCGGCCGTCCCGCCGCAGCACTGGCCGCGCCACCCGGACTGGCAAAGCCGGATCGAGCAGCACTGGAGCCTGATCTGGGGCGACCGGCGGCAGGAGCTGGTGTTCATCGGCTGCGGGCATGACGAGGACGCCATCCGCCAGGCATTGGACGCCTGCCTCGTTGGCTCCCCGCTCCGTTACGACCGCGCCGCCTATCGCGGGCTGCAGGACCCTTTCCCCGACTGGCAGATCGGCCACGCCGCCTGACGTTCCGTCGATTTTCAGATCACCATTCGCAACGAGGACATGCATATGCAGACCGAAATCTACGCAGACGGCATCGGCGAAATCACGGTCACGGGGTCCGTCCTGCGTATCGACCTGGTCAGCCTGTCGGCGACCGAGCGCGATGCCGCCGGCGCCCCCAGGGCGGCGTTCCGGCAGCGGATCATCATGCCGCTCGACGGCTTCGCCAACGCCTCGGACCTGATCCAGAAGGTGATGCAAGGGCTGATCGAGGCCGGCGCCATCCAGCGCCGGGCGCCGGAGGCCGCGGCGCCGGCCGTCGTCGCCGATCGGGCTCCGGTCCCTCCCTCCCCGAACGGCGCTCTCCACCGCAACACGTCGCCGAACTTCGCCTGATGCTTGCCGCGCCGGACGCCGCGGCCGGAGAAGGCGCACCGGCCGCGGCCGCCGGGGGACGCGACACCGGGCTGTACTGCCTGGCCGTCGTCCTGCGCCACCATGGCTTCGACATCTCGGTCGACAGCCTGACCCACCGCTATGCCCTGGGCGCCGAGGCGGTCTCGGCGGCCCTGCTCCTCCGCATGGCGCGGGAATCGGGCCTGCGGGCGCGCCGGCTGCAGCTCGACTGGGCCGGGCTGGCGCGGCTGGATGAGGCCTTCCCGGCGCTGGCGTTGCTGAACAACGGCAATTGGGTGCTGATCGCCGGCGTGGTCGCCGACGCCGAGGGACAGGGCGCCGTCCGGCTGCTCGACCCGCTGGCCGAGCGGCCCGAGGCGCTTGTGGTTCCCGAGGAGGCGTTCCGCGGCCGCTGGTCCGGCGAGATGGTCCTGCTGAAGCGCAGCTACCGCATCGCCGATCCCGACCAGCCCTTCGGTTTCCGCTGGTTCGTCCCCGAATTGCTGCGCCAACGCCGGCTGTTCGCCGACGTCGCCGTCGCGGCGCTGTTCCTGTACGGTCTGGGGCTGGCGACGCCGATCTTCTTCCAGCTGATCATCGACAAGGTGCTGGTCCACAACAGCTACATGACGCTGTACGTGCTGTCGGGCGGCATCGTCGTGGCCCTGCTGTTCGACGCCGTCTTCACCTTCCTGCGGCGCTATCTCCTGCTCTATGCCACCAACCGGATCGACATCCGGCTGGCGACCCGGACCTTCGCGCATCTCCTGAGCCTGCCGATCGCCTTCTTCGAGCAGGCGTCGGCGGGCATCCTGGTCAAGCACATGCAGCAGGCTCAGCGGATCCGGGAGTTCCTCACCGGCCGCCTGTTTCTCACGCTGCTCGACGGCCTGTCGCTGATCGTCTTCCTGCCCGTGCTGCTGATGTACAGCCCCTGGCTGACCCTGGTCGTGCTGTCCTTCGCACTGCTGGTGGCGCTGGTGATCCTGCTGCTGATCGGTCCCTTCCGCAGCCGGCTGCGCGCCCTGTACGAGGCCGAAGGCCAGCGCCAAGCCCTGCTGGTCGAGACCGTGCACGGCATGCGGACGGTGAAGTCGCTATCGATGGAGCCGATGCAGCGCCGGGTCTGGGACGACCGTTCGGCCCAAAGCGTCGCGATGCGCTTCGACGTCGAGAAGATCTCGACCACGGCCCAGTCCGTGACCGGGCTGGTCGAGAAGCTGATGAGCGTCGCGGTGATCGGGCTCGGCGCCGTCGCGGTGTTCGACGGGACGATGACGATCGGCGCCCTGATCGCCTTCAACATGCTGGCCGGCCGGGTCTCCGGCCCGCTCGTCCAGATCGTGACGATGGTGCATGAGTACCAGGAGGTGGCGCTGTCCGTCCGGATGCTGGGCGAGGTGATGAACCGACGGCCGGAGCGGCACGGCCGGACCGACGGCCTGCGTCCGGCGATCAAGGGGCGTGTCGAATTCGAGAACGTGTCCTTCCGCTATTCCGCAGATGCCAACCCGGCGCTCGACAACATCTCCTTCACGGTTCCGGAGGGCAGCGTCTTCGGGGTGGTGGGGCGAAGCGGCTCCGGCAAGACCACGGTGACCCGGCTGATCCAGGGTCTCTACCCGGTGCAGCAGGGCGTGGTGCGCATCGACGGCGTCGACATGCGCGAGTTCGACCTGGTCCATCTGCGCAAGGCGATCGGCGTCGTGCTGCAGGAGAATTTCCTGTTCCGCGGCACGGTGCGCGAGAACATCGCCGCCGCCCGGCCGGGCGCCAGCTTCGAGGAGATCGTCGAGGCGGCCCGGATGGCCGGGGCCGAGGAGTTCATCGAGCGCATGCCGCGCGGCTTCGACTCGATGCTGGAGGAGAGCGCCGAGAACCTGTCCGGCGGGCAGCGTCAGCGCCTGGCCATCGCCCGCGCCCTTGTGACCAATCCCCGGCTCCTGATCTTCGACGAGGCGACCAGCGCCCTCGATCCCGAAAGCGAGGCCATCATCCGGCAGAATCTGCGGCGCATCGCGGAGGGGCGTACGGTCATCATCGTCTCCCATCGCCTGTCCACCCTGATGGACGCCAATGCCATCCTGGTGATCGACCGGGGCCGGATCGCCGACATCGGACGGCACGACCAGCTGCTGTCGCGCTGCACGACCTACCGGCACCTCTGGACCCAGCAGACAAGGCAAAGCGCATGATCCCGGAGCGATCCGCATCGTCGGAGCGCCAGACCCTGCCGGTGGTCCGGGCGCCGACCGTCGCGCCGCTGTCCCGAGCGCATCCGGCCATCGCCGAGTTCCAGCGCGATGCCGTCGAGCTCGAGGCGCGGGCGCCACCACGGATCACGCGCCTGACCTTGTACGCCGTGACGGCGCTGATCGTCGGCGCTGTGGCCTGGGCCGCGCTGTCCACGGTCGACGAGATCGTCGTCGCGCCCGGCAAGCTGATCACCACCCAGCCGAACCTCGTGGTCCAGCCGCTCGAGACCTCGGTCGTCCGGTCGATCGACGTCGCGGTCGGCGAGATCGTCCGTGCCGGCCAGCAGCTGGCCGCCCTGGACACGACCTTCACCCAGTCGGATGTCGAGCAGCTGCGCGCGAAGGTGGCTGCGCTCGAGGCGCAGATGGGCCGGATCGAGGCCGAGCTCGCGGGGCTGGCCTATGAACCCGCCGCCGATGCCGGCGCGGATGCGCAGCTGCAGATGCGCTTCTTCGCGCAGCGCAAGGCGGCCTACGAGTCCCAGCTGCGCAATTTCGACGACCAGATCGCGCGCGCCGAAGCCAATCTGGCGGCGAGCCGCGACGAGGAACAGCTGCTGGCGCAGCGCGTCGCGACCCTCGAACAGGTCGAGCAGATGCGGCAGCAGCTGATGGCCAGCGAAACCGGTTCTCGGCTCAACTATCTCGTCTCCAAGGACACGCGGCTGGACATCGAATCCCAGCTTGCCCGGAATCGCGGCATCCAGGCCGATCTGGCCCTGGCCATCGACAAGGCGCGATCGGAGCGGCAGGCCCATGTCGAAGAGTTCCGCCGAGCCGCTCTGGAAGATCTGGTCAAGGCGCGCGAGGCCTATGCCGCCGCGGCGGAGGAGCTCAAGAAGGCCGAGCTGCGTCGCGACATGATCGTGCTGTCGGCCCCCCCGGACGCCGTGGTCCTCGATATCGCGCAACGATCGATCGGGTCGGTGGTGCGGGAGGCCGAGCCGCTGTTCACGCTGGTGCCGCTCACCGTTCCCCCCGAGGCCGAAGTCTCGACCGCCAGCAAGGATATCGGCCAGCTCGGAACCGACGAGCCGGCCCGCCTCAAGATCGACGCCTTCCCCTTCCAGAAGCACGGCACGGCCTCGGGCACGGTCCGCACCATCAGCCAGGACAGCTTCGCCTCCAACGCTCGGGACGACAAAGGCAATGTCGACGCCTCGGCGCCGCCGGTCTACCGGGCTCGGATCCGGCTGATCGATACGACGCTGCGGTCGGTTCCGGACACCTTCCGCCTGCTGCCCGGCATGACCCTGACGGCCGAGATCGAGGTCGGGCGGCGCCGGGTGCTCTCCTATTTCCTCTATCCTCTGCTGCGCGGCCTGGACGAGAGCCTGCGCGAACCGTGAGACGATCTTCGCGCGGCTTGCCTGCCGCATTGCGGGATCGGCAGGTCCGTCGCAAGCTGATGGAATTGCCGGAGGCCATTGCCGATGCGAGTCCAGCGCCGGCTCACTGTCATCGTTTCGCTCGACGTGGCGGGCTTCACGCGCCTCGTGCAGGAGGACGAGCGCGGCACGCTGGCCGCGCTCGCCTCGATCCGCCGCGAGCTGCTGGGCTCGACCCTCCGGGCCCGTCACGGCCATGTGTTCAAGACCATGGGTGACGGCGTGCTGATCGAGTTCTCCAATATCGAGGATGCGGTCTGCTGGACGGTGGAGTTCCAGGAGGCCATGGCGGCCCGTCAGGCGCGGCGGCCCAAGCGGCCCATCCTGGTGCGCGCCGGCATCGCGCTCGCCGACGTCTTCGTTGAAGGGGAAGACCGGTTCGGGGCCGCCGTCGCCTTCGTCGTCCGCCTGCAGCAAGCGGCGCCGCCCGGCGGGATCGCCATCACCCATTCCGTGCGCTGGCAGCTCGGCAAGGCGCTGGCCACGCCCTTCATGCGGGTGATGAAAACGCTCAAGGACATCGCGGAGCCGATGGAGGTCTGGATCTGGAGCCCTGGGGGCGCTGCCGGCGAAGGTGCCGAAGAAGCGACCAAGCGCACCGTCGGGGTGGTGGACGAGGAGGATCTGCCCTCGATCGTCGTCATGCCCTTCGACAATCTTTCAGGCGATCCCGCCGTGTCCGCCCTCGCCGACGGCGCGGTGGAGGAGATCACCGCCACCCTCTCCCGCATCCGGGACTTCCCCGTCATCGCCCGCCACTCGGCCGAGGCGTACCGGGCCGCGGGACGGCCCCAGGACCCCCGCGTGATCGCCCGCACGCTCAAGGTCCGCTACCTGCTCGAAGGCAGCGTGCGGAGGTCGGGCAACCGGGTTCGGATCACGGCGCAGCTGATCGACGCCGCCAGCGCGCTGCACCTGTGGTCCGGGCGCTATGACGGGACGGTCGAGAACATGTTCGACCTGCAGGACCGGATTGCCGAAGGCGTCGCCGGAGCGCTCCACCCCTCCATCCGGGCAGCGGAAATCACGCTGGCGCTGCGCAAGCGGCCCGACAGCGTCGCGGCCTACGACCTGATGATGCGGGCGCTGCCGCATCTCTGGGCCCATCGCAAACCCGAGAATGTCGAAGCCATCCGGCTGCTCGACGAGGCCCTGCGGCTGGATCCGGACTACAGCCGCGCGGCCGCCCTCGCCGCCTGGGCGCATGCCCAGCAGGTCACCTACAACTGGGCTTCGGACTACGACGCCGAGCGGGCGGCGGGCGATCGCCTGATCAAGCAGGCATCGGAAGGGTCCCAGGACGATGCGACCGCGTTGAGCGCCCTGGCCACGGCAACCATGCTCCTGTTCGGCGATATCGGTCGGGCCGAGCAGTTCGTCGATCAGGCTTTGGCGCTCGACCCAAACCACGCCTGGTCCTGGACACGCCGCGGCTTCCTGCACGTCTATCGCGGCAATCCTGCCGCAGGACGGCCCTGCTTCGAGCGAGCGATCCGGCTCAGCCCCCTCGACCCGTTCAGCTTCAACTGCTTCATCGGCCTGGGTCTCGCCGCCTTCGCCGAGGGGCGCCCCGCAGAGGCCGCCGGCTTCACCCGAAAGGCGCTGCATCAGAAGCCGACGGCGACCTGGATGTTCCGCGACCTCGCCACCTTCCTCGCCCATGCGGGGCAGATCGATGCCGCGCGCGAGGCGCTGGCGCGGTTCACGGCCTCCCGACCCGGGCTCACCGTGGCGACCGTCGCCGACGCCCTGCACTATTTCGAGCCGGATCTGCTGCGACGCTACCTCGACGGCCTGCGCCGCGCCGGATTGCCGAGCTGAGATCGGCGCCGCGCCGCGGGGTCCGGGGGACAGACGAGGCGATCATCCCGTCCGCAGGACGCGTTCGCCTCCCCCGGCCGCTCAGCCATCCAAACGATCGGCTTACGTGGCGCAGCGGTGAGGCGACGCGGCCCGCGGGAGACCTTCCCGTGGGCCCGACGAGGCCGGCGGCATGATCGGAAGGCCATACGCCGATCGCGGGCGCGCCTTCATGCTGTGCAGCTTGAAGGCAACCTCGGTCCGGTTCCGGGCCTGCAGCTTCTTCATGATGCCGCGGATATGAACCTTGACCGTTCCCTCGGAGAGATTGAGCTCGTGGGCGATGATCTTGTTCGGCTTTCCGCGGGCAAGGCCTTCGGCCACCGCAGCCTGCCGATCGGTCAGGTCGAAAGGGAGCCTGGTGCGCTCCGGCCCTCCCTCCCGCTCCATTCGGCCCGCCATGGCCAGGGCGGTGGCCGGCACGAACATCCCGCCGGCGATGGCGAGCGACAGCGCGCCGATCGCAACGCTCAGGCTGACGCTCGTCGGAATATAGCCGCGTGCCCCGGACGACAGGATCTTGAGGACATGGCAGGATTCGTCGCGGTCGCCGATGACGATGACCGGCCTGTCCGGGCGGTCCTGAGCGAGAAGCCGGAGATCCTGCATCAGATCAGGATCATCGGCACCCTCTCCGTCAATGCCGAACAGAATCGCCGATGCATCGTTCCGAGCCCCGCAGGCCAGCCACTCGCCGGTATCCGCAAATCCAATGCCTCGGAATCCCCCATCGGCCGTCATGAGGGCCGCCGTCAGAGCCTCCCGAACCAGGACCCTGCGATCAATAATCGCGATCTTCGTTGTTTCGGAAAGATTCCCCGGAGCTGCAGCTTTCTCAGCATCGTCCCTGCAAGACAGCATATCTCCTCCTGATCGGGCACAAAGCTCGCCAATGACAGGCCAGTCGTCGACGTGAATAATCTCGAATACAAGCAGATCTTTATATCAGTTTCGGTATTATTGAGAGTGCCCGAGCTTCCAGGAGGAAGCTCGGCGAGGTCACCAAATGCGAATAGAAGCAGAAGTCGTAGGACATGAAACCCGACCAGGGGCACGCGGTCAAGGCATTTATCTCTATTTTTATGAAAATTTCAATTCGCCCATACTCAATTTGGCGGGAACCCTACTCCTTTCGGAGTATCTTCGATGGTCAGGGAAATGCCCACTCCCATGACCGGCAGCAACGACACGCCCGATCCGCTCCCTCTTCACTCCACGGTGACGCTTTTGGCGAGGTTTCGGGGCTGGTCGACGTCGGTGCCTTTGGCGACGGCGGTGTGATAGGCCAGGAGTTGCACCGGCACGGCGTAGAGGATCGGGGCGACGAAGGGATCGATGCCCGGCAGGCCGATCGCCGCCACCGGGCCGGGGCCGAGCCTCTCGATCCCCTCGGGGTCGGAGACGAAGATCACCTTGCCGCCGCGGGCCATCACCTCCTGCACGTTCGACACGGTCTTGTCGAACACCGGGTCGCGCGGCGCCAGCACGATCACCGGCACCTTGTCGTCGATCAGCGCGATCGGCCCGTGCTTCATCTCGCCGGCGGCGTAGCCTTCCGCGTGGATGTAGCTGATCTCCTTCAGCTTCAAGGCCCCTTCCAGCGCCAGCGGATAGGACAGGCCGCGGCCGAGATACAGCACGTCCCGCGCCAGCGCCACCTGGTGGGCCAGGTCGCGGATCGTGGCGTCGTGGTTCAGGACCTCGGCCAGCCGGCCCGGCACCTCGGTCAAGGCGGTCGACAGCTCGGCCTCCCGCTTCGCGTCGATGGCGCCGCGCGCCCGCGCCGCCGCCACCGCCAGGCAGGCCAGCACGGTCAGCTGGGTGGTGAAGGCCTTGGTCGAGGCGACGCCGATCTCCGGCCCCGCCAGGGTCTGGATCACCGCGTCGCTCTCGCGCGCGATCGAGCTGTCCGGCACGTTGACCACCGAGAGCACGCGCTGGCCCTGCGACCGGGCGTAGCGCAAGGCCGCCAGCGTGTCCGCGGTCTCGCCCGACTGCGACACGAAGATCGCCAGCCCGCCCTCCGGCAGCGGCGCCTCGCGGTAGCGGAACTCCGAGGCGATGTCGATCTCGACCGGCAGCCGGGCCACGGTCTCGAACCAGTGCTTCGCCACCATGCCGGCATAGAAGGCGGTGCCGCAGGCGACGATGGTGGCCCGCGGCACCCGGGCGAAGTCGAAGGGCAGCGCCGGCGGCACGATCGCCCGGGTCGCCGGATCCAGCATGGTGCGCAGCGTGTCGCCCACCACCGCCGGCTGCTCGTAGATCTCCTTCAGCATGTGGTGCCGGAAATCGCCCTTGCCGATCAGCGCCCCGGTCTGGGCGATCGGCTTCACCGGCCGGGCCACCGACCGGTCCCCGGCGTCGTAGATCTCGACCCCGCTCCGGGCGATCACCGCCCGGTCGCCCTCGTCGAGATAGCAGATCCGGTCGGTCCAGGCCCCGATCGCCAGCGCGTCCGAGCCGACATACATCTCGCCGTCGCCGAAGCCGATCGCCAAGGGCGAGCCGCGCCGGGCGACCACCAGCAGGTCCTCCTCGCCGGTGAACAGGAAGGCCAGCGCGAACGCCCCCTCCAGCCGCCGCAACGCCGCGGCGCTGGCCTCGCGCGGCGCCATCTGCCGGTCGAGGTAATGCGTCACCAGATGCGCGACGATCTCGGAATCGGTCTCGGTCGCGAAGACATGGCCGAGGCCCTCGAGCTCGCGCCGCAGCTCCCGGAAATTCTCGATGATGCCGTTGTGCACGATCGCCACCCGGGCGGTCGCATGCGGATGGGCGTTGGTCTCGCTCGGCCGGCCATGCGTCGCCCAGCGGGTGTGGCCGATGCCGATGGTGCCGTCGACCGGGTCCTCGCCCAGGCGCCGCTCCAGATTGACCAGCTTGCCCTCGGCACGGCGGCGCTCGATCCGACCCCCAACCAGCGTGGCGATGCCCGCCGAGTCATAGCCGCGATACTCCAGACGCTTCAGCGCCTCGACCAGTCGCGACGCCACCGGCCGCCTCCCCACGATCCCCACAATCCCGCACATCAACCCTTCTCCTGCCGAACGGCCCGGATGCCGAGAATGGCCGTCATGAGGAAAGCCGGAGACAGGGATCAGCCCGGGAACCCGTTTCGACCGCCCTCACGCGTAGCCTTCCTGGCGTCACGACGAGCCGCCGGGATAACATTCGCCGTGGAAAACACCATCGCCACCCATCAGATGCTTCCATCATTCTTGCTTCCGCCGACACTCATTTTCTGAAATCCGAAGCATTCTGAATAAAAATTAACAGTTAAGTTATACACAATTTCTCTCCTTATTTAATATTTACAATATGCGGGCCAAAATGGAATTTGAAGATATCCTTTGGTGGTACCCTCCGATGACTCAGGCACCCCTCCCGCAAATCACTGCCGGCAACACCGATGCCGAGAAGAACCGCCAAGATGCTGCGCCCCGCTTTGTCGACAGCCAGCCATGGATATCGACGAAGCCACAGGCACGGAAGCACCCCGTCGGCCGCCGGCCCTGCGTTGTCCTATCGTACCGACTTCGACCGGATACGATTTCCGGGGCGCAGAGCAGGATATCTTCGGGATTTCGTCGGCCGCCCTCATATATTCTTATGCACAACGCGGTCAGGCTGCTACGGGAAGAGCTGCGCGCAGGTTAGGAATACCTAATCCTGGTGTATCATTCCGTCCCAACGTGATATTCTTTCTCGTGGCTGCAACGTCCCCCCTATTGAGGCCCAGCGATCACACGTCCGGTATAGTTTGACATGATTTCCCCATATCGATGATTTCAACTTGAGACAGAGCCGATGACCGCTCAGGTGCTAATCGTCGACGATACAGAAGCAAACGCCCATATATTGAGCGTTGTCGCGGAGGACCAATACTATACCGTCCTGACGGCATCGAGCGGCGCCGAGGCGATTTTGCTGGCGCAGAACTGGCAACCGGACGTTATCGTCCTGGATGTGATGATGCCCGAGTTGGATGGCTACGAGACCTGCCGTCGGCTGAAGGCGGACGAACGGACGATGCATATCCCGGTCGTCATGGTCACCGCGCTCGATGGCGCTGCCGAAAGGCTGCGCGGGCTCGAATGCGGTGCCGACGATTTCCTGACCCGGCCGATCGATACCGAGACCTTCCTCGCCAGGATCAAAGGCCTTGTTCGTCTCAAGCAGCTTTTCGATGAATGGAGGGCAAGGCACGAGACGACGCGGGCCCTGGGCCTCGCTCCCGAGCCGCGGACCCAGGTCGAGGTGAGCGGGACTCGCGCGCTGATCGTGGACGACTGGGATCTCGGCGCGGCCAGCGTCGAGAATGCGCTCGCAGAAGATGGCATCCAGGCCGTTCGGGCCTCCAACGAGGAGGAAGCGACCGCCATCGGCGCCAGCCACCAGTTGAGCCTGATCATCATCAATCTCTCGATGAGGGGATTCGAACCCCTGCGCCTCGCCTCGCGGCTTCGCGCCAATGTGGCCAGCCGCGACATACCTCTTCTCCTGATCGCCGAGCCCGATCATCGGGACCTGATCCTGCGCGGTTTCGATCTGGGCGTGAACGACTGGATTTCCAGGCCGTTCAACCCGAATGAGTTCAGGGTGCGGGCCCGCAATCAGATCCGGCGGAAACTCTATCAGGACCGGCTGCGAAGCGCGCTCGACGGCGCTCTCAAGATGGCGCTGACCGATCCGCTGACCGGCCTCTACAATCGTCGTTATTTCATGCGGCACCTCGAAGGCGTGCTGGCGGCAAAGCAGATGGCGAACATCGCCGTGCTGATGATCGACGTCGACAGTTTCAAGATCGTCAACGACCGGTTCGGCCATCAGGCCGGCGACACTGCGCTCGAACTTCTGGGGGAAAGGCTTCGCCTCGAGGTCCGGGCCGTGGATCTCGCGGCCCGTCTGGGAGGCGAGGAATTCGCCGTCGTCATGATCGGTGCCGGCGTCGACGAGGTCGCTGCCACGGCGGAGAGGGTCCGGGCCAAGCTGGCGGCGGAAAAGTTCGCCCCGACACAGGAGAGCGCATTCCCATTGACCGTCAGCATCGGCGCCGCGGTGGCCCAGGCCTGCGACACCGATATCAATGAACTGATGCGGGCCGCCGACCGCACGCTATACCTCGCCAAGGCGCGGGGGCGTAACCGGGTCGAGGTCACGGTGCTGACAGGCCGGGACGGCCGGACTGCCTTGGGTGGCTGACCCCGGCCGAGCACGCCGGCAAGGTGGGTTCGGCCCGGCCGCTCGATCGTCCTCGACCGTCTCGACGTGGACGACGCCCTGATCCGAGGAATACGCTGCAATCAGCATTCAGAGCGCCCGTCTATTGACGGTCAGCGCTGCTGCACTCATGTCTCGCGAGCATAAAGCGGTCTTTTTAGGTAATTCCCATCCTTTGAGACGGCTTTCGTCCGCCTCAAAACTGTGACGGATTACTGCCGTGCCGATGCGGAAGGAGCACCTCATGTCCACCTTCGTTGCGGGTATTGAACATGTCGGGTCCCGCGAGGCTGCGCACACCGCGCGGCGAGACCCCCGAGCCGAAATGGCTGAACGCCTTCCGGCCGCTGTCCAGCCGTTCCTGTCCTGGCTGACCGCCCGGCCGGCGCCGCAGGAGGCCGAGGCCGCACACACCCCGATGCATTTCGTGCATCAGGGATGCCTGCTGGTCATGGCCGGCCTGTCGTTCGGCGTCCTATGGACCGTCGTTCCGACGATCCCGGGCGCCCTCCTGCTCTTCATCTCTCTGATTCTCACGACATCCGGCCTCGGCGTGTTTCAGGTCGTGGTGTTTCACCATTGCGCTCATGGGACCGTCTTCCGGACCTGGGAGCGCAACCGAGCCGTGGGCCGGCTGATCTCCGCCGTCTTCCTGTTCAAGCATTTCGACCATTACCGAAAAGAGCACATGCATCACCACAGCGCCCGCAAGCTGCTGACCGAGGAGGACGAATTCGCCGACTTCGTCCTCGGCATGTGCCGCCTCGAGCCGGAGCTGCCGAAGCGCGAACTGTGGCGCCGCGTGCTGGTCAACGTCGTCTTTTCCCCCGGCTTCCATGTCCGGTTCCTGTTTCGCCGAATCCGCGCTGCGATGCGCTCGCACGATCCGCAGCACAACATCGTGGCGATGTTCGCCCTGGCGATTCCGGCGCTGGCTTCGGCCCTCACCGGCCATGCCCTCGCCTTTCTCGTCATCTGGCTCCTGCCGCTGACCCTGCTCCTGCAATGGGCGACGATCGGCCGGATCCTCTGCGAGCACCGCTTTCCCGAGCCGGCGCTGATCGCCGCGCGGGACAAGGAGTTCGTCTGCCTGGCGACCGCCGGCGTATTTCCGGGCGCCCCTCCGCCGCGAGATTCGGCGTGGTCGCCCGCGGGGCTCGCCGCCTGGTGCGGCTGGTGGGCGAACATGCTCACGATCCAACTTCTCGTACGCGTCATCGTCCTGGTCGGGGACGCTCCATGCCACGATTTCCATCACCGGCGCCCATCGACCAAACAGTGGACCGACTACATCCATGCCCGGCAGAAGGATGTGGACGCCGGATGCCCCGGCTTTCCCCTGAACTACGGCGAGACCTGGGGACTGTTCCGCGCCATCGACGAGAATCTCGCGACGCTGTCGGCGACGCCCAAAGGCGCCGTCCCGACATGGCCCCACTAGCCCGGATCAGCCGGCTTTCGGGGGGTCGGCCTGCCCGGGGCTTCCGAGCGCCGCGGGAAACATGACACGAACGGTGGTTCCGCCTCCCGGCTCGCTGGTGATCACGAGCGAGCCGCCATGGGCCTCGACAAGGCCCTTGGTGATCGGCAGCCCCAGCCCGGTGCCGGCGGTCTTGCGGGTCAACGCGTTGTCGAGCTGACGGAACGGTTCCATCGCGATCGCGATCTCCTCGGGCCGCATTCCAATCCCGGTGTCCGTGACCAGGAGTTGGATCGATCGGTCCGTTCCGATCTCGACATCGACGACGACCTGCCCTCCCTGCGGCGTGAACTTGATCGCGTTGCCGATCAGATTGTCGAGAATCTGGCGGAAGCGAACCCCGTCGACAAGGAGACCGAAGGCCGGATCGATCGGCGACATCGACAGGGCGACGCCCCGCTCCGCCGCCATGCCATGCGCCGCCCGAACGGCGGCTGCCACCGCATGCTCCAGGCGGATCCACTCGGGTTGGATGGCGAGATGACCCCGGGCGATGCTTGAATAATCCAGAATATCGTTGATCAGGCGCAGCAGATGGCGGCCCGAGCCGCCGATCTCCGTCGCATAGGCGACGGATCGCTCGATCGTCAGGCCGGAGGGACGCTTCGCGGACAGGATGTCGGCCAAACCGATGATGGCGTTCAGCGGCGTCCGCAGCTCATGGCTCAGCGTCGCGAGGAATGCGGCCTTCGCCTCGTCGGCCTGCTCCGCTGCGTGCATGGCGCGCCGAAGCTCCTGCTCCGCCTGCTTGCGGGCCAGGACGTCGATATAGACCGAGAGGCCGCCTTCGATGAGCTCCTGGTCGGCGGATTCGAAAGCCCGGCTCACATTCGCCTCGGACCGGTTGCCGATCATCAGGGCCTGGCCCGTCGTGCGATCATAAGCCCAAAGAACATAGGGCAGTTGCAGGATGCCCGTAAGCTCATAGGCCGGCGGCTCGATTCTGGATTGAGCGGTGGTGAAGAAGAAGTCGGGAACGCTCGGCAGCGTGATCGGCGCGGTCGCCTTCTCGCGCAGCCCGATGGCGTGCGTGACACGAAAGGTCCGGCTGCCGGGGGTCTCCTCGACCAGAAGCGCCGCGCGGTCGCACATCGCATTGTCGACGACGATCTCCAGGATCCGGTCGCCGAGATCCTCCGGGCCGATCACCGTGTCGGCGAGACGGTGGGCCTCACGGATCAGCTTGGCCAGCGTCCGGCTGCGCCGCGCCTCTCGGAAGGCCTGGCTCTGTTCCTCCTGCAGCCGAAGCAGGCGCGCGCCGAGATCGTTGCACTCGCGCTGGTAATAGGCGAGCTCCCGTTCCAGCTGACCGGGCGACACGCCGACAGTCCTCCGCGGGCCGCCGTTCATCGTGCCGACAACACGGTCAGGAGGCCGGTCCAGTCCAAGGGCCGGCTGTAGCCGTCGAAGGGCGCGATCTCGACGCCGGAATAGAAGCCGAGAAAGGGAATCGACGGATCGAGATGGTCCGCCACCAGCCGGGCTTCCTCGATCGCGGCCCCGCTGCGGGCACTGGCGCGGCCCGCACAGTCGATATAGATCGCCAGAAGAGGCTGCCCGTCCCGCTGCGTCTGGTTGATCGCGCTGATGCCGTTTCGAACGCTGTCGAGCATCAGCGCGTTATCCCGGGACATGATCTGAACCCGCGTGCCGAGGCGGAAGTCCCTCTCGAACAGGGTGATCGAGCCGGTGGTCCGGTTGGCGCGCAGGATCAGACGGTTGACGTAGCTGTTCTCGTCATAGGCCGCGTAGGGATCCCCCTGCTTCTCGCCCAGCGTGGCGATCAGCGACAGGTCGTGTGATGAGGTGGCGCCCAGCGTCACGCCCAGCATCTGCTCGATCACCTCGAGCGCCGGCCGGCCGTCGAGCTCGAACACCTCGGCCCCTTCGATGCGCGTGATCTCCATGAAGGTGCTGACCGGGCGGCAGCCGTGCAGGATGACGGTCTCGTCCTTGAGGCTGGATGGGAAGACAAGCGCGACGGCCGCGTGCTTGGCGACGGACGTGCCGTCGAGCACCCAGGCATCGGACAGATTCATGTCGGTCAGGGTCCCCCCGCCGATCAGCCGGATCCTGTGGCCGGCAAGACCCGACTGCAGCCCCTCGACCAGATCGCTCGCCGGATGCAGACGCAGCGGCGACGGGTCGGCGACGCTGTCATAGAACATCAGCACGACGGAGTCCTGCTCGGCGGTCTCGGCCAGCTTCTGCCCGAGCGAAAAGCCGGCGGCGCGCTCACCCTGCCGCAGATCGCGGTTGACCAGGATCTGCGGCAGGGCATCTTCCGCTCCGAAAGCCACGACCCCGACCTCCAATCCGCTGTAGCCGAGGCCGTCTCGCCAGATGACGCCGGCCGCCGATCCGCCGACAATTGCGACTGCGTCCCCGAAGGTGGTCCTGAGCGCCTCGACAACGTCGGAACCCTCATGCTTTCCGCCGCAGAACACCAGCAGCAGTTGCGGGACGATATTCCCCAACGTCGCACGGCACTGCTCGATCGCCGTCGCAGCCGAGACGCTTCTTCCATGACCAATCGCGACCATTCAGCCTCCCCGGCCATCAGGCGCCCGGCGGCGCCCGCGGGCCATCCATTCAGCGGCAGGACCTTCATCCTTGTCCATCGATCAGTGCATCGGCGTGCGCCAAAAATCCCGGCTCGGCACCGCCGCCGTCCGTTCCGGCATCGCAACCAGAAACCCTTGCAGCCTTTCGCAGCCGAGATCCCGCAGGATCCGCAGCTGGGTTGCGTCCTCGACGCCTTCGGCCGTCACGCGGATGTCCAGCTCCCTCGCGAGTTGCATCGTGGCACGGACAATCGCGACGGCACGCGGATTGGATGGCAGATCCGCCACGAGACTCCGGTCGATCTTCAGCCCGTCAAACGGAAGGCGGCGCAGCATGTCGAGGGAAGCCCAGCCGGTGCCGAAGTCGTCGAGCACCAGCCGAATGCCCAGGCTCCTCAACTGCTCGAACACCCCGGCGATTTCCTTTGATGCCTCGAGCCGAACCGATTCCGTGATCTCGAGCTCCAAGCGAGTCGGGGCCAGTTTGGCGGCGGCCAGCGCCGTCATTACCGCCGACGGGAAAGCGCTGGACCGAACATGCGTTGCGGAGATGTTGACCGAGACCTGCGCGGTCCATGGCCAGGAGGCCGCCTGTCGGCAGGCGTCCTGGAGCGCCCATTCGCCAAGATAGGCGATGAGGCCGGACGCCTCGGCAACCGGGATGAAAATGCTGGGAGCGATTTCGCCACGGGTCGGATGGCGCCAGCGCATCAGCGCTTCGAAGCCCCACAAATCTCCGTCGGAGATCGCCACGATCGGTTGGAACACGAGAAAAAACTGCCTTGCCTGACGCGCAGTCAGGAGATCCGCTTTTCCGGGCAGCCCCTGTTTCCATCCGCGGCGAAGACGAATAATGACCTATCTCCCAAGGCTGAAATATTGCCGATCGGGGTCCTCGATGACACCGAGGCGTATCCAATTTCCGAGCGAAGCAGACTGGTATCTGAGACACAGCACCGAATCTGATAATTTTAGATAAACGGAACATATTTGAGAAGAAGCAATTTGAGTCTCCGCTCCTGCTCACATTCCCTAAGCGCTCAGTCACTGCATACCCCAATAAGAAGCACTTAGTTGATTTACGATCCAGGACAAGTTCTGACTCACACTTGACCTCTCAACCGGCAGTTCATAGACAGTACATCCCATAATCATCGGAATATCTCTTTTGAAGTAATTGAAATCCGGCGGAGATCGGGAAACCATCATCTCTTGGAAATGCATGCCCACGGCATGGCGGATCGCTTTCAAACCGGACGGCATCGATGCTTATGCGTCTGGTGGCGCCCAAGAATACGGCAGCGTCGACGATGACACGATACGGACGATTCGGGCTCTCCACCGCGGTGTTGTCCGCCGTGCTGGTGCTGGGGGCCGGCCCGGCCTCGGCCCAGTCGATGACCGAGGCGCTGGCGTCGGCCTATGCCACCAATCCGGACCTCGCCGCCGACATCGCCAATTTGAAGGCGGTCAATGAAGGCGTCGCCCAGGCGCTGTCCGGCTACCGGCCGAATGTGAGCGCCAGCGCCAGCATCTCAAGCCAGTTCACCAACACCACCAGCGACAACGTCCCGACCTCGGGCGGCATCATCGATCAGCTGCAGCCCAGTGGCCAGAGAGGCGATCCTCTGAACGGCGGCGGCCGCGAGGGCTACTGGCACGAGGTCAACCCGGCCACGCTCGGCATCACGATCACGCAGAACGTCTACAATGGCGGGCAGACCGAGGCCGCGGTCAACCAGGCCGAGAACACGGTGATGGCGACCCGCGCCGTGGTCCAGACCACCGAGCAGACGGTGCTGCTGGACGCCGCCACCGCCTATGCCGACGTGGTCCAGGCCCAGGCGGCGCTGGACGTGCAGCGCACCACCGAGGCGGTGCTGCGGCGGCAGCTGCAGGCCCCCCAGGACCGGTTCAAGGCCGGCGAGGTGACGCGGACCGACGTCAGCCAGGCCGAGGCCAGCCTGGCCAGCGCCACCGCCGGGCGGATCGAGGCCGAGGGCACCTTGCGCGCCAGCCGGGCCACCTTCGAGCGCTTCATCGGCCAGCCGCCGGGGACGCTGGAGACGCCGGCGGTGCCGGCCGGGCTGCCGACCTCGATGCAGGACGCGCCCCCGAAGGCCCAAGCCAACTATCCGGGCATCGTCGCGGCGGTGTTCACCGAGCGGGCCGCGGCCGACAACATCGACCTGCAGTTCGGCGCGCTGCTGCCGCAGCTGAGCCTGCAGGCGCGGATCCAGCGGCAGTATTCGACGGTCTCGCATCCGAAGAGCAGCAGCGGGGCGCAGAACCGCATCGATTCCGCGGCGATCGTGGCGCAGCTGACCATCCCGCTGTATTCCCAGGGCAACCAGGAATCGCTGGTGCGCCAGGCCCGCTACACCCATGGCCAGCGGCGGATCCAGATCGAATCGCAGCGCCGCACGGCGATCCAAGGGGCGGTGCAGGCCTGGCAGGCGCTGGTGACGGCGCGGGCGGCGATCAAGTCGTTCCAGGCCGCGGTCAAGGCCGAGCAGCTGGCGGTGGAAGGCCTGCAGCAGGAGGCCCAGGTCGGGTCGCGTACCGTGCTCGACGTGCTGACCGAGCAGCAGAACCTGCTCGAGGCCCAGCTCAGCCTGGTGCAGGCCCGGCGCAACGAGGTGGTCGCGGGCTATCAGCTGCGCAACGCGATCGGCACCCTGACCGCGCAGGACATGGGCCTGCCGGTCAAGGTCTACGATCCGGAGCCCGACTACCAGAAGACCCGCGCCCGCTGGTTCGGCACGTCCGTCGACGAATGAGGACCGTGCCGGTATCGGCCACCCGGCGCCGTCTCCCGGCGCACCCGCGCCCTTCGGTCAGTCCTTGCTGGCCAGCAGCGTGGCCACGCGAAGCGCATCCAGCAGCTCCACCGAAGCCCGCCGCGTCACGGGCAGGCCCTGGCCCCGCTGGAAGCGGGCGATGGCGGCCCGGGTCCGGCGCCCGACCAGGCCGTCGATCGGCCCCACATCGAAACTCAGCCTCGCCATCAGCTGCTGGATCTCCTTGATCTCAGCCACCGTGGCTCGCCGCGGCCTGGCCGCAGGCCGCGCCGCCGGGGCGGATGCCGGGACCAGCTCGGCCGGATCGGGCGGCGGCCGGCCCGCCATCTGCGCGGCCAGGTCATCGAGGATCGGGTCCGCGCCGGCGGCGGGCATGATGGTCTGGTCCAGAATGAGAAGACCGGATTCCGGCGCCAGGCTGACAAATCCGATCCGAGGCGCGGCCGGACCGTCACCATAGGCTGCGGCCTGCAGCCTCGCCAGCGCCGCCGCGGCCTGCTCGTCTCCGGCATCGGCCGCGACCCGGTACCAGCCGGCGGCGGCTTGCGGATCGGGTGTCCCAAGATCGCCGCTCTCATACAGCCTGGCCGTGTTGTAGGCGCCGCGTGGATTGCCGCCGAGGCTGGCCCGCCGGAACCAGATCAGCGCCTCCGCCGGATCGCGCGCCACGCCCGAGCCGTCGCGATAGGCGAGGCCTAGAGCATTCAGCGCGCCGGCGTGCCCGGCCTTCGCGGCCTCGCGGAAGCGCGCCACCGCCGCTTCCGGATCGCGCGACAGGCCAACGCCTCGTGCCAGCAGCACGCCGAGATTGTATGCGGCGCTGGCCACGCCCTGATCCGCGGATCGGCGATACCAGCAGGCGGCGCGCTCAAAATTCCGCGGCACCTCGATGCCGAGCGCGTAGAACGTACCGAGATCATGCTCGGCATCCGCTTCGCCGGCGATGGCCCTGCGCGCCAGGCTGCGCAACTCCGCAGAGGCCGTGTCGGGCAGCAGTAGCTCCGCGGCCCGGCTATTGGCCGGAGCGGCGGCAGCGCCGGTTCCCGGCGGCGATGCTGCAGCCGGAACGCACGCCGGAGCTGCGGGCGAGGTTTGCTGAGCCGCGGCTGCGGGAGTGGGTGCGAGGGCGAACACCTGTGGCTCTTCGCCACCTGCAGCCAGGGAACCGGCTTCGGCCCGGCGGGCTCCCAGCCCTTCCGCAGCGAAGCAGCCGCTGCCGGCGGAGATCAGCAGTACCGCGACCATGAAGCGAGCGCCGTTCGGTGCCCGGTCGAGCCGGATGCCGTTGTCGGCCGGAGATATCACCAGCTCCTCGCCCGTTTCGAGACCCTCCCGCCTCGCCGAATTGGCACAGGACCGGGCAAGCCGCTTTCTTTTGACGTCGGATCGTGCTCGCCCGGTCCCATGTAGAGGAGTTGCGAGGCTGATCAGCGGGGACGTCTCAGCCCATCAATTCCCGAGTGAAAGCCTAGATGCGAGGTCGGCTTTGACCTAGATACACTTTGGGGGATCGCGCCGATCCGGACCGATCTTCAAGAGGAGCAGGCTCCCCCCCGGGGTCAAGTGCAATACTCCTTTCCATCGATACTCCGTGATTTCTCCATCCCAGCCTGGGCCGACAGATCAATGCAGACGAGGTCACCGGGCTCCTTCACACAGTCATTCTCCGTGAAGCCGGAGTTCGAACCATCAGCGGCGACGCCTCCAAAGATATCGAAGAGCTGCCCTATCCTTGCTCCTCGCAACCGGATATTCGTCCTTGGTGATAAAGCGCCTCCGCCGAAAGAGGTAATTGGACCGTCGTTTTGCGATGTTATCATTTCGATGCTTCGGCCGAGGAAATGAATGTGTTCGGGCCGTCACCCGACACACGGCTTCGCGGATAGAATATTCTTGCCCGTGCTGACGGATCGGGAAAGAACGCTGGGAGCCGAGAAGGCCGCCTTTCGGGCGGTCTTTTCCACATCAGGACCTCGGCTCCGGAACCTCCGCCCAAGCTTCTACGGAACATCGGCCGACACCATCGCTCGACAGGACATTTCTTCCTCTTTGATGATCTTCGAGCTTATGAGATAATTAACTGAATTTTTCTGAAGGATTGATCGAAAAAAACAATCTCGATCCGACGATGGGCTCCACCTGAGTCCTCATGGTTTTCAGAGGAGCCACTGAGGTCCTTCGCCTGGTCCGGAGGCATTCTTGGGTTACGCCACCATCCGCGTCAGATGGATCGAACGGGCCGCTTTCGGTGGTCTGGCCCTGGTGGCATCTGTCTTCGCGGCCTGGCTTCCCGACGCCCGGGCCGAGACCATCGAAGTCCGCCTCGAGCCCAACCAGACCATTCGGCAGCTGTCGGAGCGGTATCTGGGAGATCCCGATCTCTGGCCCGAGATTCTCGAAGCCAGCGATGTGGCCTCGGTCGCGCATCTGTCCCCGGGCCAGCCGCTGAGGATCCCGGTCGATCTGATCGCCGCCGCCGAACGCGCCCTCGCCCGCTGCGCCGACCAGATCAGGCTGGCCAATCTGGCGGGGGCGCAGCTTTTCGCGCCGGACGAGATCGGTCGCGCCATAGGCCTCTACGATCGGGCGCTTGGCCGCCGCGTCGAACGCGCGTGGGTCGACGCCAAGGATCTCGCCCTCGAATCTCATTCAGAGGCTGCAAGAGCCCTCGCCATCTCGGAACAGCGGCGCGACGAGGCGGCCGAGGCGCTGCTGAGCGACAAGAACGGATGGGTCGAGGCCCGGAAGCCGCGGGATCTAGCCTGGAACGACGTCAAGCTCCGCGCCATCCTGGTGGAGCAGGAAAAGGTCCGCACCCTGTCGGAATCGACCGCCCAGCTCACCTTCCGCGACGCCAGCAGGCTCAGGCTCAACGCCAACTCGAACGCGATCATCCAGCAGATGCGCTACGACCCGCTGACCCGCCGGGAGGAGGCGAAGGTCAGCCTGGTCGAAGGCGACTTCTACGCCCTGCTCGCCAGCGAGAGCGGGCGCACAAGCTTTGCCGTCGACATCCCCGAGGCGAAGGCCCGCATCGAGTCCGGCGATTTCTGGGTCAGCAGCGGCGATGCCGGCGCCAAGTTCACCAACTACGACGATCGTCCCGTTGCCGTCGTGGCCAGAGATGAGACCGTCGTGCTCGGGCGGAACGAGGGGCTCGTCCTGTCCACGAAGGGCAAGACCACCGAGAAGCGCGACGTGCTCGACGCGCCTCACCTCTCCACGCCGGCCAACGACGGCGTCGTCTACGAGGCATCCGTCGATCTCGCTTGGACCAGCCCGGACGGCGCCGGAGGCTACTGGCTCGAGATCGGGGCCGACCAGTCGTTCGACACGATGCTCGTCTCGGAATTCGGGCTTCGGAAACCCGCGTTCCGCACCGAGCATCTGCCTCCCGGCGATTATTACTGGCGGGTCTCCGCCCTCGATGCCTTCGGCCTGCCCGGCGAGCGGAGCGCCCCCTGGCGCTTCACGGTGGTGATCGACACGCTCGCGCCGTATCTCAGGATCGACACGCCGGCCGAGGGAGCGATCGAGCGCGAATCCGCGGTCGAGATCCGGGGCGAGACGGAACCGGACGCCACCGTTTCCGTGAACGGACGTCGGGTCGAGGTGACGGCCGCCGGACGGTTTGCCGGACCGATGACGGCCAGCGAGGGCGACAACCTAGTCGAGGTCGTGGCCACCGACCTCGCGGGCAATCTCACCCGGCTGCAGCGCCGCTTCAGCTTCATGCCGGACCGGTCCGAAGCGGTCGCCCTGGACGCGTCGGTGCCCCGGGATCCGGCGGGCAGGGTGCTGGCCGCCGGCGACACCGTTTCCCTTGCGGGTCGCACCAGGCCGGCGTCCCGCATCGATGTCGTCGGCGCCGACGGCGCCCTCCGCGGCTCGACGGCCAGCGGCCCCGAGGGCCGCTTCGCCCTCAACATCGGGCTCGGCGCCGACGAGGAGGCGCTCTCGATCGTCGTGACCGCGCCCTCGGGCTTCCGCAGCGCGCACAGGATCGACGTCGCGGTCGACCGCCAACAGCCGACCATCACTCTTTCGGAAGAGTTGCCCCGTCTGACCGCGTCTGAAACGCTGTTCGTCAAAGGCCACGTGGCCAAGGCCGACGCGACGCTGCGCATCAATGGCGGCGAGGTCGGGCTGAGGGACGGCGCCTTCGATGAGATCGTCAGCCTGCACGCCGGCGACAACCCGGTCGAGCTCGTCGCCGTCGACGCGCTCGGCAACACCGACGTGGCCCGGTTCACGGTCACGCTCGACCAGGATCCGCCTCGCCTCGTGGCGGCGAAGCTCACGCCCGAGGCGGGTGATGCCGGTTCGCATGCGGCGATCGAGATCCGCGCCTCCGACGCTTCGGGACTGGCGGCGACCGCGCTCGCGACCGTGGGGTACGGGTCGGGGACCGCGGATGCCGTGCTGCGGTTCAATCGAGCCGCGCAGGCCTATCAGGGATCGCTTCCCGTCCCCCGCGGCGAGCTGAGATCGGCGGCGGTCCGGACAGTGGAGCTGACGGATGCGGCCGGCAATCGGCAGTCGTACCGCATCGACTGACGGGAGATCGCTTCGGGCAGGCACGGTGGGGCCATGGACATGAGGGCAGGTCGGACGGGAGCAGCATCATTCGTCGCCGTCATGGCCATTCTGGCGGGCGGGTCGGTATCGCCGGCGCAGGCCGAGGAGAGGCCGGCTCTCATCACCTATGGCCCGAAGGCGCTCACCCGGGAAGGCGATTTTTACCGCGAGCAGACGATCTACATCAGCGTGCCCGCGGGCTCGACCGAGCGGCTGTGGATCAACGTGTTCGACCCCGGGATCAGCGCGGAGTACGACCAGTCGACGGGCCAGCCCGGGGCCAGCCGGACCCGCTACGCGGTGTTCGGCGGCCCCGGCGCCTTCTCGCCCCCTCCGCTCGTCCCCGCTGTTCCACCGCCGGAGCAGGCATCCGCGGGCACGCTGATCGCGGAGAAGGTGTTCGGCGACGAGCCGGATGCGGGGGGCCAGTGGAAGACGGTGGCCGTCGTCGACCCGCGCCAGGGCGACGCCGTCGACGGGCGCCGGATCCTCCGCCTCCTGGTGCAGGGTCTGGAAGGCGCGGCCGGCAACGTCTTCGACGTCGCGGTGAGCGCCCGCGAGACACGGCAGCTGCGGCCCGAAGGGCTGGAGATCTTCGCCTATCGGCCGGTGGTCCGCGTCCCCGATCAGAGATCCTTCGCCGAGCTGCGGTTCCGCCCGCCGGCGGGGACCGACCGGCTGGTCGTCCACAACTTCGATCTGGCCTTCGGCAGCCTCGACCTGACGACCGCCTTCGCGTCGATTCCGCTCAAGGCCTCCGGCCAGGACGCGTGGCAGGCGGCCGAGGTCCCATCCGGCCTGGGCGGGGCGGAGGCGGCCCTCGAATTCGGCCGCGGCGCGGAGATGCCGAACGACGCCACCTTCATGATCGCGGATGGCGCCGGCCATCCGGTGCGCTTCGAGCTTCCGGTGACGCTCTGGCCGGCTCTGGTCCGGCCGAAACCGGCGATCGACCGTTCGGACCTGGCGGCCTGCGGGTCGGTGTCCTTCGACGCGGGCCGGTCCGTGGACCCCAAGGGTGGGCATCTCGCCTACCGCTGGGATTTCGGCGACGGCTCCGTCGCGGAAGGCCCCCTCGTCCGCCACGACTACAGATCGCCGGGCCGGTATATGGCCCGCCTGGAGATCCTCGGCTCCTCCGCCAGGATCGGCGATGGCGCCGCAGCCGATATCCAGGTCGACGTCCCGGTGCCCCCGGAAGCGATCATCGAAGCTCCGCTCTCCGCCTCGGTCGGCGCCGATGTCGCCTTCGACGGCAGCACATCGGTCGCGGGCCGATTGCCGATCAAGCGCGTGACCTGGCGTTTCAACGACGGCGCCACGCTCCAGGGCGCCAAGGTGGGCCGGCGGTTCGACAGGCCGGGCCGCTATCTCGCCAGCCTGACGGTCGATGACGGCTCCGGCCAGCCTTGCGGTGCCGACACGGCCGAGGCCTCCATCGTCGTCAACACGCCGCCGGTCGCCGTCCCGGGCCCCGCACGCCGCGTCTCGGCGGGCGAGGCCATCGCCTTCGACGCCCGCCAATCCTTCGATGCCGACGGCCGGATCACGGCCTATGCCTGGGAGTTCGGCGACGGCACGCGGAGCGACGCCGCCCGGCCGGACCACGCCTATGACCGGCCCGGCACCTACATCGTCCGGCTGACCGTGACGGACGACGCCGGGCTGCCCGATTCCATGGCCTCGGCCACGACCACCGTCGTCGTCAACGCCCCGCCCGTGTCGGTCGCCGGCCACGACCAGTCGGCCGCCGTCGGCGAACCGCTGGTGTTCGACGGCTCCGCCTCCAGCGACCCGGACGGCCGCCTCCTGACCTGGGACTGGAATTTCGGCAATGGCGACACCGGGACGGGGCAGAAGACCACCTACGCCTTCAGCCGGCCGGGCATCTATCGGGTGCGGCTCACCGTCCGGGACGATTCCGGAACCAGCTCCGCGACCGGCGACAGCACGCTCAGCGTGCGCGTGAACGATCCCCCCGTCGCGGTCGCGGGGGGCGATCGGCTGGTCACCGCCAGCGCCGTCTCCTTCGACGGCACCGGCTCCTTCGACCGGGATGACGCGATCGCGGACTATGCCTGGGATTTCGGTGACGGCAGCACCGGCGCCGGCCCCAGGCCGACCCATGTCTACGAGGCGCCCGGCCGCTACCCGGTCCGCCTGACGGTGACGGACCGGTCGGGAACCAAATGGAACTCGGCAAGCGACGACATGACCGTCGTGATCAATGCCCGCCCGGTGGCCGATCCCGGGCCGGACAGGATCGTCGCGCCCGGAGAGAAGGTGGTGTTCGACGGCAGCCGCTCGCTCGACCAGGACGGCGACATCGCCGACTATCGCTGGGACTTCCGCGACGGCAGCGAGGCCCGGGGCCGTATCGCATCGCACAGCTTCGCCCGGCCGGGGATCTACGATGTCAGGCTGGCGGTGGCCGACGACAGCGGCGATGCCGATGCCGTCGACTACAAGGAGGCCCGGATCACCGTCAACGCCGCGCCGGTCGCCGATCCGGGCGGCGACCTCATCACCGCGCCGGGCGATCCGGTCCGGCTCAGCGCCGCCGCCTCCTATGATCCGGACGGCCGGATCGTCAGCTATCGCTGGGATTTCAGCGACGGCGGCGCCCCGGTGTCCGTCGCGCAGGTCGAGCGGCGGTTCACCGCGCCGGGTCTCTACACCGCCCGCCTCACCGTGGCCGACGACAGCGGCGCCTCCAACGGCTTCGATTCCCGCGAGATCGGCATCGCGGTCAACCACGCCCCGGTCGCGGATGCCGGCCGCGACGCCCTGACCGAAAGCCTGATCGTCTCCTTCGACGGCACCGCCTCGATCGACCCGGACGGCGATCCCCTCACCTATCGGTGGGATTTCGGCGACGGGGCCTCGGCCACCGGCGCCAGGGTCCAGCACACCTATGCGGCGGCCGGCACCTATCCGATCATCCTCGTCGTCGACGACGGCAAGGGCCTGCATAACTCCGTCGATCAGGCCGCCAGGTCCCTCGTCATCCATCAGCCGCCGGTGGCGGATGCAGGCGGCAATCGCCAGGTCTGCACCGGCGACGTGATCACCTTCGACGGCTCGAAATCCCTCGATCCCCAGGGCGGCGCCCTGCGCTACGCCTGGGATTTCGGCGACGGGACCAGCTCGGACATCGTCAATCCGACCAAGACCTACCGCAGCGGCGGCGTCTATCCGGTCACCCTGTCGGTGCGGGACAGCGCGAACCTCGCGAACAGCGTCGATGCCGACAGGGTGTCGGTCAAGGTCGACCAGGGACCGTCGGCCGATGCCGGCCCGGACATCAAGGCCTGCGCCATGTCGTCGATCGAGTTCGACGCCTCGCGCTCCTTCGATCCGAACGGGACGATCAAGCGCTACGACTGGGATTTCGGCGACGGCAGGTTCGCGATCGGCGAGAAGCCCAGCCATGTCTACGAGCAACCCGGCGAATACCGGGTCTTCCTGAAGATCGAAGGCCAGCGCGTCGGCCAGTGCGACCCGCACTCGACCGACGAGATGGCGGTCAGGATCATGCAGGGACCCGTGGTCAAGATCGACGCCCGTTCGGCTGCGCCGCTCGGCGAGGTCGCCTTCGACGGCTCCGGCTCGCACATGCCGGGCGGCAAGATCACCGGCTGGCATTGGGATTTCGGGGATGGCGCCACCGCCGAGGGCGCGACCGTCAGCCACGTCTTCACCGAACCCGGCCCGAAGAAGGTCACCCTCACGGTGACCAGCGATTCCGCCTCGCCCACCTGCCAGCGCGTGGCCGCCACCCATGTCGTGGCCGTCAACGCGCCGCCGGTCGCCGTGATCGCGGCGCCGGAGGGCGCCTCCCAGGGTGAGGACCTGCTGCTGGATGCTGGCCCGTCGCATGATCCGGACGGGGCGATCTCGGCCTATGACTGGGATTTCGGGGACGGCGGAACGGCGAAGGGCGTCCGGGTCAACCACCGCTTCACGGCCGCCGGGACCTACAAGGTCCGCCTGACGGTGACCGACGAGGCCGGCGTCGAGAACTCCTCCACGACGGCGGAGGCGATGCTGGCCGTGCGTCCGCCGCCCGCGCCCGAGATCGTGCTGCCGGCCGCCGCCTGCACCGGCGAGGATGTCCGCCTTATCGTCAAAGGGGCGGCGGCGGCGAAGCCGATGGAGGGCGGCTGGCGGAATGCGGGCATGACGGACGGGGCTCACAGCTTCGTCCGGCGCTTCGAGACCCCGGGCCGCTACGACGTGACGGTCATCCCGGATGACGGCAGGGACCTCGCCGATAGCCGGCGGCCGCAGACCCGCATCCTCCACGTCAACCGGCCCCCGGTGGCGATGCCCGGTCCGCAGCGTGCCGTCTGCCCCATGGCCGAGGTCGCCTTCGACGGCACCTCGTCCTATGATCCCGATGGCCGCATCGTCCGCTATGAATGGGATTTCGGCGACGGCAGCGGCGCCCTGGGCCCGACCGCCACCCATGTCTTCGAGGCGCCGGGAATCTACGATGTGGCCCTGACCGTCACGGACGACACGGAGTCGAGCTGCGCGGCGACCCGCCGGTCGGTGCCGATCGTGGTCAACGCGCCGCCGGTCGCCGATGCCGGCTCCCCCTTCGAGGCCTTCATCGGCGGCGCGGCGGATGCGGTGCTGCTCGACGGCCCCGGGTCCAGGGACCCCGATGGCGGCGCTCTCACGCATGTCTGGCGGATCGGCGACGGCACCACCGAGTCGGGCGAACGCGTCCGCCACCTGTTCCGGCAGGCCGGCGACATCCCGGTGGAGCTCACGGTCACCGACAGCTCCGGCCTGCCCTGCGGTGTGGCCAGCGACGACACGATCGTCACGGTCCGCCGGCGCGCTCCGATGCTGGTGACCAAGGTGCCGTCGGCGGAATCCCGGGAGTGACGGCGGTGCCGACGTCATGTCGTTGAGCCTCCGCCGCAAGCTGCTGCTGTTCTCGGCGCTGATCGCGGCGCTGCCGCTGCTGTTCGCCGGGCAGTCGCTGATCCGGATCGCCCGCGACGAGATGAAGAGCGCCGCCAATGAGCGGCTGGTCACCACCGTCGGCGAGGTGACGGGCCAGATCGACGACATCTACGAGCGTGCCTGGCTGGCCCCCCTCCTCCTGATCCGCAGCGCCATCGACAGCGACAAGATCAATATCGGGGAGAAGGTCGCGATCCTGACCCATGGCATCGCCCAGCTGCCGGACATCGTCGCCCTGCAGGTCACCGTCGATGGCGGCCGGCTGCCGCTGGTGATCTCGCAGGACCGCTTCAGCACGCGGCTCACCGAGGCGGGCATCCAGCCCCTGAACGTGCTGCGGGCGCCGCCGGAGGTGATGCTGGCCTCGGCGGCTGCTGGCGAGGAGGCGGCCGCGCGGATCTCCGCCGTCATGTACGAACCGAAGACCGAGACCTGGCTCGCCACCGTCGTCCTGCCGCTCGAAAGCCGGTTCAGCGGAGCGCGCGGCGTGCTCTCGGCCAGAATCGATCTCGGCCGGATCCGAAGCTTCATCATGAGCCAGCCCTTCCGCCAGGTCGGCATGATCACCACGGTCGACGCCGAGGGGCGGAAGCTCTTCGACGCCGAGCTGGACGAGTCGGGCCGGGTCAAGCAGCTGGGCCGGCGCGACATCGTCGGCGAGGCGCTGGCCGCCCGCGAGGGCAACCGCGCCCGCACGATCAGCGTCGACACCTATCTGCGGCCGGACGGGACCCCGATGCTCGGCACCTTCGCCTTCACCCGCAGCTTCGACTGGGCCGTGATCGTCGAACAGAAGGAGGCGGACGCCTACTATGCCGCCGACGTCATGATCGACAGCCTGTTCTTCTGGGTGGTCGGCGGGCTAGCCGTCGCGGTCCTGGGCGCCGCGGTGTTCTCCCACCGCATCAGCCGCCCGATCCTGGCGATCGGAGAGGCCGCGAACGAGGTGGCGAAGGGGAACTACCATGTCCAGGTCAGGACCGTGCGCTCCCGGGACGAGATCGGCGAGCTGGCGAAGCGCATCAACCACATGATCGTGCAGATCAACGAGCGCTTCGAGCTCACCAAATTCGTGTCCCACGGCACCATGGACGCCATCCAGCATTCGGACGAGACCGGTGTCCATCTGGGCGGAAGCCGCTGCGAGGTCGCGATCCTCTTCGCCGACATCCGCGGCTACACGGCCTTTGCCGAAAGCCGCGACCCGGAGACGGTGATCGAGACGCTGAACTTCTATCTCGCGGCGCTGGCCGATCTGGTGACTGCCCATCACGGCGACATCGACAAGTTCGTCGGCGACCAGATCATGGCCGTGTTCCAGGGCCCCGCCATGGCCGCCGACGCGCTTCGCTGCGCGGTGGCGATGCAGGCGCACATGGCCGATCTGTCGGCCGCCAACCCGGACCGGAACCTCTCCATCGGGATCGGCATCGATATGGGCGAGGTGGTGATGGGGGCGATCGGCGCCAGGGACCGCATGGACTTCACCGTGCTCGGCGACCGCGTCAACGTCGCCGCGCGCCTGTGCGCGGCGGCGAAGCCCCGGCAGACCCTCGCCACCGCCGCCGCGGTCGAGGCCGCGACGACGTCGCAGCCCGACCTGCCGCTGCTGTCCCGCGCCCTCGATCCGATCGCCCTCAAGGGCAAGAGCGCGCCGCTCAGGGTCTATGACATCCACCCGGCGGGCCGGGTGGCCGCCTGGAGCGAGCACGATGCTAGGACCGCGGCTCCGCCGGCAGGCTGAACTGGAACAGGGGTGTCGCTGTCAAACGGTCGGTCGGGCTGCCGAGCGGATGGTTGATCGTCAGGCGCAGCGACCGCGCCTGCCAGTTGACCCCGCCGAGGAACACCAGGCGGCCGAAGACACGCGACTGCGGCGCGATCTCCATCTCCGGATTGTCCGGCGGGGCCAGGAAGGGATAGCTCCAGCCTCGGTCATCGGTCAGCAGCAGGCTGCCGGACGGATTGAGCCGCTGCCGGCCGCTGGCCGGATTAAAGATCTCGACGGCGACGACGATGCTGGAGGGCAGGAAGCTCACGGTATCGACCAGGATGGTCATGCCGTTTGGATGCGTCTTGCTTTGCCGCACGCGGAATGTGGCCGAAGAAGGCTGCTCCCCCGGCGCAGGCTGTGCCGGCTGCCCGATCCCCGGTCCCGGTGCCGGCAGCCCCGGCTTGACCAGCGGATAGGCCGGGACCGGCTTCGCCGGCGGGCGGTCCGGGTTCAGCAGCGGGGCCGGCGGGTCGATCTGGAGCTGGGCCTGCGCACCGTCGACGAGACTTGCGGCCGCGATCACGATGATCGCCGCCCGAAGGCAGCGGCCGCCAACGCGTATCGGCGCTTCGGCAACCCGGCGCAATCCGTGACGGCATGCGGACTCGGCCATGACCATCAACTCTCCGCCGCACGGCCCGGCTGTGCCAGGTCCGGCTCCGCTAGGCGTAGCCCTTCGGAACGACCGGACGGCGGTTGTGGGCCAGCGCAAAGAAGTAGGCCTGGATGAAGACGCGAACCGCGCTGGACAGGCTGCCGTCACCCCGTTGTGAGGCCCGTATCCGGCTCACGAGGGCGTTCATGGGAACGCCCTCTCGTGTCACGATTTCCTCGAGCCCGCTCCAGAACTGCCGCTCCAGCCGGATGCTGGTGCGGTTTCCACCAATCGTGACGTTCCGGGTATGCGGTTCAAGTGGGTTCATCAACCGAAAATGAGTGGATCGGCCCATAATTTTCACCACCTCAAAGAACGCCTCTAGTATTTATTCGCGAGGAACAGGGCAAAAGCTCGAAATTCGGGCTTCCGATTATTCAATTCGATTGATGAGCTATCCCTTCGGTGGCCAGGAGATACGATGCAAGGCGACCATCCGTCGTAACCTGTGGCGTCCCTGGTGGAGATGGCGTCAGGCCGTGCCGACGCGCCCCTTGAGCCAGCCGGCGAGTGCCTCGAGCTCCCGCAGCGCGGCGGGGTCCCTGCCCGCGCCCTTGAGGAAGCCGTGGTCCTGGCCGGCGGCCACGGCGAAGCGGCTGTCCGCGCGGGGACCGAGGCGCTGGAACAGCAGGGCGGAATCGTCGAACACCGCGTCCAGCTCCGCCGCCAGGACATAGGCCGGCACGGCGACCTCGCCGGCGAAGGCCAGCGGCCAGATGCCCGGTTCCTGCGGGTCGAGGCGCCGGTACATGATCGACAGCGTCTCCGCATCCAGCCCGTTCTCCGCCGTGCCGCGGCGGGCGATGCTGCCGCCCTCGATGCCGCCGAACCCGCCATACAGCAGGGCCAGCCCGGCGATGCGGGCCCGCATCGCCGGATCGAGCCCCCGCAGGCCCCACAGGGCGACGCAGGCGCCGGCGCTGTCGCCGGCCAGGACGAGCCTGTCCCCGCCCGTCGCGGCGAGGGCCGCGCAGGCCGCGACCGCGTCGTCGCGCTGGGCCGGGAACGGATGCTCCGGCGCCAGGCGGTAGCGCGCGGACAGCACCCGCATCCCGGTCAGCTTCGCCAGCCAAGCCGTGACGCAGCGATGGGTCGTCGGGCTTCCGGCCACGAACCCGCCGCCGTGGAAATACAGGATCGCGACGCCCGGCGCGGGATCCGGCGGCGTGTACAGCAGCCCGCCGCGGAAGGCGCCCGCCTCCCCGACCGCCGACTCGTTCACATCCCCGGGCAGCGGACCGGCCCTTTCCTCGGCATCCCGGGCGTGATGCGCCCGCAGCTCCGCGGGACTCGATGTGGCCCATGACACGCTCATGCGACGCGATCCGGACTGGGGACGTTGACCGCGGCGCCGCCGGGCGGAACACTCCGCGGTCCGACAGGGATGCAACGATCAGCGCCGGGGACGCAACGTGATTCAGGCACCGGCCCCAGGCGGACGCGCACAGCAGGGGACGCCGACCACCTTCGCCGTCCTGGTCTTCCCCGGCTTCCCGACCATGGCCTTCAGCTCGGTGATCGAGCCGCTGCGCGCCGCCAACATCCTGGCCCGGCGGGAGTGCTACCGCTGGATCGCCGTCGGCCTGTCCGGCGGCAAGGTCCGGGCGTCGAACGGCTTCGCCATCGAGCCGGTGCTGGGGGCGAAGGAAGCGCCGCTGGTCGACCGCATCGTGGTGTGCTCCGGCGGCGACGCCGACCATGTGGTGGCCGAGCAGGCGGTGGCCTGGATCCGCCGCAACCTGCGGGCCGGGGCCTGGATCGGCGCGGTCGCCGACGCCGCCTTCTTCCTGGCCCGGGCCGGCCTCCTGGACGGCCATGCCTGCACCCTGCACTGGACCAGCCAGCCGGCCTTCACCGAGGCCTTTCCCGAGATCGAGCTGCGCCGCGACCTCTACGTCATCGACCGCAGGCGCTTCACCTCGGCCGGCGGCGTCGGCAGCCTGGACATGATGCTGGACATCATCGGCACGGATTGCGGGGCCGAGCTGGCGGCCGGCGTCGCCGAATGGTTCGTGCACAGCCCGCTGCGCTCCAGCGTCGACCGCAAGCTGATGCCGCTGCGGCTGCGCACCGGCATCCGGGACGAGCTGGTGCTGTCGGCGATCGCGATCATGGAGGAAGCCGTGGAGGACCGGCTGCGGATGACCGATCTGGCCGGCCGCCTCGGCGTCTCCGCCGACAGGCTGGAGCGCGCCTTCCGCGCGGCCGCCGGCACCTCCCCCGGCGCCTATTACCGCCGGCTGCGGCTGCGCCGGGCGGCGGATCTGCTGGCCCATTCCACCCTGCCGGTGCGCGACGTCGCCCTGGCCTGCGGCTTCTCCGACATGTCCAGCTTCGCCCGGGCGTTCCGCGAGCAGGAGGGCGTGTCGCCCCGCGCCGCGCGCCGGGGCTGAGGTCGTCCATCAAAACACCATGTAGCGGAATTCCGCACGGTCTCTGCGGATTTTCGCACGAACAGCGTCTGCCGGGCGTCGCATCCTGGGCCGAACAGGGAGACGCGCATGAGCATCGTGGTGTTCAACCCCGACAGCGTCGAGGACGTCGATTTCGCCGAGCGGATGCGCCACCCGGCGACCGCGGACGAGGCCGTCGGCATGTGGCTGTCGGACACCGAGCCGTCCTTCGTCGACGTCCACGCGCTGCGCCAGGGCAGGCTCGCCCGGCTGCGCCGCTGGATGGCCGAATCCGGCTACGGCGCGGTGGTGCTGTTCGACCCGTACAACCAGCGCTATGCCACCGGATCGCGCAACATGTTCGGGTACTTCCTGCGCAACTCGACCCGGTACTTCTTCGTCCCGACCGAAGGTCCGATCGTCCTGTTCGAGTATCCGCAGAGCTACCACGTCTCGACCGTGCTCGACACGGTCGACGAGGCGCGGCCGTCCAAGCTGGTCTGGTCCTCGGTGTCGAACCGCGACGGCGAGAGCGCCGGGGCCTTCGCCGACGAGATCGCCGACCTGCTGCGGGCCTATGGCGGCGGGTCGATGAAGATCGGCCTCGACCGCTGCAACCATCTGCACGCATTGGCGCTGGAGAAGCGCGGCTGCACCGTCACCGACTGCCAGGGCGAGATCCTGGCCGTGCGCGCGGTGAAGACGCCGGAGGAGATCAAGTGCCTGCAGGCTTCGATGGCCGGGGCCGAGGCGGCGGTCGCCGCGGTGCGCGAGGCGATCAGGCCCGGCATCTCCGAGAACGAGCTGTTCGCCATCATGTATCACGAGGTGATCCGCCAGGGCGGCGAGTTCATCGAGACCCGGCTCCTGACCTCCGGCCAGCGCACCAACCCCTGGTTCAGCGAGGCCGGCGGCCGCAAGGTCCGGCCGGGCGAGCTGGTGGCGCTCGATACCGACACGATCGGCTGCTACGGCTACTACTCCGACTTCTCGCGCACCTTCCGCTGCGGGCCCGGCAAGCCGACCGACCACCAGAAGATGCTGTACCGGATGGCGCATGACCAGATCCGGCACAACATCGGCATCGTCCGGCCGGGCATGGCCTTCCGCGAGGTGGCGGAGAAGGCCTGGACCATCCCCGACCGCTTCGTCGAGCAGCGCTACACCTCGGTCATGCACGGCGTCGGCATGCATGGCGAGACGCCCTTCATCGCCCATGCGATGGACTACGAGACCTACGGCCGGGAGGGCCATCTGCTGCCGGGCATGGTGGTCAGCGTCGAGAGCTATATCGGCGAGAAGGGCGGCCGCGAGGGCGTCAAGCTGGAGGACGAGATCCTGATCACCGAGACCGGCACCGAGGTGCTGTCGCGCTTCCCCTACGAGGACGAGCTGCTGGGCGGAGAGGTGTGATGAGGACGCTGCTGTCCATCCAGCCGCAGAAGGCGGCGGCGCTGTTCGTCGACCTGCAGGAGGAGCACCGGAAGGATCGCCGCTACCTGGTCGAAGGCTTCGACGCCGTGCTCGGCAACGTGCAGCGGCTGCAGCGGGCAGCGCGGACGGCCTGCCTCCCGGTGCTGCACTCGGCCTATGTGGTCGATCTCGCGACCCAGCGGGCGAAGCCGTTCCATCCGGTGATGGCCGACGGCACCTCGGCCTTCAGCGACGCCAACGACCCGATGTCGGAGATCTGCGCCGAAGTCGGCCCGGCCGACGGCGAGCCCGTGCTGGTGAAGTCAGATGCCAGCGCCTTCGCCGGCGGCGGGCTGGCCGACAGGCTGTCGGCGCTGGGCACCGAATGGCTGTTCGTCGCGGGGGTGTGGACCGAGGCCTGCATCGCCCAGACCGTGAAGGACGCGGTCGAGCTCGGCTTCCGGGTCGCGCTGGTGAAAGACGCCTGCGGCAGCGGCAGCGCGGCGATGCATCAGACCGCCATCCTCAACCTCGCCAATCGGCTCTACGGCGGCGCCGTGGTCGACACCGCATCCGCCTGCCGGCTGATGCAAGGCGACACGGTCGAGGCCTGGCGGGTGCAGGGATCGGTGCCGCTGCGCTTCACCTACGACAACGCGGCGAGGCTCTATCTCGACCTCTGACGGCGGGGCAATCACGGGAACGCGGCCTGATGGAGACGCTCACCTTTGCCTACGACAACCTGGACGTGATCGCGGCGCGGGCGCTGGAACACGTGTCGATCGTCGCCGTCGCGGTGACGATCGCGATCGTCACCGCCGTCCCGATCGGCATCGCCATCACACAGTCGAAGCGGGCGGCCGACGTCGTGCTCTACCTCGCCTCGATGATGATCACGGTGCCATCGGTGGCGCTGTTCGGGCTGATGATTCCGCTTTTGTCGCCGATCGGCCACGGCATCGGCACCGTGCCGGCCGTGATCGCGATCATCCTCTATTCGCAGCTGCCGATCATCCGCAACACCTACACCGCCATCGTCGATGTCGACCCGGCGCTCCGCGAGGCCGGCATCGGCATGGGCATGAGCCCGGCGCAGCGGCTGCGCCAGGTCGAAATCCCGCTGGCGATCCCGGTGATCATGGCCGGCATCCGCACCGCCGCGGTGATGAACATCGGCGTCACGGCGATCGCCGCCTATATCGGCGCCGGCGGTCTCGGCACCTTCATCTCGCGCGGCATCAGCCAGTCCGACCCGCGGCAACTGATCACCGGCGCGGTCGCGGTGTCGCTGCTGGCGATCGCGGTCGACCTGCTGCTGGCGCTGGCGCAGCGGCGGCTGACCTCGAAGGGGCTGGCCCGGGGGGCGATGGCATGATCCGGCTGGACCGCCTGACCAAGGTCTTCGACACCCCCGCCGGCCCGGTGACCGCGGTCGACGAGGTCAGCTTCGACCTGCCGGCCGGCGAGATCTGCGTCCTGCTCGGCCCGTCGGGCTGCGGCAAGACCACGACCATGCGGATGATCAATCGCCTGATCGAGCCGACCGGCGGCACCGTGTTCATCGACGGCCGCGACACCAGGGCGGTCGACCCGATCCAGCTGCGCCGGTCGATCGGCTACGTCATCCAGCAGATCGGGCTATTCCCGAACAAGACCGTGGCCGAGAACATCTGCGTCGTGCCCGACCTGCTGGGCTGGGACCGCAAGAGATCCCGCGCCCGCGCCGCCGAGCTGCTGGAGCTGGTGGCGATGGAGCCGGCGGTGTTCATGGACCGCTATCCGAAGGAGCTGTCGGGCGGCCAGCAGCAGCGTGTCGGCGTGATCCGCGCCTTGGCCGCTGACCCGCCGGTGCTGTTGATGGACGAGCCCTTCGGCGCCATCGACCCGATCAACCGCGAGGCGATCCAGGACGAGTTCCTGCGCATGCAGGCGGCGCTGCGGAAGACCGTCATCTTCGTTTCGCACGATCTGGACGAGGCGGTGAAGATGGCCGACCGGATCGCCATCTTCCGCGCCGGGCGGCTGGAACAGTTCGCGACGCCCGACCAGCTGCTGGCCAATCCGGCGACCCCGTTCATCGAAACCTTCCTCGGCACCGACCGCACCTTGAAGCGGCTGCGGCTGGTGCGCATCGCCGACGTGCCGCTGGGCCGGCCCGGCACGGTCCGGCGCGAGGATCCGGTCGGCCGGGCGCGCGAGCTGATGCAGGCCAGCGGCTGCCCGGCTGTGCTGGTGCTGGATCCGGACGGACGGCCCGGCGCCATGGTCTCCGGCAGCCGGGCGGGGGCCGTCCGCAGCGGCACCTGCGGCGATTGCGCCGAGCCGATCCGCGCCACCATCCCGCTGACCGCCGACCTGCGCAGCGCCCTGGCGCTGATGTTCGCGCATGACATGCCGCTCCTGCCATGCGTCGACGCGGAGGGCCGGATCCAGGGCGCCCTGACCTATGCCGCCATCGTCCGCGGCCTGTCGGCGCGAAGGGCGTCGGCATGAGCGACATCAAGGCCTGGACCGGGCGTGTGGAGCCGCCTTCGGCCGGGCGTCCCCTCCCCGTCCCGGGCATCGCGGCGCTGCTGTGGCTGCTGCTGGCCGCGGCGTCGGTGCTGTGGGGACTGACGAGCGACATGCCGGCCGAGATCCTGTCCTATGAGGAGGATATCGTCTTCCTCGGCGTCCAGCACATCGAGCTGGTGGCCTGGGCCGGCGGCCTCGCCATCCTGACCGGGGTGCCGGCCGGCGCCGTGCTGTCCCGCCCCGCCTTCCGCCGCTCGGCCGAGTTGATCCTGCAGGTGTTCAATCTCGGCACCACGATCCCGACGCTGGCGGTGCTGGCGCTGTGCATGACGGTGCTCGGCATCGGCACGGTGCCGTCGGTGTTCGGCCTGTGGGCGGCGACTCTGCTGCCGATCGTCCGCAATACTTATGCCGGGCTGCGCAACGTGCCAACGCCGCTGATCGAGGCGGCGCGGGGCATGGGCATGACCCCGGGCCAGGTGTTCTGGCGGGTCGAGCTGCCGAACGCGCTGTTCGTCATCTTCGGCGGCGTCCGGACCGCCCTGTCGATCTGCGTCGGCACCGCGCCGCTGGCCTTCCTGATCGGCGCCGGGGGCCTGGGCGAGCTGATCTTCACCGGCATCGCGCTGAACGACCTGCCGATGATGCTGGCCGGCGCCATCCCGACGGCGCTGCTGGCCGTACTGACCGATGTCCTGGTCGGACGGCTGCAGCTCCATCTCGTGCCGCGCGGGATCAACCCGCTGCGGTGAAGACACAGGCAAACAGGGGAGCAGGACGATGATCAAGACGACGTTGAAGCGGGCGATCCTGTCGGCGATCGCGCTGCTGGCTTTCGGCGGCGCGGCCGGCGCGGCCGAGCTGACCGTCGGCGGCAAGGACTTCACCGAGCAGTACCTGCTGGCCGAGATGACGAAGCAGCTGCTGGAGAGCAAGGGCTACACGGTCGAGAAAAAGGACGGGATGGGCACCAACATCGTCCGCGCCGCCCTCGAAAGCGGCGAGGTCGACCTCTATTGGGAATACACGGGCACCTCTCTGGTCACCTTCAACAAGGTCACCGACAAGCTGACGCCGGACGAGACCTACGCCAGGGTGAGGGAGCTGGACGGCGCCAGGGGGCTGGTGTGGCTGGCCCCGTCCAAGGCGAACAACACCTATGCGCTGGCCATCCGCAAGAACAACCCGAAGACCGACGGGATGGCGACGCTGTCCGACCTCGCCGCCGCCTACAAAGACGGCAAGGATCCGGTGATGGCGACCACGGCGGAGTTCCCGAAGCGCGAGGACGGGCTGCTGGGCCTGCAGAAGGCCTACGACTTCAAGGCCGGCCGCGCCAATGTCCGGCCGATGGAGATCGGCCTGGTGTTCCCGGCCCTCGCCAACGGCGATGTCGACGTCTCCGTGGTGGCGGCGACCGACGGCCGCATCGCCGCGATGGACCTGATCCTGCTGAGGGACGACAAGGGCTTCTTCCCCAATTACGCGCTGGTGCCGGTGGTGCGGCAGGACGTGCTCGACGCCCATCCCGACCTCAAGCCCCTGCTCGAAACCCTGGCCACCCGGCTGGACGATGCCACGATGCAGCGCCTGAATGGCGAGGTCGACGTGCAGAAGAAGTCGATCGAGGCGGTCGCGACGGCCTATCTCAAGGAGAGCAGCCTGTTCTGACGCGGGGCCGCCGGCAGGGCGGCATCCAGGAGGCCGTCACCGGCGGGCCGGGCACGGCCCCCGGTGCGGTAGGCCTTGGCTGCGGCGGCCAAGCGTTCCTCGTCGGCCGCCAGCCGCTCGACCGCCACCCAGCGGTTCCAGTCCGGCGCGATGCTCCAGCCGGCCTCGCCGAGATGGGCCTGCGGCAGGCGGTAGTGGAACACCGGGCGGGCGGCGATCTTCTCATAGGGCAGCCTCGCCCGCACCCGCGTCGGGTCCAGGCCCAGCAGCAGCGGCAGCAGGTCGAGACCGCGGTCGCGGGTCGGGTTCGCGGCCAGGTAGTCGTCGATCAGCCCGGCCTGGTCCGGCCGGTAGTCCGGCGCCGTGATCCGATGCAGGAACGCGTCCGGATAGGGCGGCGGCAGGTGCCGCTCCGGGTGCCGCCGCCCTGCCGCGATCTCCTGGCGCAGCCAGGATTCCATCAGCCCGAACGCCACCATGACTGCCGTGATCCGGCGCAGGTCCGCAGCCGGCGCCTCGATGTTGAAATGCAGGCCCAGCGACCCGAACATCGTGGCGCCGCGCCCCCGGGCGCCGGCCGCGCGCAGCACATCCAGGACGCGGTCGACCTCGGCCAGCCGGTCCACCGGCAGCGGCGGCACGATCAGCTCGCGCGGCACCACGCCGGAGACCAGCCATCCCAGCCCGGCCGCGGCCTTCGGCCCGATCCGCAGCGGCAGGGTCTTGCCGTGCCGCTGCGGATGGGTGAAGCGCAGATCGAGCTCGACCGCCAGATCGCCCAGGGCCGTGCCCCGCACCGCGAAGGCATGGGCGTCCTCTTCGACGACCTCGCCCCCAAGGTCAGCGGCCAGGGCCTGCGCCGCATGCCGGGCGCCGGGCCCCATGAATTCGATCTCGACGCCGACCAGGCGCGGGGGCTCGGGCTCACGGGCGGGAAGCGGTTGGAACGGGGCGGTGGTGTCGATGTGCGGCACAGGCCGGCGGGATCCATCTGGTTTCGAGCAAGGCGCTGCAGGTCATATTGGGGGCCGGACGCCCCTGGTTAAGGTGACGGAGCGTTACGCCGCACGGGCCGCGCCGCCCCGTCCGACGGAGCGGTCTGGTCCGGACAAACGGATGGATTGACAGCCGGTTCCTTCGGCGATTAAGTGGTCTTACCACGGTAAGATCACTATGACAGACATCGTCAAGCTCACCCGCGATCCCGATGATGCACCCGGCGGCTATGCCAAGGTCTTCGCCTTCCTGCGCGAGCAGCTGCTGTCCGGCGCCTTGAAGACCGGCGACCGGCTGCTGCCGGAGCGCGATCTGTCGGCTCGGCTGGAGGTCGGCCGGCCGGTGCTGCGCGAGGCGCTGCGGGCGCTGGCGATGCTGGGCGCGGTCGAGATCCGGCATGGGGTCGGCACCATCGTGCGTCAGCCGGACGCCTCGACCCTGGGCGAGTTCTTCAGCTTCGTCCTGGCCCAGCAGTCCGACGTCATCGACGACGTGATGGAGGCGCGGATCGCCATCGAGTGCCAGGCCGTGCGCCTGGCCTGCCGCCGCGCCACCCTGGCGGATTTCGAGCGCATCCGGTCGGCGCTGCAGCGGATCGAGGCCACGATCGACGACCCGGTGGCGGGCGGCGAGGCCGATTTCGACTTCCACAACGGCATCGTCCAGGCCGGACGGTCGGAGACGCTGCGCAGCGTCTACGCCGCCATCTCGGACCTGCTGCGACGGTCGCATCGCGGGCGGCGCGAGCTGATCCTGAAGGTCCCGGGCATCCGGTCCTTCCTGATCGACCATCACCACCGGATCTTCGAGGCCCTGGTAGCGCGCGACGTGCAGCGCTCGGACGAGTTGCTGCGCCGCCACTTCGAGATCGGCGACGAGTATCGCCGCAAGGCCTTCGAGACCACGACGCCCGGCTGACGGCCCGTCTGCCGAGCCCAGACCAGACTGCCCAAGGAGACTCGTGTTGAAGATCGTGATCGGCTGCGACCATGCCGGCTTTCCCCTGAAGCGAGAGATCGCCGACTTCGTCGCGGGCCTCGGCCATGCGGTGACGGATGTGGGCAGCCACACCCCCGATCCGGTCGACTTCCCGGACATCGCCCGGGCGGTCTGCGCCGCCGTCACCGGCGGGGCGGCCGATCGCGGCCTGATGGTCTGCGGCACTGGCGTCGGTGCCGCCATCGCCGCCAACAAGATCCGCGGCATCCGCGCCGCCGTGTGCCACGACGTGCATTCGGCGCATCAGGCGGTCGAGCATGACGACGTCAACGTCATGTGCGTCGGCGCCCAGATCATCGGCCCCTGGCTGGCGCGCGACCTGGTCGCGGCCTATCTCGCCGCCGAGTTCGAGCCCAGCGAGGACTTCAAGCGCCGGGTCGAGAAGCTGGCGCAGCTGGAGCGGGAGGGCTGAGCCATGGCGGAGTCCCGCCACACGGTCGGCTTCATCGGCCTCGGCACCATGGGCCGCGAGATGGCGGTGAACCTGCTGCGTGCCGGCCACGCGGTGCAAGCGTTCGACGTCCTGCCCGCGGCAATCGACGCGCTGGCGGCGCAGGGCGCAGTCCCTGCCGCCGGCGTGGCCGAGGCGGCCGAGGGCGCCGACCTGGTCGTCACCATGCTGCCCGACACGCCGCAGGTGGAGGAGGTCGTGTACGGCCCCGGCGGCCTGCTGGCGGCGCCGCCGGCTGGTCGGCTGGTGGTCGACATGAGCACGATCTCGCCCCAGGCGGTGCGGCGGATGCACGCCGACCTCGCCGCCGCCGGCATCGACCTGCTGGACGCCCCGGTTTCCGGCGGGCCGCAGGGCGCCCGCGCCGCCACGCTGACGATCATGGCCGGGGGCGCCCGCTCCGCCTTCGACCGGGCGCTGCCGGTGCTGCGCGGCATGGGCACCACCATCACCCATGTCGGCGACAGCGGCGCCGGCCAGACGGTGAAGCTGTGCAACCAGCTGATCTGCGGCATCAACCTGCAGGCGATCTGCGAGGCGCTGGCGCTGGGCCGGGCCTGCGGCGTCGACCTGGCCCAGATGCGCGAGGTGCTGCTCGGCGGCTCCGCCGCCTCCTGGATGCTGGACCGGCTCGGTCCCGCGATGATCTCCGGCGACGCCGGCGCCGGCTTCCGCATCGACCTGATGCTGAAGGACCTGCGCCTGGTGCAGGAGCTGGCCTTCGGCAAGGCCGTCCCCCTGCCCGCCACGGCGCTGGTCACCAGCCAGTATCTCGACGCCCGGGCCCATGGCGAGGGCGGCAACGGCAACCAGGCCCTGTTCCGCGTCTATGACCGCATGACCGGGCAGGCCCCCTCCCCCGGCGCCGGATAGAGGAGCAGGCGATGGGCGTGTCCCTCGATTTCTCCGTCGTGCTCGAGCGCTGGCCGATGTTCCTGGACGGCGCCTGGCTGACCATCCGCCTGGCGCTGGCTTCGACCGTGCTGGGCTTCGCGCTCGGCACGCTGTGCGCGATCGGCCGGCGCGGCGGGTCGGTCTGGCTGTCGCGGCTGTGCGGCGTCTATGTCGAGGCGATCCGGAACACGCCCTTCCTGGTGCAGATCTTTGTCGTCTATTTCGGCCTGTCCAGCCTGGGCCTGTCGCTGCCGGCCGTCACCGTCGCGGTGATCGCGCTGACCATCAATGTCGGCGCCTACACCGCCGAGATCATGCGCGCCGGCTTCGACTCCATCCACAAGGGGCAGATCGAGGCCGGGGAGTGCCTCGGCCTGTCGCGGGCGCAGGTCTACTGGCACGTGGTGCTGCGCCCGGCGACGGAGCGGGTCTACCCTGCCCTGACCAGCCAGTTCGTGCTGCTGATGCTGGCCTCCTCCGTCGTCTCGCAGATCTCGGCCGAGGAGCTGACGGCGGTCGCCAACTTCATCCAGTCCGACACCTACCGCGCCTTCGAGACCTACATCGTCGTCGCGCTGCTCTACATCGCCCTCTCGCTCCTCATGCGGGCCGGCTTCTGGGGGCTGGGCCTCGTGCTGTTCCCGCGCCGCCGCCGGCTCGGCACGCCGCTCTGACCCGCGAGGACGCCATGCAGACCGGACTGAACCTGAACCATCTCGACTTCCTGCTGCAGGGCGCGCTCTGGACCCTGGTGCTGTCGCTGATGGCGCTGATCGGCGGCGGCCTGGTCGGCTTCGGCGTCGCCCTCGGCCGCATCGCGCCGAGCCGCCTGCTGCGCGCCGCGGTCGGCGGCTACGTCCAGCTGATCCAGGGCACGCCGCTGCTGGTGCTGCTGTTCCTGACCTATTTCGGCCTGCCGACGCTGGGCATCGAGGTGCCGCCGCTGCTGGCCGCCGGTGTGTCGCTGACGATCTATGTCAGCGCCTATCTCGGCGAGATCTGGCGCGGCTGCCTGGAGGCCGTGCCGAAGCCGCAATGGGAGGCGGCGGAATGCCTGGCGCTGAGCCGCGCCCAGCGCCTGTTCAAGGTGATCCTGCCGCAGGCGGTCCGCATCGCCACGCCGCCGACCGTCGGCTTCATGGTGCAGATCATCAAGAACACCTCGCTGGCCTCGGTGGTCGGGTTCGTCGAGCTCGCCCGGGCCGGGCAGATCGTCAACAACTCGATCTTCCAGCCCTTCGCGATCTACATGGTGATCGCCGTTCTCTACTTCGCCATGTGCTACCCGATCTCGCTTCTGAGCCGGCGGCTGGAGCGCCGGACGGGTCCCGCGCCGCGGCTGAAACCGGCCCTCGCCTGAACGGGCCTCACAAAGACAAGTCAGGGAGAGAACGCGATGACCGCGATGGTGATGCTGCAGGACGTGCGCAAGAGCTTCGGCGACCTGACCGTGCTCGACGGCGTGTCCTTCGCCGTCGGCAAGGGCCAGGTCACGGCCCTGATCGGCCGCAGCGGGTCGGGCAAGAGCACGGCGCTGCGCTGCATCGACCGGCTGGAGACGATCGACGGCGGCGAGATCACGGTCTGCGACCATAGGGTCAGCGATCCGGGGATCGACCTGCGCAGGCTGCGGCTGGACGTCGGCATCGTGTTCCAGAGCTACAACCTGTTCCCGCACCTGACCATCGAGCAGAACATCACCCTGGCCCCGGTCTCGGTGAAGAAGGTGCCGCGGGCCGAGGCGCGCGCCCTGGCCCGCGGCGTGCTGGAGCAGGTCGGGCTCGGCGAGAAGGCCGACGCCTATCCCGAGCAGCTGTCGGGCGGCCAGCAGCAGCGCGCCGCCATCGCCCGGTCGCTGGCGATGCAGCCCAAGGTGATGCTGTTCGACGAGGTCACCTCGGCCCTCGACCCCGAGCTGAAGGGCGAGGTGCTGAAGGTGATGGAGGACCTGGCCGCCCGCGGCATGACGATGATCATGGTCACCCACGAGATGGGCTTCGCCCGCCGGGTGGCGGATCGGATCGTGTTCATGCATCGCGGCCGGGTGCACGAGCAAGGACCGGCCGAGATCCTCGCCCGCCCCGAAACGCCGGAGCTGCAGCAGTTCGTCGCCAACGAACTCTGAGCCCCGCGCGCGCAACCAGAACATCCGCAAACATGGAGGAGACGCAGATGAAGCCGACCATCCGCTGGAGCCGGGCGCTGGCCCTGGCCTTCGCCCTGAGCCTCGGCGCCGTGAGCGCCCGGGCGGACCTGCTGGACGACATCATGGCCGCCAAGAAGATCCGGATCGCGACCGATCTCGCCATCCCGCCCTCGGGCATGATCGACGGCCAGATGAAGCCGGTCGGCTCCGACGTCGAGACCGCCCAGCTCCTGGCCCAGGATTGGGGGCTGGAGCTGGAGTTCGTGCAGACCACGGGCGCCACCCGCATCCCGAACGTGCAGACCGGCAAGGCCGACATCATCATCTCGACCCTGTCGGTGACGCCGGAGCGGGCGAAGGTGATCGACTTCTCCAAGCCCTATGCCGCGCTGCAGTCGGTGATCGGCGCCCCGAAGGACGCGCCGATCAAGGACTGGGCCGATCTGCAAGGCAAGTCGGTGACCGTCACCCGCGGCACCACCCAGGACACGGAGCTGACCAAGCTGGCGGCGGAGAAAGGCTTCCAGGTGGTGCGCTACGACGACGACGCGACCATGGTGACCGCCGCCGTCTCCGGCCAGGCCCAGATCGTCGCCACCTCGGCGACGCTGGTGAACCAGATCCGGGAGAAGAGCCCTGACCGGGCCTTCGAGCCGAAGTTCCTGATCCGCACCTTCGATCTCGCCATCGGGCTGCGCAAGGGCGAGCCGCGGCTGATGGAGAAGCTGAACGAGTGGGTGTCGGCCAATCTGAAGAACAGGAAGCTGAACGACATCTACCAGAAGTACCACGGCTCGCCGCTGCCGGAGGCGATGCTGCAATAGGACCGGCGCATCCGTCCGAAGGGTCCCTCGATCCCGCAGACACGGGCGCTGTGGCCCCCCGGGGCGCCGGTACAGGACCGTCGCTCCGCCTGCCGCGGCTGGAGCGCCCGCGGGATGCGCGCGGGAACGCCGTCGGGGGTGCCATCGGCAAGATGGCAGCCCCCGGCCGGCGAGGCGTCATTCGTTCATAGGATGCGCCGCGAAAATCTCCTCAGCCCGGCTTCGTCCATTCCATCACGAGGCAATACGGCGCGCGCCGGTACCGCGCCGCCGCGTCCGGATCGGCGCCCGCGACGGCGTCCGGCTCGGCGAAGAACGAGAGGATCAACCCCTGGCCGAGCAGCGCCGCCATATAGCGGCCGAGCGGACGGTGCCGGTTGTGGATCCGGATGCCGCGCCAGCTGGTCCAGTACGTCCGCTCCTCCAGATAGCGGTCGACCGGGAAGTGCAGCGGCCGGCCGGCATCGTCGCGCACCCAGTGGGCCTCCTCCCCGTTCGCCGTGACGAAGCTGGCCAGGTTGGCGATCAGCAACGTGCCGCCCGGGCGCAGCACCCGCGCCATTTCGGCGACGGCGGCGTCGAGATCGGGGATGTCGATCAGGGTCAGGTAGCTGACCACCAGGTCGAACGCGCCGGCCTCGAACGGCAGCTGCTCGGCCCGGCCCTCGCGATAGTCGCCCCCCGGGTCCAGCGCGCGTGCTCGCCGCAGCAGCGCCGCGGTCGGGTCGATGCCGACCGGTCGGATCCCGTGGCGGCGCAGCATCCGGCAGAACCGGCCCTCGCCGCAGCCGACATCCAGCGCCGTGGCGAAGCCGCGCCCGGCGATCCGCCCGGTCATCACAGGGTCGAGCACGAAGCGCCGCGTGAAATCGCCGTGCTCACCCATGTCGGCGATCCAGGCCTCCGCCGACTCCTCCCAGCCATTGCCCATGGTTCCGCCTCCGGCTCCCCTTGCCGCCATGCTAGCGCCGGGCGGGAACCAGGTCAGCCGGGCGGGTGGCCTCACATCCGGATGATGATGTCGACCTCCGGCGGCCGGGCGCCCTGGGGGGAGACCACGACCCGGTCGCCGATGCGCTGGAAGGTCAGGGTGACTTGCCGCTCGCCGACCGGCAGCGCCTCGACCGTCAGGGTCTCGATCCCGATCGGCAGATGCGGCCGGTCGATGCGGATGCGGTTGCGGGCGCCGTCGACCCGGAGGCCGAGGCAGGCCTGCAGCGTCATGAACACGGCGCCCGAGGCCCAGGCCTGCGGCAGGCAGGCCACCGGATAGGCGATCGGCCCCTCGCCGCGCGCCCGCGGGAAGCCGCAGAACAGCTCCGGCAGCCGCATGTCGAAGTTCACCGCCGTCTCGAACAGGCCGCTGAGCAGCCGGACCACACCGGCGCGCTCGCCGTAGCGGGCCAGGCCGGCGGCGCAGATCGCCCCGTCATGCGGCCAGACCGAGCCGTTGTGATAGGACATCGGGTTGAAGTTGGCCTCGCCGCGGGCCAGGGTGCGGATGCCCCAGCCCGAGTAGAACGGCGTGTCGAGCAGCTGCCGCGCGACGCTGGCCGCCCGGTCCGGCGCCGGCAGGCCGCAATACAGCAGATGCCCGGCATTGGAGGCGCGGACCCGGCAAGGCTGGCCATGGCCGTCCAGCGCCAGGGCGTAGAAGCCCAGATCCTCCATCCAGAACCGGTCCTCGACCGCGACGCGCAGCGCCTCGGCCCGCACCCGCCACCGCGTCGCATCGTCGGCCAGCCCGCGCTGGGCCGCCAGATCGCCCATGGTGCGCAGGGCGGCGAAGGCATAGCCCTGCACCTCGACCAGTGCGATCGGCCCCTCCGGGAAGCGCCCGTCCGCGTGGAAGACGGAATCGTGGCTGTCCTTCCAGCCCTGGTTCGACAGCCCCTTCTCCGAGCTGCGGGCGTAGTCGAGGAAGCCGCCGTCATTGCCGTCGGCCACCCGCTCGACCCAGCCGATGGCGCGCAGCAGCTCCGGCCAAAGCTCGTCGATCAGCGCCAGGTCGCCGGTCCGGCTCGCATAGGCGCCGGCCAGCATGACGAACAGCGGCGTGGTGTCGACCCCGCCGTAATATTCGCCGAAGGGCAGCTCGCCCAGCGCGACCATCTCGCCCCGGCGCGCCTCGTGCATGATCTTGCCGGGCTGGGCGTCCTTGAAGGCCGACGCCTCCAGCGCCTGGTGCTGCGCCAGGAAGCGCAGCACGCCGCGCGCCAGCACCGGGCTCAGCCACAGCGTCTGCAGCGCGGTGATGATCGCGTCGCGCCCGAAGGTGGTCGAGAACCAGGGGATGCCGGCATAGGGGTAGGGCCCGGTCGGCAGCTCGGTGACCAGCAGCGACAGGTCGGCCCGCGACTTGTCGATCCAGTCGTTGAACAGCCGGCCGGAGCTGCGCAGCACCGTGCCGTGCCGCGACAGGGTCCGCATCCGCCGCTTGGCCCGGGCGGTGGCGTGGCGGAACCGGACCCGGCCGGGCGCCTCGGCCGCCTCCTCCGCCCCGACCTCGACATACAGGTCGAAGGCGCCGTGCCCCGGCAGCCGGAACAGGAACTCCGCCGTGTCGCCGTCGAGGCGCTGCGGCGCCTCCGAGAACCGGATCACCGCCTGGCGCGCGACCTTGTCCAGCCCGGTGTAGCGCAGCACCACCGCGTCGCCGCGCACCTCCGGCCCGGCCAGCCGGCCGCGATGCAGCCGCGAGGCGCCGCGCACCTCGAACATGTCGCGGAAATCCGCTCCGAAGCGGATCGCGAGCGGGACCCGCACCTCGGCCTGGCCGAAATTCTCGATCCGGATCTGCTCGTACAGCCGGTCGTCCCACAGCAGCATCGACCGCTGCAGATGGATCGCCCCTTCCGGCAGCCCCTCATCGCCCAGCGGCGACGGCGTCCGGTTGGTCGCATGGCTGGTGAAGACGGCGTTGTCCTGGCTCAGGCCCGCGCCGAGCAGCGACGGCAGCTCGCCGCCGAGCAGGACGATGAAGCGGGACAGGATGCGGGGGTCGTTGTGGAACAGCCCATCATCGTCGCCGGCGATGTTGCCGAGGGCGTCGGCCACCAGGAAGGTGTCGCCATGCTTCAGCGCGTACATGCGCAGCGGCACGCGCCGGGCCGAGGCGTCGGGCGGCGGCGGAGTCTCCGGGACCGGTTCGGCCGGAGTCAGCTCGGGCTCGGGCCGGCTCACTCGGCGGCCAGCAGGGTAGTGGGAACGCCGCCGTCGCCGGCCAGCCGGCCGTACAGCTCGAGATACCGCTCCGCCATCACCCGGCTGGAGAAGCGCCGCTCGAAGCTCCGGCGGATCTCGCCGCGATCCAGCTCCGGCAGCCGTTCGACCGCCTCCACCGCCTCCTCCATCGACCGGACGATGAAGCCGCTCACGCCGTGGTCGATCACCTCCGGCACCGAACCGCAGTTCCAGGCGATCACCGGCGTGCCGCAGGCCATGGCCTCGATCATCACCAGGCCGAAGGGCTCGGGCCAGTCGATCGGGAACACCAGCCCGGCGGCATTGCCGAGGAACTCCGCCTTGGCGCCGTCCCCGATCTCGCCGATGAACTCGACGAGGGGATCGGACAGCAGCGGCTCGATCGTCTCCTTGAAGTAGATCTGGTCCGCGGCGTCGACCTTGGCCGCGATGCGCAGCCGCCGGCCGGAGCGCCGGGCGATCTCGATCGCCCGGTCCGGCCGCTTCTCCGGCGAGATCCGGCCGAGGAAGGCGAGATAGCCGTCCCGCGGCGCGATCGTCGGCTGGAACAGGTCCTCCGCCAGCCCGTGATGCACCGTCGCCGCCCAGTTGGCGCCGGCCAGCGGCAGGCGCTGGGAGTCCGAGATCGACACCAGCGGGTAGTCCGGCCAGCGGCGATAAACCTCCGGCAGGTCCTTCAGGTCCAGCCGGCCGTGCAGGGTGGTCACGGTGCGGGGGGCGATCGCCTCGAACAGCGGGAAATGGATCAGGTCGACATGGAAATGCAGGATGTCGAATTCGTCGGCCCGCCGGCGGACTTCGTGCAGCATCGACAGATGCGCGGCGTAGTCGGATTTGAGCGGGCTGGGGTCGAGCCGGAAGGCCTGGTCGCGCATCGGCACCAGCGTGGCCCGCGAATGGGCGTCGGCGCTGGAGAACAGGGTGACGTCGTGACCGAGATCGACCAGCGCGTCGGACAGATGGGCGACGATCCGTTCGGTACCCCCGTAGAGCTTCGGCGGCACGGCTTCGTAGAGTGGAGCGATCTGGGCGATCTTCATCGTCGGACCTGAGATGAATGGGCGATGAAATCGGCGGGCTGCGCGATGCGGCCCGCCATGGGCCGTGTCGGCGGAAGACGGTACAGGGGCGCGCGGCGGCTACAGGCGGGCGCCGCTTCCCGCCCTGCCCTGCGGGACCAGCTGTCCCGCCGGGGGTATCGTCCGCCGGGGCACCTGCGATGCCCTCCGGGCCAGGCTGGCGATGCGGGTGGGCGGGTAAGCCTCGCGCAGCACGTCGGAGACGAAGGTGTTGGCGAAGTCCGAGGAGGCCTCCGGATGAGCCCGGCGGAACACCTCCAAGGCCTTGTCGCACGCGGCCCATTCGTCCGCCCCGGCCTTCCGGCTGGAGCGATAGGCGGCGAGCACGCGTGCGCTGATCGAAGAAGCGGAACCGGTCATTCTGGTCCTCTCTTTTCAAGCCCCGAACCGGGACATGCCGATCACGAGCGTCCGCTGGGCGCCACCTCGACCGCGAGGGTCTGGGTCCTGCCGTCCCGCTCGATCGTGAGTTCCACGCGACTGCCAACCGGTGAGAGGCCGATCTTGTTCCGAAGTTCGGACGAATTTCGCACCGGGGCGCCGTCGACCGCGACGACCAGGTCGTTGGCCCTGATCCCCGCGCGCGCCGCCGGCGACCTTTGATCGACCGAGACCACCACCGCGCCGCCGGTCCTGTCGAGCCGCAGCGACTGCGACAATTCGGGCGTCAGATCCCGGATCGAGACGCCGATCCGCCCGCGCTGGACCGAGCCGTTGCGGATGATCTGGTCCATCACCGCGCGCGCCATGTTGATCGGCACGGCGAAGCCGATGCCGACGCTGCTGCCGGTGGCGGACAGGATCGCCGTGTTGATCCCGATCAGCCGGCCGTTGAGGTCGACCAGCGCGCCGCCGGAGTTCCCCGGATTGATCGAGGCGTCGGTCTGGATGAAATCCTCGTAGCCGCCGTTGCGGCCGATGCCGCTGCGGCCGAGGGCGCTGACGATGCCCGATGTCACCGTCTGGCCCAGGCCGAACGGGTTGCCGATGGCGAGGACGAAGTCGCCGACCTGCAGCCGGTCGCTGTCGCCGAGCGGCATCTCCGTCAGCGAAGAGCCGCCCGGTATCCGCAGCACGGCGATGTCCGTCGCCGGGTCACGCCCGACCAGCCGGGCCTTGAAGCGCCGGTTGTCCTTGGTGGTGACCTCGATCGTGTCGGCGTCGTCCACCACATGGTTGTTGGTCAGGACATAGCCCTGCCGGGCATCGACGATCACGCCCGATCCGGCGGACTGGACCTCGCGCTCGACCACCTCCGGCATGTCGAAGAAGCGGCGGAAGAACGGGTCCTGGAACAGCGGATTGCGCTCGCGCACATGGCCGCGCACGGCGATGTTCACCACCGCGGGCGTCGCCTGCTGCAGGATCGGGGCGACCGAGTTGAACTGCGGGCCGGCGAAGGGCGGCAGCGTGCCCGCGGCCGGGGCCGTCGCGCCGGACAGGACCAGCGTCAGGGCGACCAGCCCACCGCCGAGGGCCCCCCGGAACCGGCCGGGAATGGCTCTGAACACCATCGCGATACCTCCGAAGCGATATCCAATGATGAGGGCTGATGAGGGCGGGAAGGCTTGCGCCTTCCCGCGGATCCGGTCTTCCTCAGTAGTCCATGCCCGCGCCGGGGGTCGGGGTTTCGGCCGGCTTCTTCGGCAGCTCGGCGACCATCGCCTCGGTGGTGATCAGCAGGCCGGCGACCGACGCCGCGTCCTGCAGCGCCGTGCGCACGACCTTGGCCGGATCGATGATGCCCTTGGCGTACATGTCGCCGTACTCGCCGGCCTGGGCGTCGAAGCCGAAGGCGTGCTCGTCCGACTCCAGCACCTTGCCGACGATCAGCGACCCGTCCTCGCCGGCATTGAGCGCGATCTGACGCGCCGGCGCCTGCAGGGCGCGGCGGACGATATCGATGCCGGTGCGCTGGTCGTCGTTGTCCCAGGTCAGGCCGTCCAGCGCCTTGGCCGCGCGCAGCAGGGCGACGCCGCCGCCGGGCAGGATGCCCTCCTCCACCGCAGCCTTGGTCGCGTGCATCGCGTCGTCGACGCGATCCTTGCGCTCCTTCACCTCGACCTCGGTGGCGCCGCCGACGCGGATCACCGCGACGCCGCCCGCCAGCTTGGCCAGGCGCTCCTGCAGCTTCTCGCGGTCGTAGTCCGAGGTGGTCTCCTCGATCTGCGCCCGGATCTGGTTGCAGCGGCCCTGGATCTGGTCCTTGGACCCGGCGCCGTCGATGACGGTGGTGTTCTCCTTCTCGATCACCACCCGCTTGGCGCGGCCCAGCATGTCGAGCGTGACGTTCTCGAGCTTGATGCCGAGGTCCTCGGAGATCGCGGTGCCGCCGGTCAGGATCGCGATATCCTCGAGCATCGCCTTCCGCCGGTCGCCGAAGCCCGGGGCCTTGACCGCCGCGACCTTCAGGCCGCCGCGCAGCTTGTTGACCACGAGCGTCGCCAGCGCCTCGCCCTCGACGTCCTCGGCGATGATCAGCAGCGGCTTGCCCGACTGCACCACCGCCTCGAGCAGCGGCACCAGCGCCTGCAGCGAGGACAGCTTCTTCTCGTGGATCAGGACATAGGCGTCCTCGAGCTCGACCCGCATCTTCTCCGGGTTGGTCACGAAGTAGGGCGAGACGTAGCCGCGGTCGAACTGCATGCCCTCGACGACTTCGAGCTCGGTGTCGAGGCTCTTCGCCTCCTCGACCGTGATCACGCCCTCGTTGCCGACCTTCTGCATCGCCTCGGCCAGGAACCGGCCGATCTCGGCGTCGCCATTGGCGGAGATGGTGCCGACCTGGGCGATCTCGTCGTTGCGCGTGATCTTGCGCGCGTTGGTCCGCAGCTCGGCGACGACGGCCTCGACGGCCTTGTCGATGCCGCGCTTCAGGTCCATCGGGTTCAGGCCGGCGGCGACGGCCTTGGCGCCCTCCTTCACGATCGCCGAGGCCAGGATGGTCGCGGTGGTGGTGCCGTCACCGGCCAGGTCGTTGGTCTTCGACGCGACCTCGCGCACCATCTGCGCGCCCATGTTCTCGAACTTGTCGGAGAGCTCGATCTCCTTGGCCACGGTCACGCCGTCCTTGGTGATCCGCGGCGCGCCGAACGACTTGTCGATCACGACGTTGCGGCCCTTGGGCCCGAGCGTGACCTTGACCGCGTCGGCCAGGATCTCGACGCCGCGCAGCATCCGCTCCCGCGCGTCGGTGGCGAACTTCACATCCTTGGCAGCCATGCTCATTCCTCCTCAACGAAACACGACCACGCGGGCGCCTCAGGCGGCCTGGCGCAGGGCGGCGCCGTCCAGCACGCCCATGATGTCGCTTTCCTTCATGATCAGGATCTCCTCCCCGTCGATCTTGACCTCGGTGCCCGACCACTTGCCGAACAGCACGCGGTCGCCGACCTTCACATCGAGCGGCACGAGCTCGCCGCGTTCATCCCGCGCGCCGGGGCCGACGGCGATCACCTCGCCCTCCTGCGGCTTCTCCTTGGCGGTGTCGGGGATGATGATGCCGCCCCTGGTCTTCTCCTCGCTGGTGAGGCGCCGGACGGCCACGCGATCGTGCAGCGGACGGAATGTCATTGCGGACTCCTGTCTTGCCAATAGCGTCATGTGGGCAGGGCGGCGCCGCTGAAATGCAGGGGGCGCCGGCCCGACGGATGCCGACATAGGAAGGCCGAAAATCGGCTTCAAGAACCTTCCTCAAAAATTTTGGCACTCTCGGCATGAGAGTGCCAACCCGCTGGAATCGCGGATGAAAACCGGCCGGCTCGGCATCGCCGCCGGAACCGCGTAGGATCGGCGGACCGGGGCAAAAATATTCCGCGGCGCTGTCGGATTCTGGTGCCGCGCACCGTCCTCGGATCGGCGCCGGCATCCGCCGCGCCGATCCGGGCCCCTATCCAGGAGAGGAACGCCGCCATGCAATCCGTTTCCCAGGCGATCAAGCCCTACCTGTTCTTCGACGGGCGCTGCGACGAGGCGCTCGAATTCTACACCCGCACCCTCGGCGCCAAGGTCGAGCAGCTGTTCCGCTTCAAGGACGCGCCGCCGCAGCCGGAGGCGCCGCCCCAGGAGGGATGCGGCCCGATGACCGCCGACATGGCCGAGAAGGTGATGCATGCCTGCGTCACCATCCGCGGCACGATGCTGTTCGCGTCCGACGGCATGTGCCAGGGCAAGCCGGAGTTCAAGGGCATCTCCCTGGCCCTGGAGACCGAGAGCGACGCCGAGGCGGAGAAGGTCTTCGCCGCCCTGGCCGAAGGCGGCCAGATCCAGATGCCGATGGCCCCGACCTTCTTCTCCTCGCGCTTCGGCATGGTCGCGGACCGCTTCGGCGTGTCCTGGATGATCACGGTCGCACAGGCGCGGCCGGCCTGATCCGCGGGACGGGGAGGACGGCCTGCCGTTCTCCCGTCTCCCGTCATCGGTCGTTGACGCTTCCTCCTCTTCGGTCTAGTCCGGACGGCGAGCGGGCCGGCACAGCCCGCCGACGCCCGGTTCCGGTTGCCCGTCTGCGCCTCCGGACCATGTCATTCCGGAACAGAACCGTTTGGAGTCCCCATGAGCCAGGAAGCGAACAGCGATCCCGGCCTGCTTCTCTTTACCTCGCTTTGCATCGGCCTGCGCGACTGGGCGCAGACCGGCGCCGGCCCGGGCCCGCGGCAGCGGCTCAACTGGAAGCACGCCACCGACCTGCTGCGGCAGGGCCTCGACGCCGAGGCGGAGGCCGAGATGCGCCGGGCCGACCCGCTGACCGCCGCCGAAGAAGACGAGGCCCGCCGCTTCGACCTCCGCGCCTTCGACAAGGCGCTGGTGGCCGCCAACGACGTGCGCGGCTGGATCGACTAGCCGTTTTCCGCCCGACCGCTACACTGCCTCCAACAGCGAGGCGGATCGGGAGGCGCCAATGGTCAGCGAACCGAGCTATGTCAGCGGCATCGCCGACGCGCCGCTGCTGGGCGAGACCATCGGCCGGGCGCTGGACCGCGCCGCCGCGCGCTGGCCCGACCGGCCGGCGCTGATCGACCGGGCCCAGGGCATCCGCTGGAGCTGGCGGGACCTCGCCGACCGCGCCGAAGCCTTCGCCGCCGGCCTGCTCGCCCTCGGCCTCTCGCCCGGCGACCGCATCGGCATCTGGTCGCTGAACCGGGCGGAATGGGCGCTGACCCAGTTCGCCGCCGCCAAGGCCGGGCTGATCCTGGTCACGGTCAACCCGGCCTACCGCCTGGCCGAGCTGGAATACGCGCTCAACTTGGTCGGCTGCGCCGCGCTGGTCACCGCCACCGCGTTCAAGACCAGCGACTATCTCGGCATGCTCAACACCCTGGCGCCGGAGCTGGCAACGGCCGACCCCGGCCGGCTGCGGGCGGCGAAGCTGCCGGCGCTGCGCAGCGTCATCCAGATCGGCGGCCCAAGTGGCGTAGCAGCCCCCGGCACCATCCCCTTCGACAGCGTCGCTAGCCTCGGCGGCGCGGCGGAGCGGGACCGGCTGTCGCAGCTGGCCGGCACGCTGCAATTCGACGCCCCGGCCAACATCCAGTTCACCAGCGGCACTACCGGCTCGCCCAAGGGCGTCACCCTCAGCCACCACAACATCCTGAACAACGGCTGTTTCGTCGGCCGCGGCCTGGCGCTCAGCGAACAGGACCGGATCTGCATCCCCGTGCCCCTCTACCACTGCTTCGGCATGGTCATGGGCAACCTGGCCGCCGTCACCCACGGCGCCGCCATGGTCTATCCGGGCGAGGGCTTCGACCCGCTGGCGACGCTGGCCACGGCGGCGGAGGAGCGCTGCACCGCGCTCTACGGCGTGCCGACCATGTTCATCGCCATGCTCGACCATCCGCGCTTCGCCGAGTTCGACCTCTCCCGCCTGCGCACCGGCATCATGGCCGGGTCGCCCTGCCCGATCGAGGTGATGAAGCGGGTGGTCGGCCAGATGAACATCCGCGAGATCACCATCTGCTACGGCATGACCGAGACCAGCCCGGTCAGCTTCCAGAGCGCGGTCGACGACCCGCTGGAGCGGCGGGTCTCCACCGTCGGCCGGATCCACCCGCATCTCGAGGTCAAGATCGTCGACCCCGAGGGCCGGATCGTGCCGCGCGGCCAGCGCGGCGAGCTGTGCACCCGCGGCTATTCGGTGATGCGGGGCTACTGGAACCAGCCGGACAAGACGGCGGAGGTGGTGGACGCCGCCGGCTGGATGCATTCCGGCGACCTGGCGGTGCTCGACGACGAGGGCTTCTGCAACATCGTCGGCCGGATCAAGGACCTGGTGATCCGCGGCGGCGAGAACGTCTATCCGCGCGAGGTCGAGGAGTTCCTGTACCGCCACCCGAAGATCCAGGACGTGCAGGTGTTCGGCGTGCCCGACCCGAAATACGGCGAGGAGCTGTGCGCCTGGATCCGGGTCCGCGAGGGCGAGACGCTGACGGCGGACGAGGTGCGCGGCTTCTGCGACGGCCAGATCGCGCACCAGAAGATCCCGCGCTACATCCGCTTCGTCGACGCCTTCCCGATGACCGTGACCGGCAAGATCCAGAAGTTCCGGATGCGCCAGGCGATGGAGCAGGAGCTGGGGCTGAAGGCGGCGGAGACGGCGTGAGAGCGTCCGCAGGCATTCCTCTTGTAGCCTCCCCCTCCCCTTGCGGGAGGGGGTAGGGGGAGGGGTCTGCGCGCGTCCGCGCGCGAATGAGAGAGGCCGCAACTACCCGCCTTTCAAGAGACCGCCGCCGGTTCTCTTTGATCGACACCCCCTCCCCCTACCCCTCCCGCGGGGGGAGGGCTATCGCATGTATGTAAAGAGCTCGAAGAAGAACTCTTTGTTCCAGCGAGCGCGCCGCATTTTGCTGGCCATCGGCTTGTCGAGCGGATGGGCACGCAAGATGTTCTGCGCAAGCCGGCGGATGACGGCGAGATTTTGCGGCGCGTTGTCCTTGCGGGTTCGGGCATCGTCTTCGTGGAACACCACGTCGAGCGTCCAATGCAGATGGTTCTCGATGCTCCAATGGGTGCGAATGACTGTCGCCAGCCGGGCCGGCGACAGCAGCCGGGACAAAACGATGTATCGGACCGAGGCGACGCGCTTCCCGTCCGTGCCGGTCCGCTCGGCCTCGATCCGGCCGATCCCCTTCAGCCCGGGAAAGGCCGGGCAGCCGGGCCACCGGCAACACCGAAGCCCGGCGCCACTCGCTGCGGCCATGCGCCTGCTCCCGGGTCTCGAAGCAGGCAAGATCCCCGGCCGCCGCAAAGCCGGCTTCGGCCGCCGCGAACAGCGGCCCGTGGTTGGCCTTCAGCCCGATGGCGTACTGCGCCTGGGCCGCCAGCACCGCCTCGGCCGTCGCCGGATGGCAGTGCAGCGCGTCTGCCGTCACCGTGCAGCCCTTCAGCGTCAGACCCTTCAACAGCTCCAGCGCCCCCTTCACCTCCGACCCGCCCGGCGCCCGGGTGCCGGCGATCGCCAGCCGCGTCTCCGCATCCCACACCCCCACCATCAGCGGCGGCAGATACGCCTGTCCCTTCTCGTATCCGCGCCGCAAGGCCTTGCCGTCGATCGCCACCACCCCGCGCGGCGGCGGCAGGCCCAGCTCCTGCCGCAGCGCTGCCATGAAAGCCGTGAACGCCCGCTCCAGCTCGGCCGGGTCGAGCAGCCGGAACACCCGGCTGAACGTGTCGTGGCTCGGCATCCCATGCGGCAGCGACAGGATCTCCTTCAGATCCTCCTCCCGCGCCTCCCCAAACTCCGCGATCTCCACGCAACTCTTCGCTCCGCACAGCGTTGCCGCCAATGCCACGAACAGCAATTCCGCCAAAATATGCCGCGCGTTCACGTCCCGCGGATCGCGCACTTCTCCAAGCACCGACAGCAACATTGGATCCCAGCCACCTCTTCCAGAGATCGCTCACACAGAATCCTTTCTCTCCCCCTTCGCAACCCTCCCGATTACTCATCTGCGATTCCCCTCCCCGCGGGGGGAGGGGGAGAGTGATAAGGACGGGCCGGATCTGGGTGGCGCCGGCCTATCCTCTGAGTCCTTACCCCACCCGCGGCACACGACCCTCGATCGGATAGGCCGGGTCGTTGTAGCCCGGGCTCGACGGGTGTCCGGTGACCACCAGCCGGTCCACCAGCGCCTCGTCCTCCGCCGTGAAGGCGTAGTCCAGCGCGCCGAGATAGTCGGCCCATTGCTCCTCGGTCCGCGGCCCGGCGATCGGCGCCGTGACGATGCGGTTGTTCAGCAGCCAGGCCACAGCGAACTGGCCCGGGGTGATGCCGCGGCCGCGCGCATGCTCCGCCAGCTCCGCCGCGATCGCCAGGCTCTCCGGCCGCCACTCCGTCTCCAGCATGCGCTTGTCCTGGCGGCCGGCGCGGCTGCCCTCCTCCGGCGCCGCGCCCGGCTTGTACTTGCCGGTCAGCACGCCGCGGGCCAGCGGGCTGTAGGGCACCACGCCGAGCCCGAAATGGGCGCAGGCCGGCAGATGCTCGGCCTCCGGCATCCGGTTCAGGAGGTTGTAGTAGGGCTGGCTGACCACCGGCCGCTCGATCCCGGCCTGGTCGCACAGCCGGCAGATCTCCGCCACCCGCCAGGAGCGGTGGTTGGAGACGCCGAAATACCGGATCTTGCCTTGGCGGATCAGGTCGGCCAGGGCCGACACCGTCTCTTCCAGCGGCGTGGTCGCATCCTCCTTGTGCAGGTAGAGGACATCGATCGCGTCGGTGCCCAGCCGGCGCAGGCTGTCCTCCACCGCCAGGAAAGCGCGGCGGCGCGACAGGCCGCGGTCGTTCGGGCCGTCGCCGGTCGGGTTGGCCAGCTTGGTCGCCAGCACCCACCAGGAGCGGCGGGCGGCGATGGCACGGCCGACGATCTCCTCCGACCGGCCGCCGGTGTAGACGTCGGCGGTGTCGATGAAGTTGATCCCCGCCTCCCGCGCCTGGTCGATGATGCGGGTCGCGGTCGGCTCGTCGGTCGGGCCGCCGAACATCATGGTGCCGAGGCACAGCGGCGACACCTTCAGCCCGCTGCGCCCGAGTCTGCGGTAGTCCATCGGCCTTCTCCTTCTCTTGCGAACCCCTTGCGCCCCTCACCGTCATTGCGAGGAGGCGAAGCCGACGAAGCAATCCAGGGCCGAAGCGCGCGGCCTCCGGATCGCTTCGCTGCACAAGGACGGTGTGGAGACTCTCGAAGCCCGATCATGGCCCGAAACCGCGCGCCGGGGCTGCCCGTCGATCGCAGGGCAGCCGTGCCCTCGCGCCGCAGCCGATCGGCCGGTGGACAGGCTATCCTGCTTCGGCGAGACAGGGGAGGAGCACGAGAGGGGCGGCCCGCGGCCGAGATGGAGACGACGATGAGCAGCCTTCCCCGGGATCCAGGGCGGTGCCGCGGATGAGCCGCGCCGCGGCGGCCCCGCGCCCCTCCCTGATCCGCGCCGCCATCGCCGTCTCGCCGCGCAGCCTCAGCCTCGGCGAAGGCCTGCGCGCCGCCGCCTCCTGCGCCGTCGTGGTCGCCATCGGCAGCCTGCTGCAAGCGCCGATCCTGGCCTGGGCCGCGATCGCCGCGTTCTGGACCTGCCTGGCCGACCCCGGCGGGCCGAACCGCGACCGGGTGCGGGCGCTGGCCGGCTTCTCGCTCCTGTCCGGCGCCTTCGCGGTCGCCGGCGCCGCGGCCTCCGCCCAGGGCTGGCCCTGGGCCACGGCAATCGTGTTCCTCTGCGCCCTCATCGGCAGCGCGGTCCGGGTCTACGGCGCCGCCGCGCGGCAGATCGGCACGCTGGCGGTGGTGGCCTGCGTCGTCGCGGTCGACCACCACACCCCCACCCCGGCGGCGCTGGGCGAGTTCGCCGCCGCCTATCTCGGCGGCTGCGCCTGGGCGATGCTGCTGGCCCTGTCGATCTGGCGCATCCATCCCTTCCGGCCGGCCCGGGAGGGCGTCGCCACCGTCTATCGCAGCCTCGCCGCCATGACCGCCGGCCTCGCCCGGCTCGACGCCGGCGCCGCCCCGCGCGACTGGGTGCTGCACGCGCAGCGCTACCGCCACGCCGTGCGCAGCGCGATCGAGACCGGGCGGGCGACGCTGGACCGCACCCTGCGAGGCCGCGGCCTGGCCGCCCCGCTGGAGCGGCTGCTGCTGGCGCTGGACCGGGCCGAGCGGGTCTTCGCCCGGCTGATCGCGCTGAGCGAGCTGCGCCAGCATGCGTCCGGCTCCGGCCCGCAGGAGCGGCTGGCGCTGCGACGCCTGGCGATGGTGCTGTACCGCCAGGCCCATGCCTTCGCGGCCGGGCGCGAGGACGGCGCCCCGTGGCGGCGGTCGCTGGACCGGCTGGACGGGCTGATCGGGACGCTGGACGACGGGCCGGTCGCGGCCGGGCTGCGCGCCATCGTCGACCAGCTGCGCTCGGCCGGCGAGACGCCGGAGGTCCGGGCCCGGCCCGCCGCCCGGCAGCCCTGGCTGGCGCCGCTGCGGGCGCAGCTGAGCTGGCGGTCGGAGGTGCTGCGCCACGCCCTGCGTTGCGCCGTCGCCACCGCCGGGGCGGTGATGCTGAGCCACATCCTCGGCCTGCCCTACGCCTATTGGATGGCGATGGCGGTGGTGCTGGTGCTGCAGCCCTCGGTGGCGACCACCTGGCCGCGCGCGCTGGAACGGGCGGTCGGCAGCGTGCTCGGCGGCGCGCTGGCGGCCCTGCTCGGCCTGGTGCTGCACACGCCCCTCGCCCTGACCGCCGCGGTGTTCCCGCTGGCGATCGCGACCATGGCGGTGCGCTCGGTCAATTACGGCCTGTTCGTCTTCTTCCTGACCCCGCTCTTCGTGCTGGTGATCGAGCTGTCGCAGCCGGGTACGAGCGAGCCGGCCCTGGCCTGGATGCGGGCGCTCTACAACGTGCTGGGCAGCGCCATCGGCGTGCTCGGAGGCCTGCTGCTGTGGCCGAGCCGCGAGGACCGGCAGCTGCGCCCGGCCCTGGCCGCGGCGATCGAGGCCAATGGCCGCTACGCCGCCCTGGCCTTCGCGCCGGACCGCGACGAGGCGGCGATCGAGGCGGCGCGGCGCGCCGCCGGCCTGGCCAGCGGCAATGCCGAGGCGGCGCACGGCCGCACCCTGCTGGAGGCCTGGTGGCAGCGCGACGCGCTGGACGCGGCGCTGAGCATCGTCATCCTGGCGCGCCAGCTGGCCGGCGCCGCCACCGCCGCCTGGCTGCACCGGCCGGAGGCCGGGGATGCGGCGTTCGGGCAATGGATCGCCGCCGAGACCGCGGCCCTGGCCGAGGCCCTGCGCCACGGCACCGCGCTGCCCGCCGCCGCCGCTCCGCCGCCGGGCGGCGCGGCCGAGGACTCCGAGCGGTCACGCCTGCTGCAGGAGATCCTGCTGCTGCGCGCGGCAACGGAGCACCTGGTGCCGGGATAGCTGAGCACACCGCGTGATGATGGATACCGGCGAGCTCGCCGCCGGGCCTCCCTTCTCTTCCGAAAGCCGTCATTGCGAGGAGGCGAAGCCGACGAAGCAATCCATGCCTCCGCTCTTGCTGCCCTGGATTGCTGGCCGTTCAATCGAATGTCGGCTAGGCTACAGTATTGTGAGAAGGTTCGCAGAAGAGCTCTGGCTCATGGAGGATAGGAAGAGTGCGCGATCCGTCATACAAGACGCGATCGCCGCCCAAGATTGGACGCAGTGGCTGCGGCCGCCAAGCAGCCCTGAATGGAGAATTCCAGCGGAATTAAAAAATATATTAGACGTCCACGACGAACCATCATCATGGCAGTCGGTAATGAACACGGAATATGCATTTGGAAATTCAGAATCAGGAACTTATTATCCGGCAGTCGTCCCAGCCATCCCGATATTGGCATTGATCGTTCAGCACGGAGAGGAATGGCCGCGCTGGACAGCCATTGAGATACTGCACGACTGGCTGTTTAGCTTTTATCCAGAGCAAAAACAGGGGTGGGTCATAGATACGAACCTGCCTGCAGTGGATCTACAGAGGCTGGTGCAGGCAGAAATACTAAATCTACAATCGATTTTTGAAGAAATTGGCAAACGCGACGATCTGTCGAAGGGACAGAGGTCGTATATCGACGATTTTTTGACGGGTCTTGACGACGATAGATAAGAACCGAACTACACAGACCTCTCTCATCTGACCACGGCACATATCCTTGGAGTCCGGCGATAAACACAATGTTCATTGCGCTCCGATGCGACTCGTGTTCATGATACGTTCCATGGACGAGGCGCATTCCGAACCGGACCGGCCGACCGACCCCGACATGAACTGGACGGGCTGGGCGCTGCGCCTGCTGCGCGACGCGGCCGAGATCGACATGCGCTGCAAGCGGATGACCGAGCGGCAGCAGGAAAGGGCGCATCCGGACCCGGAGGCGCCGACGGATTTCGGGCCGATCCAGGCGCGGCTGACGCGCTCGCTGCGGCTGACGATCGCCCTGACCGAGCGGATCCGCACCGGCTTCATGGAGCGGCGGCAGGAGCGCACGGCGTCGGGGGAGGAACAGCGCCGGCGGGAGCGGCGGGAGCGCGCGGCCGGGATGGTGGCCGCGGCGGCGGCGCGGCCCGAGGCGGGGCTGGACGCCGAGTGCATGCGGTCGCTGGCGTGGGAGCGGCTGGTCGAGGACGAGA